>NZ_JBITDA010000022.1:0-145614 GCF_044453765.1 Streptomyces sp. NPDC051636 | reverse complement strand
TTACGAGCGAAAGGCCGAGCACTTCCTGGCCTTCGTCGGCATCGCCGCAGCCCTCATCAGCTACCGCAGGCTCACCAACTGAAACGACGTCTAAGTGCCTTGTGCGGATGCCTCCCCCTTGCACTGCATATCGCCGCCGCGCTGCTGATCAATGACCCGGGCAAACCGGTCAAAGAGCTGGCAGACGATCTCGCCGACGCAACGACCAGGATCGATCAACTGGACGACGGCGAGCGGGCGGTAGGAGCCGCCTTCGATATGTCATACCGCCGTCTGAGCGACGACGCGGCACGGCTCCTGCGGCTCCTGGCCATCGCGCCCGGCCCGGAGACTGGACTGGAGGCCTTGACAGCACTCGCCGGCTCCGTCCCGACACCACGCGACCTCGACGCACTCGTCAGGGCCCATCTGATCGAGGCGGGCAGCAACCGCGGCCGCTGGCGCATGCACGACCTGGTCCGCGCCTACGCCGCCGCCAAAGCGAGCGAGAACCTCGACTACAGCGCGGATGCCCAGGCCGCACGGGCTCGGCTGATCGACCGATATCACGCCCGCGCCCTGGACAGCCATGCCTACCTCAAACCCGTCACCGGAGAAACGCTGCGCAGCGGCTTCGCCGACCGGCACGAGGCCCTGGCCTGGCTGGACGGGGAACGCGCGGGGCTCGTTGCCGCCACCCAGTGGGCAGCAGATCCGGCACATGCCCCAGTCGCTACTGAGTACGCCCTGAGTCTGTGTCACTACCTGGGCTGGCAGCGGCACTTCGACGATGCCGCCACCGTGTATGGTTACGCGATCCAGGGCGCCCAGCTGCTAGGGGATCCCTACCTGGAGGCAATGTCACAGGACAACCTGGGGATTGCCTTGCGTTACCTGCGCCGTGTCGACGCCGCCATCGAAGCACACGAACGCGCCCTGGAGGCCTTCCGCGCGCTCAGGTCCCCGCTGGGGCAGGGCAAAGCGACATACAACCTGGGCAACGCCCTACTTGCTGCTCGCCGTTTCGATGTGGCTGTCGAGGTCTTCAAGACGGCGGACACTCTGCTGCGCGCTTCGGGAGCGAAGCACACAGCGGCAATGGCACAGAACGGACTTGGCACTGTCTACTTGAGGACGGGACGCTTCAGCGAGGCGCTGGAACGGATCAACGGCGCCTGCGAAGTTTTCCGATCCCTTGGAGACACGTATCTCGAAGCCGTCGCCACCAACAACAGGGGGCGGGCCCGGCGATGTCTCGCACGGTTCGAGGCCGCTTGCGAGGATCATGCGCGGGCCACGCAGCTCTTCGGACTGCTGAGTCATGCCGAGGCCGCAGCCACGGCCCGCAATGATCTCGCCCTCACTCTGCTGAGAATGGGCCGGGTCGCCCAGGCCGTGGAGCACCATGCCGAGGCGCTACGTGCGTTCCGTGAGCAGCGAGAGCAGTACCGAGAGGCGCTGGCCCTCAACGACTTGGGCGCTGCGCTCACAGCTCTGGGACGCCACGAGCAGGCCGCGGAATGCCACAGACGGGCCCTGTCGCTGTTCCGTGAGGTCTTCGCGGACGTCCACGGTCAGGTCCGTTCGCTCGAGCTTCTCGCCACCGCCGCGTCGGCCCTTGGCCATACCGAGGAGGCGGAAGGGGTCCGACGTGAGGCAGTCCGGTTGCAAGGGACGGTGGCCGGTGGTTGAGCTGTCCACGACCGCGTCAGTGATCTTCCTCCAGCCCATTACATCGTGCAACCTCGATTGCTCGTACTGCTATTTGCCGCAGCGTTTCGTCCGCCGACGCATGTCGGACAAGGTAGCGGACAGCGTGGCGCGCGCCGTACGAGCATGGTCGGACACACACCCGGTACGAGTGGTGTGGCACGGTGGGGAACCGCTCACTTTAGGTGTACCCGGTTTCACCGAGCTCCTGGAACGCTTTCACGCGGGCCGGAATCATATCCGGCACGCTGTGCAGACCAACGCCACGCTCATCGACGACGCTTGGTGCGACGCTTTCCTCCGGCATCGCGTCGATGTAACGGTCAGCTTGGACGGTCCGCAAGGGTTCAACCGCCAGCGCACCACTCGCGGCGGAGAGGAGAGCTTCGCCGCGGCTCTGCGTGGCGTCTCCAAGCTGCGCGGTCACGGAATTCCCTACTCGGCGATCGCCGTGGTCCGGGATACGGACCCCGAACGAGCGGCGGAGCTGTACGACTGGTTCGCGGCACTGGGATGCCGAACTCTCGGCGTCAACATCGTCGAACGGAAAGGCACCCATTCCAAGGCGTCAGTGGATGACGACCAGGTCGTCGCGTTCTGGGCCGCACTGGCCGCTCGATGGAGGGCCGACCAACGGGTCCGAATCCGCGAGTTCGACCACGCCTGCCGCTACCTCGCGGCCGAACTGTCCGGGCAATCCGAGGACAGGGCTCTGGTGCCCCGTGACCCGATGCCCATGATCAGCTGGGACGGCGAGGTGACGGTGCTGGGGCCGGACCTGGCGGGTTTCTCCTCCGCGCGCCTGGGCGCACTCACCGTCGGCAACGTAGTCGACGGTGCCCTGACCGAACTGATACGGCACGCTGCGGAAACCACCTGGGTGTCCGAAGCCCTGGAGGGTATCGAGGCGTGCCGAACCAACTGCGACCACTTCGCCTACTGCCTCGGCGGTCAGCCGGCGAACAAGTACTTCGAGACTGGCCGCTTCGACGTTACGGAAACCACGTACTGCCGCAACAGCAAAAAGCGCCTCATGGAGGGACTGATCCGCAGTGTCCAATCATCCCGAGTCCGGTGAGAGCCTGCACAGGCGTGTCGAAGCCCATCGGTCCGCCCTGTCCGCGCTGGTCTCGGAGACAGCCCTGACCCCGTCCGCTTCCGCCCAGCCAGTCCTGCGCGCAGACGTCCTGGTCTCCGCGACTATGGACGAGTGGTCAGACGGACGGGACCATCGCGCCTACGACTGGTGCAGCGAGCCCTCCGAGACCACCGAGGAGACGACGGCTTCCGACTCTCTTTCGGATCCAGCGGAAGAGGCGGTGGCAGGGGAGGACAGCACGTCCGCCGACACGGAGACCCGCGACTGACGAGCCCGGGACGACACGTCATATCTCCGGGTACGCATCGGCTCGCTCGTCGCACGCCGCATGGTCGCCCCGGAGCGGGCGTCGAGGGCGGTGGCGGTGATGTTCGCCTGGCTGACGGTCGCGAACGTGCTGGACCCTACCATTCGGCGCCCTGGTCGGCGAACGCTGGGGCCGGCGTGCCACGTTCTGGGCGATCACCCGCATAGGCGTCATCGCCGCGGTCGCCATCGCCGTGCTGGTGCCGGGCTGGGCGGCCTCGCGAACAGGCCGCATTCCAACTGCGCGCCTTCCGGTCGAGGCAGGTCTGTCTGACCCTTGCCGCACTCGGTTACGGCGAGGTGTTCGGCGCGATCAGCTACCTCGCCTACACCTTCACCCGGGTCACCGGCTTCTCCAGCACGGATGTCGCCCGGCTGCGCGTCGTGTACGGCAGCGGCCTGGTGATCGGGAACATGGTCGGTGGACGCACCGCCGAGCGCAATCGCGACCTTACGTTGATCGCTTCCTTGGCCGGTCTCACCGTCACTCTCACCACGTTCGGGCTGCCGGCCGCCGGCCCGACCGCGTCGGTGGTCCTGGTCTTCCTGACGGGACTGTTCGGGTTCGCCAGTGCTCCGGCTCGATCACGCGTGTCACCGACCACGCTCGCGGGGTGCCGCTCGCCGCCGGCGCCAACGTCTCTGCCTCCAGCATCGGCAACGTCCTGGGCGCCTGGCTCGGCGGCTTCGCCGTGAGCGCCCGCCTCGGCTACACCGCTCCGCTGCATGCCGGGCGCCGCCACCGTCCTGACCGGGCCCGCCGTGATGATGGTTGCCGCACGTCGATAGGGTCGGGCAGAGCCCACACCACGGACCTCGGGCTGTCCAGGAACCGGCGTCCGCAGGCTGAGGGCCTTGCCGCGCCACCACGGACGGCGGCACCACGGGACAGCAACGCGCTGACGACGGCGCCCCCTGTCCCCCGGTCGCCCCGAGAACGCTGGATCACTCTTGGCGATGCGGGCGACGGCTGCCCGTGGAGCATGCACGCGTCCCGGTGCAGTGGCCGGTGAGGCGCGCCGGGTTTCCTGCCGGGTTGCCTGATTCTTCGGCTGAGGGCAGCGTGGTCTGTATCGGCCAGTTGTCCCGGGAGGAGTGTGCTGTGGCCGTGGTCTCCAATGGGGCGTCGCGGACGACGTGGCCGCGGCTGCGAGTCGCCGACTGGACCGAGTCCCGGGACACACTGCACATGTGGACCCAGATCGTCGGCAAGATCCGGCTGGCCCACGCGCCCCTGGTCAATCACTGGTGGCAGGTCACCTTGTATGTCAGCCCGCGCGGCCTGACCACGTCGGCGATCCCCTACCGCTCGGGGGCCTTCGACATCGAGTTCGACTTCCTCGACCATCAGCTGCGTATCCGCAGCAGCGACGGCGCCAACCGCAGCGTGGCCCTGGAGCCCAGGCCGGTGGCCGACTTCTACCGCCAGACGATGCACGCCCTGAGTGAGCTGGGAATCGAGACGAAGATCAACGCGTCTCCCAACGAGGTGGACCCGGCGATCCCCTTCGAGGAAGACCACCAGCACACTTCGTACGACCCGAGCGCCGCGCAGCTCTTCTGGCGGCAGTTGCTGCAGGCCAATCGGGTGATGGGGGAATTCCGCTCGTACTTCGCCGGCAAGGTGAGCCCCGTGCACTTCTTCTGGGGAGCCATGGACCTGGCCTGCACGAGGTTCTCAGGACGGGCGGCGCCGCCGCATCCCGGCGGCGCTCCGAACTGCGGTGACTGGGTGATGGTGGAGGGCTACTCGCGCGAGTTGAGCAGTTGCGGTTTCTGGCCCGGCGGCGGTGAGGAGGGAGCCTTCTACTCGTATGCCTATCCCGAGCCGGATGGCTTCGCCGACCAGCCGGTCGCCCCGGCCGACGCGTTCTACGACCCTGACTTCGGCCAGTTCCTACTGCCGTACGAGGCGGTGCGTACTGCGGCCGACCCGGACCGGACCCTCACTGATTTCCTGCACACGACCTACGAGGCTGCCGCGGAACACAGCGGCTGGGACCGGGCGGCCCTGGAAGTGGACCCGAACCGGTGGCGACAGCAGGGTAGACCATCACCGAAGAGGAGACCGGACACCCCAGACAGGAATGGGCGATGAACATGGCTCCGCCCCTTGCCGACCACCCCGGTCCAACGGGTTGGACGGCGCCCTTGCCCGTGGTCCACCCGGCGCCGGGTCCGACTCCGCCGACGTCACCGCCGGGAAGCTGCGCGAGCTGCTGGAGCGGCTGATCACCGCCGGGCAGGAGCAGGCGGGTGACCCGGGCATCCTCATCATTGCGGACGCCGGATACGACGCCCCCCTTCGCCTGGCATTCCTCCTGGGCGACCTGCCCGTGCAGGTCGTGGCCCGGATACGAGCGGACCGCGTCCCGCGCAGGGCCGTCCCGCCCCGGCAGGCACACACCGCGGGGCACCCCGGCGGAGTGCGCGGCTTCCACCGGCGGGCGGGCCGGGGTCAGGCCGCGGGGACCTGCGCGCGGTGCGGACCGCGATGGCCGACCGTGCGCCGGGTCACGTCAGCGTGGTGCTGGAGAGAGGAATGCCGAGCCGCTTCACTCGGCAGAGAGTCGTTGGCCGGCCGGATGTCCCAGGCGTCACCGCGCCACCTGAGGGAGACGATGTACAGAGGCGGTACCTCGACCCTCCAGAATGCTCGTGCCGGTGCGGACAGGGCATTGACGAGCAGGGCCTTCACCACGGCTGGTTCGGCGACGGCCACGGCGTCGCCCGTCTGACGGGGCAGGCTGTTGAGCCAGTGCGCGGTCCGGTGGCAGAGTTGACGTACGGATTCGCCGCCGTGCGGCGCGGCATCCGGGTCCGTGAGCCAGGCGCTGTACCCGTGAGGGTCTGCGGCGGCGACCTCGGCCACCCTGTGGCCGCGCCACGTCCCGTAGTCGATGTCGCGCAGCGCCGGATCCACTGTGGTCTCGAGTCCGAAGGCTGCCGCAGTCAGCGCGCAGCAGGTGGAGGGCGACCGCACGACCGGCGAGCGGAAAGGAGTCGCTTCAAGGACGGCACGTGCCTCACGCGGGTCGTCGTCATGGAGAGCGCGGTGACCGAAGACCGCATCTGCGGACATCTCTTCTGTGTGCGCGCATACAAGTGTCAGGCGGATCGTCATGCGACTGCCCTCCTCTGTGGCCCGGCATCACGCCGGCGGGTGTGACACCGCGAGATCGGTGCCGATCGGCCGTCCTGGTGACTGCCGGCCAGGGTGCGCGGTCTGCGCCGGCCGCCGGTCCCCGCCTCACCGGAGCACGGCGGTCGGCGCTGTTGCTCCCGTGTGCTCCTGTCCTCAAGGGTTGGCGGCCCCGGGGGCCGCCACCATCCGGCAGGAGTCCGGAAATGCCCCGCCGACCGGCGGGCGACACCCCCGCCGCCTGGACGGTTCTGGTGTGGGCGACTGCGGGGCGCTTGCCGGCGTGGTACGAATCGGAGAGTGATCCGATGATGAGTGGAGCACGCGTGATCCGGGTACTGGTGGTCGACGACGAGGCCCTGATCCGTACGGGCTTCCGGCGCATCCTCGACGCCGCGGGCGACATCGAGGTCGTCGCAGCGGTTTCCGGTGGCGAGGCGGTCCAGACGGCCCAGGAGAGGCATCCCGACGTCGTCCTGCTGGACATCCGCATGCCGGACGTGGACGGACTCACCGTCCTGGCCGGATTGCTCCGACTGCAGCAGCCCCCGGTGGTGGCCATGCTCACGACATTCGACATGGACGAGTACGTCGTCACGGCCCTGCGCTCGGGCGCGGCAGGCTTTCTGCTCAAGGACACCGATCCGGAGGAGCTCCCGTTCCTCGTGCGGGCCCTGGCCGACGGTGGCACCGTTCTGTCGTCCAAGGTCACGCGGACAGTGGTGAACGGATACCTGCAGGCCGGCTGCCAGGAACCCGCCGCCCGCAGCCTGGAACGGCTGACCGACCGGGAACGCGCCGTGCTCGTCCTCATCGCCGAGGGACTGTCCAACGCCGACATCGCCGCCCGGATGCACCTGAGCACAGGCACGGTCAAGGACCACGTGAGTGCAGTCCTCAGCAAGTTGGAGGTGAGCAGCCGGGTCCAGGCGGCCCTGCTCGCCGAACGCGCGGGACTTCTCAGACCGCCCCGGCGCCTGGAGCCAGGATGATGTCCCGCCGCCTCGCCGACGCCCTGCCGGATGCCGCCTTCGTCGGGGCCGCCCTGATCGACGCGTGGGTCAACATCGACCCCGCCGATCCGCTGCGGATGGCCTTCGCCCTGACCGCCGCCTGCGTGCTTGTGCTGCGCCGGCGCCTGCCGCTGCTCACCTTCGGGCTCACCTTGCCCGCCGTCCTGCTCTCGGACGCGATCTTCGCCGCTCTGGCGGCCCTGTACACGCTCGCCTCGCTCACTCGGCGCCGGACTGTGCTGGCCTTGTGTGCCATGGCGTTGACACTCAGCGACATGACCTCCGCGTCGCCATCACTGCACCTCGGCCTTTGGAACACCTCGGCCCTGATCGCTCTGGGCTATACCGCGGCCACGGCTGCGGCTCCCGTCTTCCTCGGTCAGCTCGTCCAGGCCCGGCGTGACCTGTCGCTGCGGCTTGCCGAGATCTCCCAGGCGCGTGACCACGAGCGGCGGCTGACCGAGCAGGCCGTCCTGGCCAAGGAACGTGCACAGCTCGCGCGCGAGATGCACGATGTGGTCTCCCACCAGGTCAGTCTGATCGCGGTGCGGGCGGGAGCGCTCCAGGTCGGTACGCGGGACGCCGAGGCCAAGGAGGCCGCAGCCACCATCCGTCGGCTGAGCGTGCAGACACTGGACGAACTGCGGCACATGGTGAACGTCCTGCGCGACTCGCAGGGTCGCCCCACGGAACTCACCCCGCAACCCTCGTTGACCGACCTGCGGCGGCTGGTCGACGCCAGCGGCATCGACGCCGACCTGAAAACAGACCTGCCCGACGGCCTCTCGCCGGCCCTCCAGCGCGCTGTCTACCGCACCGTCCAGGAAGCGCTGACCAACGTCCGCAAACACGCGCCCGGCGCCACCGCGACCGTGCACGCCTGCCGCGAAGGCGACACCGTCCGTGTCACCGTCAGCAATACCGCGCCGGCCCGGCCCCCCTTCCCCCTGCCCAGTGCGCACTACGGCCTGATCGGCCTGCGACAGCGCGCCGCGCTGCTGGGCGGCACCGTCACCTGCGGCCCTACCGCCGACGGCGGCTATGAGCTCCGCCTGGAACTACCCACCGAACAGGCACCGTGACCGGGGGCAGGCCCCTGACTGCCGCAACCCGGTCAGCGTCCGCGTTCCCCGAGTTCCTCGACGGCCCGCCTGGCGATCACTCCACTGGCCGGGGTCCGGAGGCAGTGGGAAAATGAACATACATTGGGGAGAAGTTCCAGGATTCCTCAATACTTCTCTGTACGTGCTCCGTATATAAGTTATGACGTCAGATTCGAAGCTCACGCCACGCGCGGCCGAGGTGGGACCTCCGACTTCCCAACAAGTCCCGCCGCCGGGCGATGAGGACGTCGCGCACTCACTGGAGCAGGCCCTCGCGGAAGTGATGGCCGATCTGGTGCGCGTCGAGCAGGTGCCCGTCGACAGTCACTTCTTCGACGACCTGGGAGCCGACTCCCTGGTGATGGCCCATTTCTGCGCGCGGCTTCGCAAGAGGGCGGATCTGCCCTCGGTGTCGATGAAGGACGTCTATCAAAATCCCACGATCAGAGATCTGGCGGCGGCGGTACCCGTGGCGCCTCCACGCCCCGCGCCACCGCGCAGTGCCACCCAGGAGTCACGCACAGGGCCGCCACTTGGTGCCACGGCGCCACCACTTGGTGCGACGGCGAGCACGACGCACTACATCGTGTGTGGATTCCTTCAGGCTCTCGCCTTCCTCAGCTACACCTATCTCGTGGCCGTGGCCACCGCCTGGGGGTACGAGTGGATATCCGCCGGGTCCGGCGTGCTCGGTGTGTATGTGAGGTCGGTGCTGTTCGGCGGCGCCGGCTTCCTGGGGCTGTGCGCCTTCCCCATCCTTGTCAAGTGGATACTCATCGGACGGTGGAAGCCGAGCCGGATTCCCATATGGTCCCTGGGATACGTCCGCTTCTGGATTGTCAGGACGCTGATCCGCTCGGATCCACTGGTGTTGTTCGTCGGCTCGCCGCTGTATGTGCTGTATCTGCGGGCGCTGGGTGCCGACATCGGGCGGGGGTCCGTGATCCTCTCCCGCAACGTGCCTGTTTGCACAGACTTGCTCACCATTGGTGGGAGCACCGTCATCCGGAAGGACTCGTTCTTTTCCTGTTACCGCGCCCATGCGGGCGTGATCCAGCCGGGCCCGGTCAGTATCGGGAAGTCCGTGGTGGTCAGCGAGGCCACGGTGATCGACATCGCGACAGAGCTGGGCGACGGAGCCCAGCTGGGCCATGCCTCCTCGCTGCACAGCGGGCAGGTGGTCCCCGACGGTGAGCACTGGCACGGCTCCCCGGCACAGCGGACCGAGGTGAACTTCCAGGTAGTCGGCGAGACACCGCACGCCACGCTACGCAGAGCGGTGCACAGCGTTCTGCAATTGGTGGCCGCATTGCTGGTGTACGTGCCGCTCGCTGTCGGTGGCGCGGTCATGCTGCTGGTCGCGATCCCTGAACTCAGAATGGTCATCGAGCCGGGACCCGCGGTCATGGCCAACGGCACGTTCTGCCGTGACGTCGCGCTCGCTGCCGCCGTGCTGGTCTTCGGCGGTGTGCCACTGTGCCTGCTGCTCGTCAGCGTGGTACCCCGTGTGCTCCATCGCGCCGTCGTACCGGGCCGCGACTACCCGTTGTACGGATGGCGCCATGCGACACACCGAGCTGTCGCGCGGCTTACCAACAGGAGGTTCCTCACCCGTCTGTTCGGAGACAGCTCCTGCATCGTCCACTATCTGCGTGGCATCGGCTACGGCTTCTCCCACATCGAGCAGACGGGGTCGAATTTCGGTACGGACGTCAGGCATGACACCCCGTTCCTCAGCTTCGTCGGCTCCGGGACGATGGTCGCCGACGGGCTGTCGATCGTGAATGCCGACTTCTCCAGTACCGCGTTCCGGGTGTCCCGGACCTCGATCGGGGCGCACAGCTTCCTGGGAAACCGGATCGCGTATCCGCCGCGGGCACGCATGGGTGACAACTGCCTTCTGGCGACCAAGGTCATGGTCCCTGTCGACGGCGAGATCCGCGAAGGCGTGGGGGTGTTGGGGTCACCCAGCTTCGAAATACCCCGGTCGGTCCTGCGCGACAGCCGATTCGACATAGGCGGCGAGGAGCTTCGCCGTGGGCTGGCGGCGAAGAACAGGCACAACGCGGCCACCATGGGCTGGTACCTGCTGACGCGGTGGATCTACGTTGCGGGCGCCGCGCTGCTCGCCGCCGGGGCCGCCGACACCTATGCGCTGCTGGGCGCGCCTGCCTTCGCGCTGGCCGACCTCCTCGTTCTCGTTTTCACCGCGGTGTACTTCGTCCTCGTAGAGCGCGTCCTCACTGCGGTGAACCGTCCGGGTCCTCTCTACTGCTCGATCTACGATCCCCGGTTCTGGTGGCGCGAGCGTTACTGGAAGGTGCCGTCCGAGACGTATCTGCGGATCTTCAACGGCACGCCGTTCAAGAACCTGATCTGGCGGCTCCTGGGCGTCCGCGTCGGACACAAGGTGTTCGACGACGGCTGCTACGTGACCGAGCGGACGATGGCGGCCATCGGCGACGCGTGCACGCTGAACGCGGGAAGCGTCATTCAGTGCCACTCGCAGGAGGACGGCACGTGCAAGTCCGACACCACCACGCTCGGCCACGGTTGCACGGTCGGAGTCGGCGCCCTCGTGCACTACGGGGTGAGCATGGGCGACGGCGCGGTGCTCGCCCCGGACTCCTTCCTCATGAAGGGTGAGGTGGTCCCCCGGCACTCCCGGTGGGGCGGGAATCCGGCCCGGGAGCTGGATGGGGCCTACGACGGCGCAGGGAGGTGCGACCGATGACCGGCTCAGCCGGCGCCGACGTGTTCCCGGCCGACGACAGGGACTTCTGGCGGTCCGTTCTCACCCGCGGCGGGGTCACCACCATTCCGCGCTGGTCCCTCACGGCGGAGTCGGGCGTTGCGGCGCACGAGACGGAGATCCCCGAGGAAGTCATGACCGCAGCGCACCGGTTGGCCGACGACATGGCCGTGCCGATCAGCTCCGTCCTCCTGACGGCGCACGCCAAAGTGCTCGCCGCGTTGACCGGCGAGCACGAGGTCACCACCGGCTACCTCGCCCAGCCGGGTGACCGGCCGCTGCCGTGCACCCTGACGACGAATCCCCCGTCCTGGAAGGAACTGGCAGGCGAAGCCCGGCGTGCCGAAGCATACCTGCTGGCACACCAGCACCTTCCCGTCGAGGATCTCGAGCGCGAGTCGGGCCTGCCCGGACCACCGAGCGAGGCGGTGTTCGCGCCGTTCCCAGCCCACCACAGGGACGAGGCGGACCCTGACGACGGCCTCCCCACCCGCACTGTGCTGAAGGTCGTGTTCGCACGGCACCGCAGCCGACCCGTCCTTCGGCTGCGGTACCGTCGCGACGCCCTGGACGCCCAGTGCGCCGCACGGATCGCCGGCTACCACCTGACCGCCCTGACCCTGATGGCCGCCGATCCCAGTGCTCCGCACGGGCGGCAGAGCCTGCTGTCCGCCTCGGAGATCCGCTTCCAGCTCGATGGACTGGCCGGTCCACCGCGCGAGCTTCCGCACAGTTGTGTCCACGAGCTGTTCGAGCAGCGCGTACGGGATCACCCGGACACGGTGGCCCTGGTGCACGGAACCCGGCAGTGGACGTACGCGGAGCTCGACGAACGTGCCAACCAAGTGGCCCGGGCCCTGCTCGGGCGCGGTGTCGGGCGCGAGGACGTCATTGCGGTGGTGACCCAGCGCAACCTCAACTGGGCGGCCGCTGTGCTGGGAGTCTTCAAAGCCGGGGGTGTCTACCTGCCCATCGAGCCGCACTTCCCCGCCGATCGCATAGCGAACACGCTGTCCCGCGCCAGGTGTCGGCTCGTGCTGACCGAGCCCGGCAGCACCACGCCTGTCTCCCAAGCCGTCGGCACCCTGCCAGACGTACGGACACTGCTCATCGATGCGGTCTTCGACGAAGTGCACGCAGTCGGCAACCCCGGCACCGACGTGTCCCTGAACCAGCTCGCCTACATCTACTTCACCTCAGGCAGCACCGGAGAGCCCAAAGGCGCGATGTGCGAACACGCGGGGATGCTCAACCACATCTACGCCAAGATCGACGATCTGCGGATCGGCGAGGGGCAGGTCGTCGCCCAGACCGCGCCGCAGTGCTTCGACATCTCCTTGTGGCAGCTGCTCGCGGCCCTTGTCGCCGGCGGGCGCACCTTGCTGGTTCCGCAGGAAGTGATCGGGGACATCCCGCGGTACGTCGACACCATCGCCGGCGGCCGGGTCAACGTCCTGCAGGCCGTGCCGTCGTACCTCGACGCCGTGCTGTCGTACCTTGAGCGGTGCCCGCGCGAGTTGCCCGACCTGCGGTGCGTGTCGGTCACCGGCGAGGCGTTGAAAAAGGAGCTCGTAGAGCGCTGGTTCTCCGCACAGCCCGGAATCAGGCTCGTCAACGCCTACGGGCTCACCGAAACCTCGGACGACACCAACCACGAAGTCATGGACCGGGTACCGGACACCGAGCGGATCCCGCTCGGCCGTCCCGTCCACAACGTGCAGGTCCGCGTCGTCGACGAGAACCTGTCACTGGTACCGCTCGGCGCGCCCGGCGAGATCGTGTTCTCCGGAGTCTGCGTCGGCCGCGGCTACGTCAACGACCCGGAACGCACGCGCCGGTCGTTCACGGCCGATCCCTACCGCACCGGTGACCGGCTCTACCGAAGCGGCGACTACGGCCGTTGGCTGCCCGGGGGCAAGCTGGACTTCCTCGGCCGCCGGGACAGCCAGGTCAAGATCCGCGGCTTCCGCATCGAGATCGAGGATGTCGAGAACGCCCTGCTGAAGGTACCCGGCGTGCACACCGGCGCGGTTGCGGTCACGCAGGGCGAACGGGGCAAGCGCCTCGTGGCCTTCTGCTGCGGTGAGCCTCCGCTCGCGGACAGCGCCATGCGCGATCAGCTGGGCAGGTGGCTGCCCGCCTACATGGTCCCCTCGGGCTTCCACTGGTTCAGCGACCTGCCGCTGACGGTGAACGGCAAGGTGGACCGCAAGGCCCTGACCTCGCTCGCCACGGAGCTGGACAACACCGGGCCCCGCGGCACCGCCGACGCCACCGGCTCAGAGTCCGACGAACCACCGCGCACACCGACAGAAGAGCGCTTGGCCGCCGCCTGGGCCACGGTGCTCGGCATCCCGCGGCACCGGATCGGCCGTCACGATCACTTCTTCGACAACGGCGGGACCTCACTCACCGCGGTGCAGCTCGCCATCCGCCTCGACCGCGCGCTGTCCCTGAAAGACCTCACTCGGCATCCGGTCCTCGCCGACCTGGCCCGGCTGCTCGATGCCCGAGTCGCGTCGTCCCCAACCGTTGATCCGCCACCGGAGGCAATGCGAGATGTCCTCCTCATTCACCACGCGACCGCTCGAGCTGGACCTGCGGCTCGACAGGATGCCGATCCTGACGACCGGTCCGACTGACGCCGCTTCCCGTTGGACGGCCGAACACCGGGACGAGCTGCGGAGCCTTGTCACCGAGCACGGTGCCCTTCTTGTCCGCGGTCTTGGCCTGCATGACCTGTCCGAGACCGCCTCGGTCTTCAGGCAGCTGGCCACTGGCCTGATGGACGAAAGGGAAGCGTTCGCCACACGGCGGACCTACGGCAACGGCGTGTACTCGTCGTCGAAGTGGCCGCCCAACCAGCCGATGTGCATGCACCACGAGCTCAGCTACGCCCTCCGGTTCCCGGGCATCATGCAATTCGCCTGCCTGAGTGCACCCACCAGCGGCGGTGCGACGGCCCTCGCCGACTCGCCGACCGTACTCGACGCCCTTCCAGGCGAACTCGTCGAACGCTTCGAGTACACGGGATGGCTGCTCACCCGGAACTACAACGACGACATCGGCGCCTCCTGGACCGAGGCATTCGGTACCGACGACCGCACCTGCGTAGAGAACTACTGCCGCGCCGCCGCGATCGAATTCACCTGGCTGCCCGACGGCGGCCTGCGCACAAGGCAGCGCCGCAGCGCCGTGATCCGTCACCCGCTCACGGGGCGGCGCTGCTGGTTCAACCAGATCGCGTTCCTCAGCGAATGGACACTGGATCCCGAAATACACGAGTACCTGGTGGATCTCTACGGCGCCGACGGGCTGCCGTTCAACACCCGGTACGGGAACGGCGACGCGATCTCACAGGAGACCATCGACCTCATCAACAGGGTCTACCAGGCCAACACCGTACGTGAACCCTGGCGGGACGGCGACCTGCTGCTTGTCGACAACCTGCGCACCGCACACAGCAGGGAAGCCTACGACGGACGGCGCGAGGTGCTTGTCGCCCTGGCCGACGCCGTGCAACTGGCCGACTGCTCGCCGACCGTGGAGGTGATCCCGTCATGACCACCGCCTACTCCCCCGCCACCCGGTTCACACCGTCCGGGACGCCGCGTGTGCCTGCCTTCGCCGTCGTCTCCGGGGCGCAGGTGCAACGGGTGCTGCAGGGCAGGGAACAGCGAATCGTGGAGCTGGTCGAGGACGCCTATCGGCTGCACGACGAAGGGGACTCGGTGAACCCGCCCTCCTATTTCCTGCGTTTCGACGATCGTCCGACTTCCCGGATCATCGCGCTGCCCGCGTCGATCGGTGGCGCCACACGGGTGGACGGCCTCAAGTGGATTTCCAGCTTCCCCCAGAACGTGACCGCCGGCATCCCCCGGGCATCTGCGGTACTCATCCTCAACGACCATGACACCGGCTATCCGTTCGCGTGCCTCGAAAGTTCGATCATCAGCGCTTCGCGAACGGCGGCGTCGGCCTCGCTGGCGGCCGATTGGCTCAGCCGGCACCGGCCGCGCCCGACGAACGTCGGCTTTGTCGGAACCGGACTGATCGCCCGTTACATCCACACGTACCTGGCCGGCACGGGTTGGTCGTTCGAGAATGTCGGCGTGTACGACCTGTCGCCGGAGAACGCCGCAGCCTTCCGTTGCTGCCTGGAGCAGTCCGGGGCCGCGGGGAACATCACCGTGCACGACAGCGCCGAAGAGGTGATCCGCCTCAGCGACCTGGTCGTCTTCGCCACGGTCGCCGCCCGTCCCCACATCCACGACCCGGCATGGTTCGCGCACCGTCCGCTCGTCCTCCACGTGTCGCTGCGCGACCTGGCGCCCGCGGTGCTGCTCGCGTCGGCCAACATCGTCGACGACATCGAACATTGCCTGCGCGCCGACACATCACCGCACCTGACCGAACAGCTCACCGGCGACCGCCAGTTCCTCGACGGCACACTCGCGGACGTCATGGCCAGGCGCATCGCACCGCCGGCGGACCGTCCTGTGGTCTTCTCACCCTTCGGCCTGGGGGTACTGGACCTGGTCCTCGGCAAGTACGTCTACGACCAGCTCGCCGACTCCGGAGAACTGCACGTCGTCGACGGCTTCTTCCATGAGCTGAGCCGCTACGGATGAGAGGCCGGCGGCACCAATCGGGCACCGCGCCGCCCTTCAACCCACGGAGGCCATCGTGCCAGTCATATCCGAGCCGTACGGCTTCAACGAGGAGGACCTCTACGTCGACCTGCAGTCGATCTTCGGGCTTCCGCTGTTCCTGAAGTGCGAAGGCTTCAATTTCGCCGGTTCCATCAAACTGAAACCGGCCACGGAGATGGTCGAGGCCGCGGAACGGGCTGGGGTGATGACGCCCGACTCCATCCTGGTGGAGTCCTCGTCGGGCAACATGGGTGTGGCTCTGAGCGTGATAGCGGCCAGCAAGGGCTACCGGTTCCTGTGTGTGACAGACTCGCGCTGCAACCTGTCGACCCGGCTGTTGATGGAGGCGCTCGGCGCCAAGGTCCACGTCATCACCGAGCCGAGCCCGGACGGTGGTTTCCTCGGTGCTCGTCTCGACGACATCCGCAGGCGGTGCCTTCGGGACAAGCGGTATGTGTGGTTGAGCCAGTACACCAATGCGTACAACTGGAAGGCGCATTACCACAGGACAGCGCCGGCGATAGCGCGTTGGTTCCCTCATCTTGACGTCCTGTTCGTCGGTGCGGGCACCACCGGAACGCTCATGGGCTGTGCCCGCTGGTTCAGGCACTGGCACCGCCCCGTGCGGATCGTCGCGGTCGATACGGCCGGCTCGGTGACCTTCGGCGGAAAGCCCGGACGCCGGATGCTCCCCGGCCTGGGCATGAGCATCCGGCCGCCCCTGCTCGACACGTCGTACGTGGATGAGGCGATACAAGTCGAGGAGGCCGACACCATCCGGGCCTGCCATCGCCTGGCCAGCCACGGTTTCCTCTTCGGCGGCTCCACGGGCACCGTGGTCAGCGGGGCGATCGACTGGCTGGCCCGATGCGACACCCCACGCCCCACTGCGGTGGCCATCGCCCCGGACCTCGGCGAGCGCTACCTCGACACCATTTACCAAGCCAACTGGATACATGATCTCTACGGTGACGATGTCCTGCCCACCGATGCGCCGCCCCACGCTGATCCCCTTGAAACCCGATCAGCACCGTCCGTGCGGTCGCCCGGCGGGCCGTAGGCGTCGGACGCGCGGGCTGTCACCCCTCGATCACTGACGGCCGGGAGCACTCCACCGTAACGGCCGTCAGCACAAGGTCGGCGCAAACCGCGAAACGCCCGTCGAACCCAGTCGGCGCCGTCGTGTCGATGACGGGCTCCAGCAGACGCCCGTGAAAGGTTCCGTCGGAAGAGTCCACCGTGACGAACACATCGGTGAAGTCCAGCCACTTACGGGTCAGCGGGAACCACGCCTTGTAGATGCTCTCCTTGGCGCTGAACAAGACCCGGTCCCAGTGGACACGCCCGCGGGGCAGGTCACCAACGGCCGCCAGTTCCGCATGGTTGGTGATCGCTTCCAGGACATCGGCCGGCAATGGGTCGTGGGGTTCGCCATCAATGCCCATCGCGGCCAGGTCCTGCTCCAGCGCCACTGCCGCGGCGCAGTAGCCGTGGCAGTGCGTGATGCTGCCGACAATCCCCCGCGGCCACACCGGTTCGCGATGCGTCCCGATCAGAATCGGGGAGGCCGGCCGCCCCAGCGCTCGCAGGGCGCGCCGGGCGCAAGTCCTGCCGGCGGCGAACTCCCACTTCCTGTGTTCCGCCACCCGACCCAGAGCTTCGGCCTCCTCGGGCAGGAGCCGCACCTCGGAATCGCGCCCCACCATCTGCGCCGCACTCACGACGGCGGGCAGGAGCCCGACGATGGACACCGCCGGTTTCCGGCTGGAAGGCCAGGGCATGGCACCGCGCCTCTCATCCCGGGTCACGGACGTCACGACCCCAGACACCTTCGCGCGGCGCGGCCTCTGCGACGAGCCGGTCGCCAGACCGACGCCGGCCCAGCCTGCGATCCGGGGCAGCCACCGCGTGGCGCCGTGGTACTGGAGTCAGCTGCGCTGGCCAGGCCATAGCAGCAGTTTCACCCGCCTGCACCTCTCGCGCACCCTTCGTGCCACCGTTGCCGCTCCAGCCGGCGACGCGGCGGCACTCCGCGCTGGGGCGCTGCTGCCGCGGCTCAACGCTCCCCGGCTCGCGCGAGGAGCGCCTCGACGGCCGACCGGGGACGTCCTTCGAGGTGCGGATGGGCATGCTGCCGAAGCCCACGTACACCGGTGGTGTGCGGCGTCCGGGGACGCCGGCGACTCTGCCTGGAGTGGGCGTTCGCCGGCTGATGTCAGGAGCTCGTGAGGATGACGAGTCGCTGGGTCGCTCGGGTCATCGCGACATAGTGGTCGACCGCTCCTTCGATGTCCTTGCCGAACGCCTCTGGGTCGATAAGGACGACCAGGTCGAACTCGAGCCCCTTCGACAGCTCCGGGGTCAGCGACCGGACGCGGGGCGTCGCCCGGAACGTGGGATCGCCGATGACGCAGGCGATCCCGTCGGCATGTGCGGCGAGCCAGGTGTCGAGGACAGAGCTCAGATCGGAAGCAGACCCGTGTACGACGGGGACGCCGCTGCTGCGGATGGAGGTCGGCACGTTGGCGTCCGGGAGCACGGCCCGGATGACCGGCTCGGCTTCCGCCATGACTTCTTGCGGCGTCCGGTAGTTGATGCTCAGGGAGGCCAGGTTGATCCGGTCGAATCCGATCCGCTCGAGCCGTTCCTGCCACGACTCCGTGAACCCGTGCCTGGCCTGGGCGCGGTCCCCGACGATGGTGAAGCTCCGGGACGGGCACCGCAGCAGCAGCATCTGCCACTCCGCGTCGGTCAGTTCCTGAGCCTCGTCCACGACGATGTGCGCGAACGGGCCGGCGAGCAGGTCCGGGTCGGTGCTGGGCAGTGCGGTCTCGTCGACCAGGGCGTCCTGCAGGTCCTGTCCGTGCAGCATCGTCACGGCGCCCTCGCCGTCGTCATCGGCCGCGAGCAGGGTGTCGACGACCTTGGCCATCTGCTCGCGTTCGGCGGCGACAGCGGCCTTGCGCCGACGCTCACGCAGTGCCGCCTCCGGGTCGCCGAGCCGCTGCCGTGCCGCGTCCAGGAGCGGCAGGTCGGACACCGTCCAGGCCTGGGCGTCCTCGCGCCGCAGCTTGTGAACGTCATCGCGGCTGAGCCAGGGAGCGCACATCCGCAGGTAGGCGGGTACCGACCACAGGTCTCCGACGAGGTCGGCCGCTTCGAGCAGCGGCCACGCGCGGTTGAAGGCCGTGAGCAGGTCCCTGTTCTGCCGCAGCGACTTGCGGAGCAGGTCGGCCGAGACGTCGCCGTCGTGCTTGTCCACCAGGATCGTGAGCAGTTCTTCCCAGACCTGGTCGCGCGCCTCGTTGTGCGGAGTACCGGGTTCTGCCGCTTCGAACGCGACGGCCCAGTCGTCGGCGCTCAGCCAGATGTCGGACCAGTGGGTCGTGACCGTCATCCCTTTGGCGGGCGGCTCCTCATAGAACCTGACCGCTGTCTCGATCGCCTTCACCATGGTCGCGGAGGACTTCAGGAGGGCCACGTCCGGGTCGTCCTCGACCGCCGCTGCGGCTCCCTCGGCGACGAGGTCCCGCAGGGTGCAGGTCTGCACACCCTCCTCGCCGAGACTGGGGAGGACGTCGGCGACGTAGGCCAGGTAGGGCCGGTGCGGACCGACGAACAGCACGCCTCCCCTACGGTGACCGAGGCGGGGATCGGAGTAGAGGAGGTAGGCCGAGCGGTGCAGGGCGACGACGGTTTTCCCCGTACCAGGACCGCCGTCGACGACGAGAGCGCCGCGGGATCCCGCGCGGATGATGGCGTCCTGGTCGGCCTGGATGGTGCCGAGCACGTCTCGCATCCGCGCCGACCGGTTGCTGCCCAGGCTGGCGATGAAGGCGGACTGGTCGTCGAGCGCGGCGTGCCCGGCAAACCCGCCCGGGGTGAACACCTCGTCCCAGTAGTCGCTGATCCGGCCGCGGGTCCAGCGATACCTGCGGCGGCTTGCCAGGCCCATCGGGTTGGCGTGGGTGGCTCCGAAGAACGGCTCGGCCGCGGGGGAGCGCCAGTCGACCAGCAGCCGACGACCCGCGCTGTCCGTAAGGCCAAGTCGTCCGACGTACACCGGCTCGGAGTTGTCCGTGCTGATCATGTGTCCGAGGCACAGGTCCAGACCGAATCGGCGCAGTGCGCGCAGGCGAGCGGTCAGCCGGTGGATCTCCGCGTCCCGGTCCATCGCCTGCCGGCCCACGCCGCCGGGCGCCCTGCGCTCGGCATCGAGGCGGTCGGACAGTTCGGCGATCGCCTGCTCAAGGCACTCCGCGATGGCCGCGAAGTGCTGCTCGTCACCCGCGATCAGCGTCGGGTCGGCCTTGGGGGAAAGGCGGTCGGGAAGGTCAAACACGCTGGTGGTCAGCGGGTTCACGTCATCGGCTCCGATCTGAGGTCGCTCGCGGCCATTGTGCGCGGCAAGGCGTCTGGACTGGCGTTGCGTTCCTGGTGGCCATGACGGGCAACGCTCCCCTGACGTGGCCCCATGGCCGCTGTCGGACCAGATCGCCAGGGTGTGCGGGTTCTCGTGTTCCGGGTCCCGGCTCGACGGTCCCGCGTGGTTCATGCGGACGGTGGCGGCCTTTTTCAGCCGACCGCGTCGAGCAGCAGCTTCGCGGCCACCGACGCTCCGTCGGTGCGGACGGTGCCGGCCACGGCCCTCGCTCGTGCGCGGGTCTCGGGGGTCAGGGTCGTCTTGAGCGCGGCGGACAGGGACTCGGTGGTCGTCATGCCGGTCGCCACCAGCGTGTCACATCCCTCGGCCGCCGCGGTGACCGCGTCGAACTGGCCGGCGATCACCTCGGCCGCGCGCTGGGACAGGTTCGCCGACGACGGCGGCGGCACCCCGGTCGTCAGCGCGCGCGCCGACTGGCCGACCGGCACCAGCGGCACGCCGACACCGGCCGGCCGCTGCGCGAAGTCCTCGTCGGGCGGCGCGCACACCCGCGCCTCCGTGCCGAGTTCCCGTAACCGCACCGCGAGTGCCACCAGCGGTTCGACGTCTCCGCGTGACCCATGCGTCGACAACAGCACACGCACTTCGCGACTCCGTTTTCCGCAGATTCTGGCTCAGGTCGGCGATTCTGCGCCACGACCGGGGCCTTGCCGCAAGCCCCCCGGTGCGCTATATGTTGAGAGTGGCAAGGAGTGAGCAACCTCCTTGCCTTCACCCTTTGTCGTCCGCTGTGGACGGACAACCTCCTCACGGAGCGGCGCGCCGCGACGGTGACACGCCCACCGACAGCGTGCACATCGTCGACCTGCCGGATCCCGCTGCCGCCCGCGCGTTCGCCTTCGACGAGCCCAACTATCAGGCCGGCGCGTGCCGCGACGTGCTGCTGCGCCGGTGGCGCAACATGCTGGGGCGCACCATGTGGGATTTCCCCGGTGGCCGGACCGGTGGCAACCGGTACCTGGTCGACGACGGCGTCACCTGGCTGGGTACGACGGTGCTGCTGCGGGCCCCGGACCCGGGCACGGCACGCGCCGTCCTGACCCAGGACCGGTATGCCGGCATCCGAGGTCCACGACTGACAGTTCGGCGGGCGGCCGTCATGAACCAAGGACGCACCACGCGACGGCACCTGGCGGTTGGCTGCACGAGCGCGCCGACAACGGTCGACGGCGAGAACGTCGTCCTCGCTGACGGAACGTCAACCGGCTGCTCGTCTCGCGACTGTGCAGGGGATGTGCGCTGCGCACGACGCGCGAGGTTCCCGGAGTCGCTCGGACGGCGAGGGGTGATCAGCGGGACCGGGATGAGGGCGGCGATGACGGCGCCGGTCAGGGGCGGTCCGGTCAGGCCGAGGGAGGAGTCCGGGGGCCGTACCGGCGACGGCCGGGCCGGCGGGGCAGGGGTGTTGCCCGGCCCCGGCAGGGGGCCTGGTCAGGGCGTCAGGAGCGCCTTGATGGCGCGGCGCTCGTCCATCGCCTTGTAACCTTCGGCGACCTGCTCCAGGGGCAGGACGAGGTCGAAGACCTTGCCCGGTTTGATGCGGCCGGCAAGGACCCGGTCGATCAGGTCGGGCAGGAAGCGGCGTACGGGGGCGGGGCCGCCGCGCAGGCCGACGTGGGAGAAGAACAGCTCCTGGCCGTCGATCGCCACGTCGTGCGGGACGCCGACGAAGCCGACGTTGCCGCCGGGCCGGGCGGAGCGCAGGGCCTGCCGCATGGCCTCGGCGGTGCCGACGCACTCCAGTACGGAGTCGGCGCCGATGCCGCCGGTGAGGTCCTTGACGCGGGCGATGCCTTCGTCACCGCGTTCACTGATGATGTCGGTGGCCCCGAATTCGAGGGCGAGCTTCTGACGGGGCTCGTGGCGGCTCATGGCGATGATCCGCTCGGCGCCGAGTTCCCTGGCGGCGATGACGCCGCACAGGCCGACCGCCCCGTCTCCGACCACGACGGCCGTGGAGCCGGGCTGGACCTCGGCGGCGAGGGCGGCGTACCAGCCGGTGCCCATCACGTCGGAGACGGCGAGCAGACTGGGCACGAACTCGTCGGCCGGGTGGTCGTCCGTGGCGACGAGGGTGCCGTGCGCGTGCGGGATGCGGACGTACTCGGCCTGGCAGGTGCTCATGAACTCGCGGTGCAGGCAGCTCGACTGCCAGCCGTTGCGGCAGTTCGCGCAGGTGTTGTCCGAGGTGGCGAACGAGCCGACCACGAACTGGCCCGGCTTGACCGAGGTGACCTCGCTGCCGACCTCCTCGACGATGCCGACGTACTCGTGCCCCATCGGGTGGGGCTCGTCCACGGGCTCCAGGCCGCGGTAGGCCCACAGGTCCGAGCCGCACACGCAGGTGGCGACCGTGCGGATGACCGCATCGGTCGGCTGGAGGATCGTCGGCTCGTCGCGGTCCTCGAGACGCACGTCGCCGGGGGCGTAGATGACTGCTCCGCGCATGGGGGTGCTTCTTTCAGTGCGAGGGTCGGTGTGCCGCAGCCGGGGTCAGGAACGGCTGCTCACGATCGAGACTCACACCTGGGGGCAGGTGTGAAAAGCGGAGAAACGCATCCGGGGAGGAGAACGTCCAGGGAGTGAAATCTCCCCTCTTTCCCGGGTGCGACCGGTGTCATGCTGGGATGCGATTTCGGAGGGCAGCCCCTGTTGTGCCGTCTGGACCGCGTCGCGGGCCGGCGCCGCGCGAGGCGGCGAGGCCGTCGGCCACCCCGGGGGCCGTCTCCAGCAGCCGGTCCGCCTCCCCGGCTACCGGGTGCTGCGCGGCGGTGGCTGGTTCGACGAGCACTGGAGCTGCCGGGCCTCCGTCAGACGCCGCGGCCATCCCGCCTTTCGCGTCGACGACGTCGGATTCCGCGTCGCACGCTCCTTGGCGCGCTGATCCGCGGCCACCCGTCCAGGCGCCTGAGCCGTGGTCACGGGAGACTGGGGGAGACGCGACCGACGAGCAGGGCCGGGAGGCGAAGGCGATGATCGCCGTCAATCCGACGGACAGCGCCTCGCTGCTCGCTGCCTTCGGTGCGCTGGGCGTCCTGGTGGTGATCTTCGCCGAGTCGGGCATGCTGGTCGTCGGCTTCTTCCTGCCGGGTGACACCCTGCTGTTCCCGGCCGGTGTGCTGTGCGCGGCCGATGGTCATCAGGCGCCCCGGCTTCAGCTGTGGCAAGTGCTGGTGTGCGCGGCCGTCGGGGCCGTGGCGGGCGGGCAGATGGGCTATCTGCTCGGGCGGCACGGCGGGCGGCGCCTGCTGGCCCGTACCTCGAACCGGCGCATGAAGGAGGGCGCGGCGCGGGCGGAGCGGCTCCTGGCCCGGTACGGATACGGCAAGGCACTCGTGATCGGCCGCTTCGTTCCCATCGTGCGGACCGTGCTGCACCCTATGGCCGGCGCGCTCGACGTGCCCGCGCGGACGTTCACCGTCTGGCAGACCGTCGGCGGCCTGCTCTGGTCGCAGAGTCTCGTCCTCACCGGATACCTCCTCGGATCGTCGGTCTCCCACGTCGACGACTACCTGCTGCTGCTGGTCGCCGTGGTAGTCGTACTCTCCCTGCTGCCCCTGCTGGCGGAGGCCCGCCGATCGCGGCGCGACCGGCGGGAGCGCTCCCGTCCGACCGGGAGTTGACGGTATCGGCCCTCTCGGTCAGCCGAGGCCCCAGGCGTGACCGAGCTGGTAGGCGGCGCACAGGTGGACGTCGAGGATGTACGGGGCCGTGGCCCCACACCCGGTTGCCGGGTCGACGGGCTGCCCGTGGCCCATCCCCGTGATGCCGTAGGTCTCGACCACGGACTTCCCGGACGGGTTCGTGAAGACCCGGTGCGGGTAACCCGCCACGGTGTCGGAGAGGTCCGCGCTCTGGTCGGCACCCTGGACGTCGGTCCACTGCCTGACCAGGTCCGTCATGTTCGACGGCTTCACCGTGCCGTCCGCGGAGCCCTGGAAGACGGTGAGGGCGGGCCAGGGGCCGGTGTAGCCGGGGCGGGCTCGGCGGACACGGTCGCCCCACTGGGCCGGCGTCTGGTTCGCCCACCCGTACATGCAGGGGTACGGGCCACCGGCGGCATTGGAGCAGTCGTACGGCAGCCCGGCGACGATGCCGGCCGCCCTGAACTTCTCCGGGTAGGCCGCCATCATCACGGCCGTCATCCCGCCGCCCGCGGACAGGCCGGTGACGAACACGCGCGAGGGGTCGCCCTGGACGTCGGCGAGTTGGCGGTCCACCATCTGCGCGATCGAGGCGGCCTCGCCGTCGCCCCGCTCGATGTCCCCGAGCTGGAACCAGTCGAAGCAGTTGTTGAAGTTGTTGTTCGTGGTCTGCTGCGGTGCCACGACGGAGAAGTGCCAGCGGTCCGCGAGCGTGGTCCAGCCGCTGTTGACGGCATAGCCGGCGTCCTGGGTGCAGCCGTGCAGGGCGACGACGACGGGGGCGTTCGCCGGCAGGTCCGGGGGGTCGTAGCGGAACATGCGCAGCGCACCGGGGTTGGAGCCGAAACCGGTGACTTCGGTGAGGGAGGCGGCCGCGGCCGCCGTACCGGGTGTGAGGAGTCCAGCGGCCAGGGCGGCCACGAGGGCCACGAAGGCGGCTGTCAGGCGTGCGGCTGTGGTGGGCATGCCCGGATGGTAGGAGCCTGACACAGCGGCGGTATGGGGCCGGACGCCACAATGCGCTTGCTGCAAGTGGGCCCGGCAGAGGTGTGGTCTCCCACCAGCCGGCCTCTGCCGTGGGCAGGAAGACCGGCCACGCCCCCGACGGGTGAACAGTCCGGAAGTCCCGAGGCCGGTCGAGGACCCCTCT
This sequence comes from Streptomyces sp. NPDC051636, assembly GCF_044453765.1. Classification (NCBI taxonomy): domain Bacteria; kingdom Bacillati; phylum Actinomycetota; class Actinomycetes; order Kitasatosporales; family Streptomycetaceae; genus Streptomyces; species Streptomyces sp. NPDC051636. The sequence goes on along the minus strand of NZ_JBITDA010000022.1, from coordinate 120,620 downwards.
CACCGACGGTTTCGCACCGCCGTACGCACGGTTGCCGGGCACGACCGCCCTGTGCTCCTACGACTGCCGGGACGGCCGGCCCTGCCCCGCCTCGCTCCGGCGATCCTGACCGATACCGGCACGGAAGGGGGCCCCCGCCTGCCGGGCGGGCTGCAACACGGCAGAGGGAATCCGTACGGTTCGGGTGAGTTTACGGGGCGGCTCGACCGCGCCGCGGATCAGCGTTCAGCGACAACGGCCGACGACGCCTTACGATCCTGTCGTCGCCACGGACCCCGGCCCGGGCCGGCCGTCTGGTCGCCGGCGGACCGGCACCCGCGGCCGAGACGCCCGGGTCCACCAGAGAGGCAGCCGATGATCTTCATTACCGCCAAGTTCCGAGTCCGTCCTGAGCATGCCGACCGGTGGCCGGAGATCACCGCCGACTTCACCGGGGCCACGCGCAGCGAGCCCGGGTGTCTCTGGTTCGCCTGGTCGCGAAGTGTCGACGACCCGACGGAGTTCTTCCTGGTCGAGGCCTTCCGTGATGACGAGGCAGGGGCCGCTCATGTGCAGTCCGAGCACTTCAGGGCCGCGCAGCAGACGCTGCCGCGCCATCTGGCCGAGACGCCCCGCATCGTGAACATGACCGTTCCACAGGACGACTGGTCGCTCCTGGGCGAGATGGCGGTTCCCGAACAGGGGCAGAAGCCCTCCCCCGGGTGACCCCGCCGGGCTGCCGGCCGGCCTGTCGCGCCGTGAACCGTCCCCGGCAACCCTCAGGGACGCAACCCGTCGATGCCGAGGTTCAGATGGCGCGGGCCGCGCAGCACCGCGTTGTGCCGGTAGGGCGGCGGGTCCTCCAGCAGGCGCGGGTTGTCGAGGCGGCGGGCCAGCGCGGACAGCGCGAGCTGGGCCTCCAGCCGGGCCAGCGGCGCGCCGAAACAGCTGTGGATCCCGCTGCCGAAGCCGAGGTGCTCGATGTCCTCGCGGTCCGGGTCGAAGCGGTCGGGGTCCTGGAAGCGCTCCGGATCCCTGTTGCCGGCGGCGAGCACGAGCCAGATCCGCGAACCCTTCGGAATGGTGACCCCTCGTACCTCGATGTCCGCGATGCAGGTGCGCTGGGGCACAAGCTGCACCGGCGGCTCGTAACGCAGCAGCTCCTCCACGATATTGACGGCCAAGCCCGCGTCGTTGCGCAGCCTGTCGAGGACGGCCGGGTGGCGCAGCAGGGTGAGCATGCCGTTGGTGATGAGGTTGACCGTCGTCTCGTGACCGGCGATCAGCAGCAGGACCGCGGTGCTGAGCACCTCCATCATCGTCATGGACCCGTCCTCGCCGTGACCCGTCACCAGCTGGGACAGCATGTCCTCGCGAGGCTCCTTGCTGCGCTGCTCCGCCAGCTGAGCCAGGTACATGCCCAGCTGCAGCCGTGCCTCCTGCGCAGCGCGGCGCCGCTCGGCGGTGTCGTTGCCCGTGTCCGGATCCAGGCCGGCCACGATCGGGTCGACCCAGGAGCGGAAACGAGGCTCGTCCTCGCGCGGTACCCCGAGCAGCCGGCAGATCACGGTCACCGGAAACGGGTAGGCGAACTGGTCGACCACGTCGATCTGTCCGGCGTCCCCGAGGTCGTCGAGCAGCCCGGAGACGATCTCGGCCAGTTCGTCGCGCATGGAGTCGACCCGGTGGGGGGTGTGCGGCGGGCCGAAGGGACGGTTGGCGATCCGCCGCAGTCGGTCGTGTTCGGGAGGGTCGAGCCGGATGAAGCTCGGCGGCAGCCCCGTCTCCTCCGCGCTGCCCGTTTCGTCGGTGCCCGCGGCGGCGAGGTTGGTGGCGTCCGAGCTGATCCGGGGGTCGTGGAGCAGGCTGAGGATGTCCCAGTAGGAACTGATGAGGTAGGGACCGCCCTCCTCCTCGTGCAGCACCGGGGTCTTGCGGAGCTCCTCGTACAGCGGATAGGGGTTGGCACGATTGGCGTAATCGGTGATCTGGCGCAGGATCGAGGCTTGCGTCATGAGGTGTCCTCGGGGCGTGAAGGTCCGTGGCGGCGCCGGAGCGGACGGCCGGGCGTCGGTCAGTGGTGGGCCGGGGTGAAGACCAGCTGCCGGTCGGCCGGCGAGTAACCGCTGAGGGTCACCGTCGGGCCGTGGGTCGGCAGGGACGGGTCGGGGAAGTCGGCCGTGACCGGCTTGCGGCCCTCGGGCCGCCGGTCCACCGTCGGGAAGTCCACCGGGAACGGCGCGCCCGTCTCGATCAGTCGCTGGTAGAACTCCAGCCACCGCGCGTTGTCGAAACTGACGGCCGCGACGACGCGTCCCTGGTAGCCGTACACCCCGGTGAACCGCCGCTCGGCCAGCGAGCCCTGCGTGATCATGATCTCGTCGCCCATGGAGGGCACGCCGACCGACTTGATGTTCACGCCGAACTGGGAGGACCAGAAGGCGGGCACCCACATGTGCGGGCGGCGCTCCGAGCTGGCGCTGATCATGTTGTGGGCGGCCACCTCGGCCTGGGCCACGGCGTTGCCCCAGTGCTCCAGGGACAGGAACTGGTAGTTGAACAGGGGGTTCGGGGAACGTGCGACGTCACCGGCGGCGTAGATGTCGTCGGTGACGATGCCCCGGAAGTCGAAGGCCCGGCAGCCCGCGTCGCAGGCGATGCCGCGGGGGCCGGCGCCGAGCCCGGAGCCGGCCAGCCACTCGGTGTTGCGGGTCGCGCCGAGGGAGACGACCACGACGTCCGCCTCGACGACGCTGCCGTCGGAGAAACGGGCGGCCCGCACCCGGCCCGCCGAGTCACCCTCCAGTGCGGTGACCATGACGCCGGTGCGCAGATCCACGCCGTTCTCGCGGTGCAGGTCCGCCGCGACCGCGCCGATCACCCCGCCGAGCGCGCCCACCAGGGGAGCGTCGGCGCGTTCCGCCACGGTGACCTCGATACCCTGGTCCCGGCAGGCGGAGGCGATCTCCGAACCGGTGAACCCGGCGCCGATGACCACCACCCGGCGCGGTGCGGCCTTCATCCGCCGGTGCAGGCGGACCGCGTCGTCACGGGTCCGCAGCACGAAGACCCCGTCCAGCTGGGCCTCCGTCTCGTTCGGCCAGGGCCGGGCGCGCACGCCGGTCGCGATCAGCAGCCGGTCGTACTCCACCGCGTCCCCGTCGGCCAGGCGCACCCGCTTGGCCGCCATGTCCAGACCGGTCGCCGCGACACCCAGCCGCCAGGTGGCCCGGACCTCCCGTCGTCGGGGCAGCTCGGTACGGTCCGGGGAGGCCTTGCCCAGCAGGACCGCCTTGGACAGCGGCGGCCGGTCGTACGGCTCGTACGGCTCGTCTCCGATCAGGGTGAGCGAGCCGGCGAAGCCCTCGGCGCGCAGCGTCTCCGCCGCCCGCAGACCCGCCAGCGACGCCCCCACGATCACGATCCGGCCCTCGCGCCTGAGCCACTCGTGGAACTCCTCAACGGGCATCGGACGTCTCCTGCCCGGGCTGTGCGGGCACGTGGTCCGCTTCGCCCGGTCCGTCGGCCGTGATCGCCCGCACCGGGCAGGCCGCGACGGCGCGCGCCACCTTCTCCCGGTGCTCGTCCTCGGCGCGTGGGTTGTAGACGAGTGACTCCTCGCCGTGCATGGAGAACACCTCGGGTGCGAGGAAGGCGCACTGCGCGTATCCCTGGCATCTGTTGAGATCGACGACAAGCCTCATCAGTGCTCCGCTCTTCCGCGGCCAGGTCCCAGGGAAGCCGCGCTCGACGGGGCCCTCGGACTGCGGTCATCTCCCCAGGCCAGCATCGAAGCTGCGGCGGGTCCCGCGCTCGCCCTGGTCCGCCGAAGGAGTGACTGCCGTTCCGGCCCGGCGGGTGAGCCCCGCGTCAGAACGCCGCCGGGACCGCGGGCCCGGCACGGCCGCTCAGGTCGAGGCACACCCCTGCGCCCTCCCCCGCCGGGTGTTCGACGGGCTGACGGCCAGGTTTGCCGGCACCAGGACGACGAGGAAGCGGCCGTCGTCCTCGACTTCCGGGCCATGACGCCCGCGATGACCGGCGTCCGCCTGGCTGCCCGGTCACTTCTGCTCCCGTGCCGCCTCCCGCACCGATCGCAGTTGCTCCTCGCACCACTGCCTGGCCGTCTCGGCGACCTCCTCCAGAGCGCCGGGCTCTTCGAACAAGTGCGTCGCCCCCGGAATGACATGCAGCGAGTGCGGGGCCCGCAGCAGCCGGGCCGCTTCCTGGTTCAGCTCCAGCACGTGCTCGTCCTGGCCGCCGACCATGAGGAGTACCGGGCAGCTCACGTGCTGCAAAGCGTCGCCCGCAAGATCGGGCCTGCCGCCCCGCGAGACCACGGTCAGCACTCGGTCCGGCCGCTCGGCCGCGGCCACCAGCGCGGCGGCAGCGCCTGTACTGGCGCCGAACAGGACAACCGGGAGCCCATGGGTGTCGCGCTGCGCCCCCAGCCAGTCGATCGCGGCCACGAGCCGTCGGCCCAGGAACGGAATGTCGAAGCGGTGTTCGGCGGTCAGCGCGTCGTGCCGCTCCTCCCGTTCGCTGAGCAGGTCCAACAGCAGCGTGCCGAACCCGGCGGTGCGCAGTTCGCCGGCCACCATCCGGTTGCGCGGGCTGTGCCGGGAACTGCCGCTGCCGTGCGCGAAGAGCACCACGGCCCGCGCCGCTGTGGGGAGGACGAGGTCACCGGGGAGGACGGCGTCGTCCGTGTGCACCAGAACCATCTCGGAGATCATCGACATCAGCTTCTTCCACGTCTGCCGACCTGGCGGATCGATACGACCCGGATGTCCTCCACCGCGTACCCATTACTCCCCGAGAGGCCCGCATCTCGTGGCTCGTTCAGCCGAGCACGAGCGGGAACTTCGCGGCCGGCTCACCCAGCGCGGCTTTCTCGGCGTCCGTCGGAGCGCGACGTCCGGTCCCGACCAGCAGCGCGTCCTTGTCGGAGAACGACGCCGGAAACGGTGCCCCGGCGATCTTTTCCAGCGACGCGCGGGCAGCCACGAGGGTCTCGGCGGGCGGTTCGGCGGCCGAGGGCAGGTGCGCGATCAGGTCGAGGTGGTGCAGCGTCCATTCCAGGACATACGCGGACAGGTAGTCGCCGACAGTCAGCACTTCGCCGCGGGTGCTGACGCGGACGCCCGGGTCGGCGAGTTCGGCGGCGCGTCCGGCGGCGGACCCGACGTCGTCGAAATGGAACTTGAGCCACCTGGGATCGCCGTACGCGGCGGCCAGCCGGGGGATCAGTGCGTCGAGCGGGTCCTCGCCGGTCGGGGGCTCGACGAGGTTCCAGTAGGTGACCGAGTCCACGGTCGGTTCGGTTTCGGCGGGCGTGACCAGCGTGATCAGGACGTCCTGGGCATCGATGATCAGGTGGCACACCAGGTCCCGCACGAGCCAGCCGGCACAGCCGGACGGCCGTTCCCAGTCCTGTTCGCAGAGTTCACCCACCGCGGTGCGCAACGCCGCCCAAGAGCGCGAGAAGAGATCCACTTCGGCACGGTAGTGCCGTACCGGCACGGCGGACAAGCGTGAACGGCATCCGACGCGTCGCTGATCCTGGCCACGTGCAGCCTGTCCGCCGGATCGGCCGTCACTCTTGGTCGGACCCCCGGGCCGTGCGGATGAGCTTCGCGATGAACCACGCGTTCGCGACCGCGGCCAGAGTGACGACTCCGGTGTACACGGCGAGCGACTCCGCGGGCAGGACGAGCAACAGCCAACTGGTGGGCGCCGTGAGCAGCAGTGGCCAGACGGCGGAGAAGGTGGCGTCCGTATGCGTGAGCGAGGCCTGGTCGGTCACCGCCCAGGTGAGAACGGCGGCTGTGACCGCGAGGTACAGCCAGCTCAGCCGGTTTCGCGCCACCGCGGTCCGTATGCCATCCGAGCGGGCAGTGGTGCAGCTGTCCATGACGTCCCTTCGACGGCTCCGTGGATGTGTGTGTCCAGTAGACCGGCGGACGCACGGTGGGACATGGGTTGAGCTACTCAGATCCCCTGGTTGCCCACGCATGGTGTGCGGTCTGAGTGCGGCGCCGGGGCATCCCGCGCCCGGCCGCGCGACACTGTCGGCTACGTAGCCCGGTCGATCACTCGATGCGCGGTCGGTACAGCCGCTTCCGGCTCGTCCGGCACGGGCCCCGCGTCCGCCGAGGTCCGAGCGGTCGCAGTCCCGGAAGACTCGCTTCCCCGGGCATCCGGCCTCGCCGCGGCTCCCTGTCCCCGCTCGATCATGCCCAGCGCCACCCCGACGATGATGATCACGCCGCACGTCACCTGGGCGAGCCGGATCGACTCCCCGTTGATCACGACGGCGCCGATGGCGCCGAAGACCGGGACCAGGTGGAGGATGTTGACCGTGACGCTCGACGCCATCCTGCGCAGGCCGTGGTCGTAGGGCGGGCAGCCGCCGACCGAGCAGGCTACGGCCAGGTAGAGCGGCAGCGATGAGGCGCTCGCGCCCGGGATCCGCCAGTCGTCGGCCTCCAGCAGGGACGCGAGGAGGAAGCCGGCCGCGCCCGCCAGGATCTGGTGGTAGGTGACGCCCGCGGCGTCCTGGCCGGCGCTCGCGCGCTTGCCGAGCACGTTGCGGCCGGCCCGGGCCGGCCCGCCGAGCAGCAGCAGGATGTACCCCAGCCGACGCGAACTGCCGCCTGCCTCGGCCTCGTTGCGTATGACGTCGGTGGTCTTCGGGCACATGCGCAAAAAGGTCATCGGTCCGGTGTGACACGGGCGCGGACCCCGCTCGCGGCGGTGTGGCTCAGGAGCACGCCGATGCGGGTCTTGGAGTAGCCGGGGCGGTCGACGAGGCCGTCGAGGTCGTCGAGGGTCAGGCCGCCGCGTCAGGACGGCAGTTCCGGTCGGCAGCGGGCGGCGCCGGCAGTCGTCCAGGGCACGCCTGTGGGCCCCGGGCGTTCCACGGGGCCCACAGATGGCCGGTGCTGGTCACTGGTATCGCTGGGTCACCAGCGGTACCAGCGGCTCCTGCGGCCGCCGCTGTCCGCCGCTCGGACCACGAAGCCCAGAAGCCAGACGACCAGCACGATCACAGCGATCCACCACAGCGCCTTCAGCGCGAAGCCCGCGCCGAAGAGGATCAGAGCCAGCAGGAGAACCAGAAGCAGGGGAACCATGTTTTATCAACCTCCGGCGGTCCTGGTGCCCGGCACGCGACGGAACACACGTCGGATGCAACAGGTTTGGTCACCACCTCTGCGGGGACTCGGCCCGATTTCCCCACGCGTATGCACGCCTCCGTCCGGGCGGACACGCCGCTGTCGATGTGGTCAACGGCGTGTGGGAGCCCGTTTCCCCGGACGAACCCGAGGGGATTCCGGCGCGACTTACGAGTGGCGCCGTGCGTTCAGCACACAAAGTCCGGGCTGTTGGCCCAGAAGGTCAGATGCGACCAGGTCTGGGCTCCGATGATGCCGTCGACCGTGATGTCCGCGCACTGCTGGAATTTCCGTGTCGCCGCATCGGTGACCGGCCCGAAAACCCCGTCCTCGGCGAGTCGTTGCCCCCTGAGTGAATTGTTCAGGTAGCACTGCGCCTGTTTTACCGCTGTCCCTGACGCGCCGCGCTTGATGGTTGGCCGAGTCTTGGTGTGGTTGCAGATCTGAGTGGCCACGTGGTGTCTCCTCTACGTGCCTACGCGTAGACCTCGCTGGGATAGGGAACCCGGAGCTTGGTCCATGACTTTTCTCCCGGCCAGCCGTCCGCGTCCGCACCCTTGTACCCGAGCTTCCGCTGCCACATGGCGTAGGAGTCACGGTGCTGTGCGGTCCATTGAGAGGGTGGGCCGCTCGGGCCGTATTTCGAACATCCCTCTTCGATCAGGCGAATTCCCATCATGCTGATGATGGGGCTGTTGGGTTGAGTCCTGAACCATGCGGCTCCCGGGAACGGGACGTAGCCGGAATCGTCCTGCCTGACGATCAGGAGTTGGCCGACCTGGATGTAGTTCGCGTCGGGGATGTTGTTCCACGCTTGAAGCCGCTCGACGGTGGTTCCGAACCTTTGAGCCAGTTCGTACAGAGTGTCGCCCGTCTCAACTGTGTAGTATGCGCCCTCTGTTTCCATGTTTTTATGTTAGGCGCATCCATCACTGCCTGCATGCGGAAGACTGAGACCGCGATGGACGGCGATCTCGTCGCCACCAGCGTCGATGGGCCTTCGGAGCCGGCGCTGTGAAAACAGCTGATTGACAAGGTGACATTTGAATCGGCGACCATTGTCACCGAAATGAGGATATCGAGACGGAATGCAGAAGCCGGCGCACCAGGCGACGCCGGCGCCGAGGGTGCGCGGAAAAGACGTCGTCCATCGTTGAGAGCGGCAGCCGGCGCAGTCGCTCGGCCGACGTGCCGTCGCTCGCGGCCCGTTCGGCCACGAGCCGGGGGGTCAGGAGCGTTGCCCTTCAGGGCGGGCGAGTGCGGTCCGCGGTGACTTCACCCGGTCGGCGGCACGATTCCCGTTCCGGACGAGGCCGGGCCCTCGAGCGTGCGAGTTGTCCGATTTGCGGTGAGGTCAGAGCCGAAATAGCTTCAGCTCGTCATGTTCTATGACAAAGCCGACGACACCCCAATGTCGGCTTCCCCTGGTGGCATCGAATGGAGCATTCATGTCGGTGATGACCGGTACCCAACCTCTGCAGCAGGGCGGCCCTCAGATGGGCGGCCCGCAGCAGATCTCCCAGATGGTGCAGCAGGCCATCCAGCAGGCGTGCCAGCAGACGGCACAGCAGGTGGCCCAGCAAGTGCAGCAGACGTTCCAGCAGATCCAGCAGATCCAGCAGCAGCTCCAGCAGCAGCCGGGAATGGCCCAGCAGGCCCACCCGTACCTGGCTCTGGCGCTGCACCGCGCGCTGCACACGGGCATCCGGCACGCTGTGGAACAGTCCGTGCAGCAGGCGCTGCCGACCGCGATCGTGACCCTGCTTCAGCAGAGCCAGCAGGGCCCGCAGAGCCAGCAGCAGTGGGGCGGTGGCCTCGGCCAGCAGTCGTTCGGTCAGCAGCCGTACGGCCAGCAGTACCAGCAGCCTGGCTTCGGCTTCGGTCAGATGGGTCAGCCGTTCGGTATCGGCTGACCTGAGGGCGGCGCGATGCGGTGTGCCCGGAGCTGTTCCCGGGCACACCGCATCAGCGTGTGAGCGCCAGCCGCCCCGTCGCCGGATCAGAAGCACAAGTTACGACGTAGGCGTGGTGAAGGTGGACGTGATGGTCAAGGAAAGGCCCGAAAGCGCCCGCGCGAACGGGTCCGAGGCGGGCGGCGCCGGCGGATCCGAACCTGAGGGCAGACAAGCAGGGCAGCACAAGAAGGGCGCGCGGTCACCGCGCCCGGTGCAGCAGCGCCGCGAGCGGTACATGGTGGCACCGCTGCCGCAGCACCTGCTCCCGCCAGGAGTGTCCGAGCTCAGCATGGACGCCGTGTGCGACCGGTTGGAGCGCATGCCAGAGGTCAAGGTGGTCCGCAGGCTTCAGCCGTCCGAGAAGCTGCAATCGGCTGGACTGCCCCCCTCCTGCCCGGAAATCGCGGTCGTCGAGGCGGCCCAGGACCAGGTGCCTGCGATGCGGTCGCTGCACGTACACATCGAGCCGGACCTGCCGCTGTCCGGCGCCGGCCCCGCCGTCACCCCGACTGCGGGGATCCTGCCGCTCCGCGATCCGGCGCTGGTCGCGCCGCTCGAACAACCCGTGGAAATCTCGCTGCGCCTGTGCGGCCCGGAGGGCGAGCCACTGGCCGGTGCCGGGGTGTACCTCATCGGCTCGTCATGGCCGGCGCAGGGCATCACCAGCGCCGACGGGACGGTCACCGTCACGCTGGCCACGGAAACCGCGGAATCCGTGCAGTCCCTGTACGTCCGGCCCGCGGGCGGCTACGCGGACCGCTGGATCAGCCGTCCCGATCTGTCGGTGACCGAGGAGAACCTGATCGCCCTCACACCGCTGGACAAGGTGTACCCGGGGCTGCACGAGAGGCAGCAGTACGGCTGGGGCCAGCAGGCCATGCGGCTGGACCGGTTGCCTCCCACGTTCCGCGCCTTCGGCATCAGGGTCGCGGTCATCGGGTCGGGGGTCGCCTCGGAGCACCCCGACCTGAAGCAACGGGCGCGCTCAGGGGTCGATCTGGTCCGCCGTACGGAAGAGGGCTGGGCCCAGGACAGGGTCGGTACCGGCACCCACGCGGCGGGCATCATCGCCGGGGCGGACACCGGCAAGGGCATCATCGGCATCGCGGTCGACGCCGAGCTGGAGGTCTGTCAGGTGCAGCCCGGCGGCTGCTTCAGTGACCTGATCGCCGCGCTGGACCACTGCATCGACCAGGAGGTCGACGTCGCCCACATCGGGGTGGCGGCCCCGTATGCGTCGGCGCTGGTCTCCCGCAAGCTCGCCGATGCCAACGCCGCGGGTATCGCCTGCGTCGCTCCCGCGGGCGACACGGGCGGGCCCGTCGCCTTCCCCGGCTCGCTGCCGACCGTTTTCGCCGTGGGCGCGCTGGGAGTCTTCGGTTCCTACCCGCAGGACACGTCCCAGGCCACCCATGTGGGCCCTCAGCTGACACCGGAAGGGCTGTTCGCAGCGCCGTTCAGCTGCTACGGCCCGGGGGTCGACGCCGTCGCTCCCGGCGTGGCGGTGCTGTCGTGCTCGCCGCAGGGCGGATACACGGCACTGGACGGCACCGGCACGGCCTCGGCCCACATCGCCGGACTTGCCGCCCTTGTTCTCGCCCACCACGAGGACTTCCACGGCCAGCTGCTGCCGCGTGGGCCCGGCCGGGTGCGGCACCTGTTCGACATCATCTCCGCCAGCTGCCGCCAGCTGGCCGCCCCGGGTACCACGGAAGCGGCGCGCCTCGGCCGCGGCCTCCCGGACGCCCTGGTCGCCCTGGGCCTGGCCCCAGGCGTCCAACTCGCCCCTGCCCTGTCCCCCTACGTCCCGACCCTGACCGGTTAAGGCCCGGCGGGGGCACAAGCAGGCCGTCCTGACAGCCGGATCATCGAGCGGCGCCCGCCCCTTCAAGGGACGGGCGCCGTTCGGGTCCGGCGCCGATCCACGAACTCGCCCGGCCGGACAACCGCAGTTGATGGCCCACCTCGGCGACGATGGGGAGGGGCGACGCACGTGCGCTTGTCGCTCCTGGTCGCGAAGGAGGCGTTTTCCTGGAATCGCTCTTCGGACCGATGTGGTTGCGTCAACCGCTGCGGGGCCAGGCCCACGGACAAGGTGGCGGTCTTCGGTGCCGGGCCGATCGGGCTGGGCGCCACGACATGATCTGCCTCAAGCTGCTCGGGGTGGAGCACGTGGTGGTGGCCGGCGTGATCCCCTCGCGGCCGGAGACCGCGCTGGCCGTCGGCGCGGACGCGGTCGTCGGCTCCGCCACCGAGGATGTCCTGGCGCGGCTGACCGAGCTGCGCGGGCAGGGCGCCGACGCCCTCGGCAGACCTTCGCGTGACGGTGCAGGAGCGTGCGGGTCACGCCTTCGCCGCGTCGTACTCCTCGCGTGCCTTCTGGACCGCCGCCATCCGCCGCTCGGTCCACAGCGCGAGGCCACGGACCTGTTCGGCGGCCTCCCGGCCGAGGTCCGTGAGCGAGTAGTCCACGCGGGGCGGGATCACGGGCTTGGCCTCGCGGTGGACCAGGCCGTCGCGCTCCAGGGTCTGCAGGGTCTGGGCCAGCATCTTCTCGCTGACCCTGCCGATCTCCCGGCGCAGTTCGCTGAAACGGTACGAGCGGTCCAGCAGCGCGATCAGGACCAGGGTGCCCCAGCGGCTGGTGACGTGCTCCATGACCAGGCGCTGAGGGCATGTCCCGTCGCCGTCGGCGATCCGAACGCGGTCCACGAACGTCGTTTCGGTTACTCCCACGTCAGTACCGTACGTCAAGGCAGGTACTTCCGAGCAGTTAGTGCACCGCCGCGTCCGGTGGACGCTCTCGAAGAGCGCCGTAGCCGATGAAGTACGCGGGCAGACGGCGTATCAACCGTGACCCGGTGACCAGCCCTGCGATGCGCTGTGCCCTGTCCACGCTGCCCAGGGGCGGCTGCCCCCGCAGGACGGGAGCGATGAAGCGGGCATGGGCCGTCCGCTGGAGCGCCTGCGTGGCGACCGTGGTGGGACGGCGTCGGCGCTGCACGCCGCGTACGTCGCGCAGACCCACGTTCCCGCGGCGCAGCGGCTCGACCAGGTACCGGGCGGCGGCCACGGCGTCCTCCACGGCGAGATTGATCCCTATGCCGAAGACCGGGGACATGGCGTGCGCGGCGTCGCCGATGCACAGCAGTCCGGGGCGGTGCCAGCGGCGCAGCCGGTCCAGGCGTACGTCGAGGAGCTTGACCTCGTCCCAGGAGCGCAGTTGGTGCGTGCGATCCGCGATCCAGGGGACGGCGGCGGCAAAGTCGGCGCGGAAGCGGTCGAGACCGGCGGCACGGCGCTCGGTGTCGGTGCCCTTGGGGATGAGCGCGGCGCACTGCCAGTAGTCCCCGCGGTCGATCATCGCGGTCAGGAACCGGTCTCCGGCGCCACCGACCAGTCCGCACGGGTCCCCTTCGTGCCGCGGCAGCCGGAACCACCAGGCGTCCATCGGGCAGCCGAAGCGGTGCAGTCCCAGTTCGGGCAGGGAGCGTGCCAGTGATCCGCGGCCGTCGCAGGCGACGGTGAGGAGGGCGCGCAGCTCGCCGGTACGGCCGTCGCAGGTGCGGTAGCGCACCCCGGTCACCCGTCCGCCTTCGGTCAGGAAGGAAGTCGCCTCGGTGCTCATCCGCAGCTCGAAGGACGGCTCGCGCCGGGCCTCGTCGGCGAGGAGGTCCAGCAGGTCCCACTGGGGCACCATCGCCACGTAGTTGTACGGGCCTCGCAGCACCGCGAGGTCCGCGACCGTGATCGTGGACCGGCCGTTCCCGACCGGCAGCTGGACGGTGCGCACCCGGCGCTGCGGCAGCCGGGCGAAGCGTTCGGCCAGGCCCAGGTCGTCCAGCAACGCCAGCGTCGAGGGGTGCACGGTGTCGCCGCGGAAGTCACGCAGGAAGTCGCCGTGCTTCTCCAGCACCGTCACGGCGACGCCGGCCCGGGCCAGCAGCAGGGCGAGCACCATGCCCGCGGGGCCACCCCCCACCACACAACACGTCGTCCGCTCCATCACAGCCCCACCCTTCTGGAGAGCCTAATTCATCACTCGATGAATAGCGTACTCCCCCACGCGCGCGGCCGCACCCGCGCGCAGGGCTGCCCCCTGTCGGGCCGCAGGCGGGAGACGGGCGGAGCCGTTCGGTGGCCGGCGCTCATGCCGCCGCCGACGTGGAGGGTCCGGGCTCGGCCATCCGGCCGGCCGGATGCGGGACCGGGAGCCCACGCGGTTGACCCGGAGGCACGCGCCGGCGGCCTGGTACTCCCACCACCCCGCTGTGAGAACTCAGTCGTTCCTTCCGATGCTCTCGCTCCTCAGGAAAGTCTGGCGTGCCCACAGGCTCAGCAGTACCGTCCCGCCGACCAGCAGCGGCACCGGGTCGCGGGAAAGAGGGGCCAGCGCGTAGCCCAGCGCCGTGACCGTGCAGACGGTCAGGGGAATGAACGCCGCGGCGCCCTCCATCCCCAGTCGCAACGTCGGCCGGCCGGCGACCAGGACGCTCGCCCCGCCGGGCACCCAGGGTCCGACGGCGACCACCAGCAGTCCCGCGGTATCGCAGACGTCGACCAGCTGGTAGGACATCATCGCGGAGGCATGCGGGCCGACCGTCCGCAGTCGCAGGGTGTCGCCGATCAGCGCGAGGGACAGCCCGACGGCCCCTACCCACAAAGTGGCCCGCTGGTCGCCCCGTACGAGGCGGCGCAGGGCGAACAGAAAACTGAGGAACACGACTTCCGCGGTCCAGAGGACGCCGATCATTCCCGTCCCCAGCCGCCAGTCGTCACCGGCCGGCCGCACCAGCACCCATCCGGTCATGAACACGGATCCGGCTGTGACAACCCCGTCGAACACGCGCCGCAGTAACACGTGCCGCCCCGCACCTGCATCGGCCGCGACCACCAGACCGGCCATCCCCAGGCCGACCGCCAGCGTCACTCCGGTGACCACCACCGAACCGAGCAAGAGGCGTGCGTCCCGTCCCCACGCCTGAGGGTGAGCCGACAGAACGCTGACCGCCCCCCGGTACACGCCCCCGGCTGCCGCGGAACCCGCCAACAGCAGCAGGCGTTTGCGTACCAGTCCACTCGCGCCCCACGCACGGAGCATCAGGGAGACCGTCAACGCCCAGCAGCCGACGGACGGCCCGGAAGCGACCATCCGTGCCGCCGAACCCCCGGCCGTCCACCACCCGCCGACGGTCAGCACTGTTCCGACGAGACATACCGCACCGACCGCGCCCCAGACCCCCGCCCCGGTCCGGCCGCAGCGGATCCTGAGCACGTCCGGCGACTTCCCCAATCCCAACCTCCGGTGCGCCTCACGACCGGCACCCCGCCCGCAGGGACCCCTGCAGCCGCCGGCTCCACTCACGGAGACCGTAAAAGATCCGCCATCAGCACCGAACGGAAAGGTCTGCTCATTCACTCGTACTGCGTAAGAGGGTTACTTGCCCCGGAGATCTCCGGTACGCCAGGTTCTCCCGTACGGTCAGCTCGGCCGCGCATCCCTCCCGGGATCCGTCGCCCGGTACGAAACCCACACCGAGGCCGACGGCGTCGGCGACCTGCGGGGCCGGTACGGCCGGCCGAGGAGAAGGGCCCGCCCGTCGGGGTGGGGCCGGGCGTCGACGAGGGCCCGGCGCCCGGGAGGCCGACCGGGCCCAGGACCTCCCCGGACCCGAGTTCCGGACTGACCTGGCCCGTGCCGGCGGCCCGTACGCCGTCGCGGGCGGCCGGGGCCCTGGCGGGGCGGGGCGGTGACCGGCCGGTTCCCCGCCGCCGATGTCACGCACCAGGCGGACGGGGCTGTGGCCCGCCACCGGGCCGTGGCTGACCAGGCGGCCGTCCCGCGGTACGGCGAAGGCGTCGGCAGCCTGGTACACCTCGTCGAGGCGGTGGGTCACGTAGCGGACGGCGTGCCCCCGGTCTCGCGGGGCGCGCAGGACGCGGAACAGCCGGGCGCATTCCGCGGCCGGAAGGCGGGCGGTCGGCTCGTCGAGGACGATGAGCTTCGCGCGTACCGCCAGGGCTCTGGCGATCGCGACGAGCGAACGCTCGGCCGGCCCGGGTTCGGCGATCGGCGCGTCGGAATGGAGGGGCCGGCGACGGTCCGCAGCGCGCCGGTGCCGCGCTCGCGCGTCCCCGCCAGGAGATCAGTCCGGCGCGGCGCGCGGATCCGGTGCTCAGGGCGATGCTCTCGGCGGCCGTCATCCACTCCACGAGCCCGAGGTCGGTTACCGGGTCCCAAAAAGTGCCTGCGATCACCGGTGATCTCCGTCGTATGCTGACGCCCGCTGTCTGCCGAGGGAGGACGCATGGGGATCCGGAGCCTGACTCGTACCGAAGCCGAGCGCCGGGCCCGGCTGTTGACGGTCGAGCGGTACGACGTGGACATCGACCTCACCGGCCTGTCCGACGGGCCGGAGGTCCGGTGCGTCTCCACCGTGACCTTCAGCTGCCACGAGCCGGGCGCGGAGACCTTCGCCGACTGCGCGGCACAGGTACGCAGCGCCACGCTGAACGGCAGGCCCCTGACTCCCACCGGGGACGGCCGTATCCCTCTCCCCGCCCTGGCCGGGCACAACGTGCTGCGGGTGGAGAGCGTCCAGGCCGACACGGCCACGGGCGAGGGCGTGCACAAGGCGATCGACCCCGCGGACGGCGAGGTCTACGTGTGGATGAGCTTCGAACCGGACGAGGCCCGGTTCGTCTGGGCGTGCTTCGACCAACCCGACCTCAAGGCCCCGCACGCCTTCACCGTCACGGCCCCGCCCGCATGGACCGTCACCAGCAACTCCGGCGAGGCGCGCATCGAGGAGCTGGACTCGGCCCGCCGCTGGACCTTCCCGGACACCCCGCCCCTGTCCGTGTACAACACCGTCGTCAACGCGGGCCCCTTCCACGAGATCCGCCGCGAGGCCGACGGCCACGACCTGGGCCTGTACGCCCGCCGCTCTCTCGCCGAGGTCCTCGACCGCGACGCCGACGAGATATTCACCCTCACCCGGCAGGGCCTGGCCTTCTTCGGCGAGGCCTTCGCGATGCCGTTCCCGCAGCGCAGGTACGACCAGGTGTTCATGCCCGAGTTCGGCGGGGCGATGGAGAACTACGGCTGCGTGACCTGGTCGGACGCGTTCCTGCGGCGGGCGGCGCCGACACCCGCCGAGCGCGAGCTGCTCGCGAGGGTGCTCCTGCACGAGATGGCGCACATGTGGTTCGGCAACATCGTCACCATGCGCTGGTGGGACGACCTCTGGCTGAACGAGGCGTTCGCGGAGTTCGCCTGCCACTGGGCCGCCGAGCGCGCCACCCGGTACACCGACGCGTGGGCGGGCCACCTGGTGGGCAACAAGCTCAAGGCATACCTGTCCGACCAGGGTCCCGTCTCCCACCCGATCCACCAGCCCATCCACGACGTCGCCCAGGCCGCGTCGATCTTCGACAACATCACCTATCCCAAGGGCGCCTCGGTCCTCCAGCAGCTCATGACGTACGTCGGCGAGGAGCGCTTCCGGGCCGGCATGGCCGCCTACTTCGCCCGCCACGCGTGGGGAAACACCACGCTCCAGGACCTGATCAACGCCCTCTGTGAGGCCAGCGGGCGCGACCTGGACGCCTGGCGCACGGCCTGGCTCGAGACGGCGGGCACCGACCGCTTCTCACTGGAGCGTGACGACGAGAGCGTCACGCTGGTGGCCGCCGGCACCCCGCGTCCGCAGGTGCTGGCGGTGGGCGCGTACGGCCGGAACGGTGAAACCCTGGAACGCGGGGCGCTGGTGCGGGTCGAGGTGACGCAGACCCGTACCGCGGTCACCGGCCTGCCGCCCGCGGCGGAGGTCCTGCTGATCAACGACGACGACCTGACCTTCGCCACGACCCGCCCGGACCCCACGACCAGGGACGCCCTCTTCCGTACGGCGGCCCAACTGCCCACGGCCCTCTCCCGGGGCGTGGCCGCGGCCACCGTGTGGGACATGCTGACAACCGGCGAGGCCACGGCGGCGGAAGCCGGACGGTGCATCACCGCGGTCCTGTCGGCCGAGACGTCCGACGCCGTGATCGAGCCGTATCTGACACTCGCCGCGAACATCGCCGAACTGTGGGCGCCGCCCGGCGAGCGCGCCGGGCTGACGGCGGCGGTGGCGGCAGCCTGTCGGCGCCTCGCCGCGGACCCCGGCCGCCGTCAGGTCGCGCTGCGCGGTCTGGCCCGCACCGCGACCAACGCGGACGACCTGGCCTGGCTCCGCGAACAGGCGGGCGACGACGTGGACCTGCGCTGGCGGGCGCTGGTCCGCGAGGCGGAGCTGGGCGGGGACGTCTCCTGCGACGCCGCCCTCCTGCTGGAACGCGATCCCGATCCCGACGCCTGGGTCCGTGCCCTCACCGTACGAGCCGCCCTGCCCGACCCCGCCGCGAAGGCGGAGGTCTGGCAGAAGCTGGCGGTGGACCGCGCCGTCCCCGTCAGCACGGTCGCCCAGGTGGCGGCGGCCTTCTGGCGGCCCGCACAGGATGACCTGCTGGCCCCCTACACCCAGGGCTACCTGGACTTGATCCCCGATCTGCACCAAGGCGGAATGATCCCGGCGATGACCTTCACAAGTCACCTCTTCCCACCGCACGCCATCGACTCCGCGTACGTCGAAAAGGCCCGGCAGAGGTCCCACGAGGCAGCCCCGGTGGTCCGCAACACCCTCCTGGAACGCTCGGACGCGGTCAGCCGCATGCTGCGCGCCCGAACCCGGAGGGCCTGACCCGACGCGATCAGCGGGCCGCAAGGTCGATTCTGCGAAGCCGGCGGCGAGGAGCCCCGCAGCCGCGCTCGTCGTCGCAGCCGTCACCTGACGGCCCCCGGCCATGAGCCGCGGCACCAGTCGCCGGCCCACGGTCCCGGTCCCGCCTGCCACGAGATCCCGCGGGACCGGCGGCGCCCCACCGCTTAGCCTGGGAGCATGCGCGGGGGCCTGGTCACCTTGTTCCTCTGCGGTGACGTGATGCTGGGCCGGGGTGTCGATCAGATCCTTCCGAACCCCGGGGACCCAGTGCTGCGGGAGACGTACGTCCGTGACGCCCGTGCCTATGTCGAGATGGCCGAGGCGGTGAACGGGCCGATTCCCCGCCCGGTCGACTTCTCCTGGCCCTGGGGTGAGGCACTGCAGGTCCTCGACGAGGCCGCGACTGACGCCCGGATCATCAATCTGGAGACCAGCGTCACGCAGGCCGGCCGGTTCGCACCCGGCAAGGAGGTCCACTACCGGATGAACCCCGCCAACCTGCCGTGCCTGGCCGCCGCCCGCCCCGACGTCTGCGTCCTGGCCAACAACCACGTGCTGGACTTCGGGCTCGGCGGACTCGACGAGACGCTCCGCGCGCTGGCCGGCGCGAGGCTGAGAACGGCGGGGGCCGGCCGGGACGCGGGCGAGGCCGGGCGCCCGGCGATCATCCCCGTCGACGGCGGTGGCCGGGTGCTGGTCTTCTCGTGCGGGACGGCGTCCAGCGGCATCCCACACGGGTGGGCCGCCACCGCCGAGCACGGCGGTGTCGACTTCGTGGCCGCGCCGTCCGGCGCTGCCGCGGCCGGGATCACCAGTCGCGTACGGCAGGTGAAGCGACCGGGCGACATCGCGGTCGTCTCGATCCACTGGGGGGCGAACTGGGGCTTCGGCATCTCCCGTGACGAGGTCCGCTTCGCTCACGCGCTCATCGACGGCGGGGCGGACATGGTGCACGGGCACTCCTCGCACCATCCGCGCCCCGTGGAGATGTACCGGGGAAAGCTGATCCTGTACGGCTGCGGCGACTTCGTCGACGACTACGAGGGAATCAGCGGCTATGAACGGTACCGGGACGATCTGCGGCTGCTGTACCTCGTCACGGCGGATCCGGTCACCGGCACACCGGCCGCTGTGCGGATGGTGCCCTTCCAGACGCGGCGGATGCGGCTGCGGCACGCTTCACATGATGACGCCGACTGGCTGCGGACCGTTCTGCACCGGATCAGCCGCGACTTCGGGTCACGTGTCGTCCGTGAACCGGACGGCACTCTCGTCCTCCGGTCACCGCGAGAGCGAGCGCGGTGATCACGCACCCCAGCCCCGGCAGGCAGCGGGCCCGCACGCCGGTTCGAGCACCAACTCGCAGACGCACAGGGGCATCGGGCAGCGGACCGACGAGCCCCTCACCCGACCCCGGCCGGACGCGGGATCGCGGTGGTCCATAGGGTCGGGGGCATGGTGAGTGAATTCAGCGACGCGTTCCTTCTCGAGGCCGAACGGCATGCCGCCTGGGGCGCGGCCCAGCTCGACGCCCTGACCGCGTTCCTGCCCGAGGGGCCGTGGACCGCCGACCTGCCGGCCTGCCGGTACCGGCAGGGGGAGCTGGAACTGCGCGTGGCCGTGCTCGGTACGTACGACTTGGACGAGCAGTCCTGGATGTGGGGCTGGGCGAACCCGGGCCTGCGGGGGACCGAGGTGGTTGCTCTGGCCGGCGCGGTCGAGCGGTACGGGCGGGCGCACGGCATCGCCGAACTGACGGAGGAGGTCCTGCATCTGTCCGGCTTCGACGACCCGCGGCGCGCGGCGGAGATGCTCGCCTTCACCGGGATGGGAGTGGCCGAGGCACCCGGGTACATCGGCGTTCCGGCGGGACCGGCCACGCAGGTCTACTTCCTGCCCGACGACACGCGGGTTCCGCGCGCGGGCCTGGATCCGGTCTCGCTGCCGCGGACACTCCTGACCGGAGCGGGGCTGATCGGGTACTCGGCCCGGCACGTCGTCGGCGGGTACTTCGATCACCACGGCGTACCGCAGCGCGTCGAGAGCGGCCGGATCGTCGCCGACCTGCCCGGCGGCAACGCGGTCGAGGTCGACTTCGATGCCGCGGGCCGGATCGCGGGCGTAGGGGTCAAGGTCCTGCCCTGAGGCGGTCATTGGCGCTCGTCATATGTGCGCAGGCCCGAGCGGCACGTGCCGCTGACTGACCGTCAGGGCAGCACCGCCGCGTTCCCCGCCCGCCACACCTCCGACAAGGGCGCCGCTTCCTGGCGCGGGGACCCGACACCGAACTCCCAGAAGGCTGGTGAAAGGGCCGACGCGACCTTGTCGCTACTCGCCGGTACCCCGCAATGGATCAAGCGGGGACCCCGCCGCCCCCGCCGCGTCCGCGACGCCGCGGACACCGGATCCCGAGGAGGCCGGCATGGTCGAGGGAGCCGGGTCGGCCGAGTCGGCCGGGACGTCCGTGCCGGACCAGGCCGCCAAGCGGCGGTCGTCGCCCCGGCGTTGCCTGACGGGGCTGATCCGCGTCTGATCCGGGCGCACGCGGCGGCCGTGTCAGTGCTCCCCTCTGCGGTCCCTGTTGACGGCCCGGCGGGAGGGGGCGGGCACCTCCTCGGAGTCGAGGAGGTCCTCGCCGTACAGGTCCTGCAGCCAGTTGGTCTGGTAGATGGTGTCGAGGTAGCGCTCGCCGAGGTCGGGGGCGATGGCCACCGCGGTGAGGCCCCGTGTGTCGTGCCGGGCCAGCCAGTCCGTCGCGCCGCTGACCACGGTTCCGGTGGAGCCGCCGAACAGGAAGCCGCGGCGGGCCAGGCGGTGGCAGGTGCGGATGGTGTCCGCTTCCTCGACCCGGATGACCTCGTCCACGTAGGACTCGTCGAGCAGGGGCGGGCGCATGCTCATGCCCAGGCCGGGGATCATCCGGCGACCGGGCTCGCCGCCGAAGGCCACCGAGCCCACGCTGTCCACGGCGACGATCCGCACCGGCCGGTGCCACTGCCGGAAGTAGCGAGCGCAGCCCATCAGGGTCCCGGTCGTGCCCGCGCCGATGAACAGCACGTCGAGCCGCGGGAAGTGGCCGGCGATCTCCGGTGCCGTGGTGCGGTAGTGCGCCCGCCAGTTGCCCGCGTTGGTGTACTGGCTGAGCCACACGTACCGCTCGTCGGACGCGCACAGGTCGCGGACGTAGTCGATCCGTTTGCCGAGGAAGCCGCCGTTGGCGTCCAGGTCGGCCACGATGTGCACGTCGCTGCCCAGTGCCTCCATCAGGAGTCTGGTCGACAGGTTGCAACGGGAGTCCGTCACGCACAGGAACCGGTAACCCTTGCTGGCGGCGATCATGCTGAGCGCCACGCCGAGGTTTCCGGACGAGGACTCGACCAGGATCGAATCCGCCGTCAGGAGTCCCTCTCGCTCGGCCGCCTCCACCATCTCGTTCGCGGCTTTCAACTTGATGGAACCGGCGAAGTTGAAGCCCTCGCACTTCAGGTAGAGACGGCACCCGAGGACCGGCTCGAGGTCGACGTAGAGGTGTCCTTCGTTGAAGGCGTGGGGAGCGGATATGACGGGCACGGTGGGCCTCCGGGTGCCAGGGCCGAGCGGTTGGCCTCAGCCGTAGCGGCGCAGGTCGTGGAAGAAGTCGTCGATGAGGCGGAGGTGACCCGCCCGGGCCACTTCGTCGTAGACGTACTTGCCGACGGCGAGGTCGAGGACGCCGAGTCCGAAGGGTGAGAAGATCACCGGTCGGCCGGGCGGCGGGGTGAGCCGTCCGGTCATGACGTCGTCGAGGGTGCCGTCAAGGAAGTCACGGTTGCCCGTGAGCTGTTCGGCCAGGTGGGGAGAGGTGTCGGCCTTCAGGCAGTGCTCGATGTCGTCGACGATGTTGGCCGACGAGAGCAGGATCTCCGGGGCGAGGTCGCGCAGGGACACGTGCAGGACGAGGGGGTTGTGGGCGAACCAGCCCGGGTCGGTGACGTGGGGTTCACCGGCGACGGTGGCGAAGACCACCAGGTCGCTGGAGCGGATCAGCTCCTCGGCGCTGTCGTGGACGGTGACCCGTCCGGGGGCGCCGGACTGCTCCAGGTAGCCGCGGAAACCGGCGGCACTGTCGGCGGAGACGTCGTACACGCCGACCGTGTCGAACGTCCAGGCGGTGCCGGTCAGGAAGGTGTGGATGTAGCGGGCGATCAGGCCCGTGCCGAAGAAGCCGATGCGCGCGGGGCGCGGCCGGGTGCGGCTGAGCCAGTCGGCCGCCAGCGCGGCGGACGCCGCGGTTCTGGTCGCGCTGATGATGGAGCTCTCCAGGCAGGCGAACGGGTAGCCCGTGTCGTGGTCGTTGAGGATGAGGACCGCGGAGGCACGGGGCAGGCCGGCACTCACGTTGGCGGGGAAGCTGGAGATCCATTTCAGGCCGTCGACGTTGACCGACCCGCCGATGGAGGCCGGCAGCGCGATGATCCGGTCCGCCGGGCGGTCCGGGAAGCGCAGGAAGTACGACGGGGGGTTGACCGATTGCCCGGCGCCGTGCAGCCGGTAGGTGGCCTCGACGAGCTCCACGATCTGTTTCTCGCGCCCGCTCAGGGCCTTCTGGACCTGGGCGCCGGAGATCACCGCGAAGGTCGGGGTCGCCGGATGGGCCTCGCCCCGCTGGGTGGTGGGTGACAACAGGTTGGTCATCGCCGGCTTGCCTCCGGGTTCGGGCAGCAGTCGGGCAGGCGCCGGGGCTCGGCCATGGCCACCAGTACCTGGCGCTCTCCGCTGAAGGCCTCTCTGCTGTGTGCGGTACGGATGTTGTCGACGAGCATGAGGTCGCCGGCCTGCCAGGGCTCGCGCCGGGTGTGCTCCTCGTAGGTGGCGTTGAGCAGTTGGACGACGTCCTCGCCGATCGCGGTACCGTCTCCGAAACGGGTGTTGAACGGCAGGGCGTCCTCGCCGTAGACGTCCACCAGGTACTCGCGCACCTCCGGGGCCAGCGTCCACTCGTTCATGAAGGCGATCTGGTTGAACCAGCAGCGCCGGCCGGTGAGCGGGTGCCGTACCACGGCGCTGCGCCGCTGCCGTGTGTGCAGGGACCCGTCGGGCTGCCAGGCGAAGTCGATGGCGTGGGCGCGGCAGTAAGCTTCGACGGCCGCGCGGTCGTCGGTGCCGAAGGACTCCACGAGGGACGCACCGATCTCGTCGTTGTAGGCGCGGGTCAGCAGCCAGCCCTCGCGCTCGAACCGTTCGCTCAGTTCGGCGGGCAGCGCCTGAAGCACCTCTTCCGCGTCGGCCACCGCCGTCGCCCCGCCCTGGCTGGGCGCGGTCAGGCACGCGAACAGCATCAGGCCGGGCACCTCCAGCACGTAGCTCAGTTCGTGGTGCATGCACATCGGCTGGTTCGCCGGCCAGGTGGCGGATGAGTACAGCCCGGGGCCGTACGTGTCGCGGGGCGCGAAGGCCTCCCTCTCGGTCATCAGGCCACCGGCCAGTGCCGCGAACACGGCACCGGCCTCGGCCGCGTCCCGCAGTCCCAGGCCTCGGACGAGCAGCGCACCGTGCTCGGTGACCTGGGCACGCAGCGCTTCGCGGTGCTCGGCCGCCCAACTCGGCTTGTCGCCGGGGGAGTCGACGTGCAGGATCGGCGGTCTGTCCGGCTCGAGCTGCACGTCACGCAGCGTTGCCAGGGGGGGTGACGACGACATCTCAGTCTCCTTTCGGTTGCCCCGGTGGAGGCGACGGGAGGGTCAGGGGGAAGCCAGCGGTTCCACGGCGCCCAGGACGGCCCGTGCCGCTTCGGCCGGACGGGTGCGCGGGAAGTAGTGGCCGCCGTCGGCGAGTTCGTGGAGCTCCACGCGCTCGGCCAGGAGCTGCCAGTCGCGCCAGCGGCCGGCGTACCCGGTGGTGTTCGGGTCGTCGACGGCGACGACCACGGTGACCGGCGCGGTCAGCTTCACCGGCGGTGGGGTTTCCAGGGCGGCGGCGAAGTAGCGGTGTGCGGACACGCAGTCGTGCCGGTAGGCGGCTCCGACGTGTTCGGCGTGCTCGGCGTTGAGTTCCCGCAGTTCGGTGTAGCCGCTGTCCGCGGTCAGCCGCGCGGCGATGTCGGCGTTGCTGCGGCCCGTCAGTTCGGCGACGGCGGCGTGCCGGTCGCCGGCGGTGCCGAGCAGTTGCGCGCCGAGGAACACCCGGGAAACGTCCACACCGCGTTCCTGCAGCTTTCGCGCCGTCGCCAGCGCCGGCGCGGCGCCCGACGAGTGGCCCCACAGCATGACTCCGGCCGGGCCGCGTCCGGTGAGCTCGGCGACGACCCGCTCCGCCACCTGCTCGATCGGCGCGAACGGCTCGGTGTGGGCGGCCAGGTCGTGGCCGGGCAGGTCGACGGCGTGGACCGCGACCCCGCCGGCCGCCAACGCGCTTGCCATGGGCTGGTAGTTGACCGCGTTGCCGCCCGCGTAGGGGAAGCACACCAGTACGCGGTCCGGCACGCCGTCCGCTTCCGACAGCGGCTGCAGCAGCTCCGGGCGCTGCCGGGCGGTGCCGTCGAGGAGGGCGGCGAGGTCGGCCAGTACCGGATGCCGGGTGATGTCCTTGAGGGACACGGCGCGGTCCAGGGCGATGGTGAGTTTCACCGCCGACAGTGAGGTGCCGCCGGAGTCGAAGAAGTGGTCCGTGCGGCCGATCCGGTGCTCGGGGACGCCCAGCAGCTCCGCCCACGCGGCCGCCAGCTTCCGTTCGGTCGGAGTGAGCGGGGCCCGGTCGTGCTCGCCGGTGGTGTCGCTCGCTGCGGGCGGTGCCGTCTGTTCGGCCAGCGCGGTCAGGGCCTTCCTGTCGGTCTTTCCGTTGCCGGTCAGCGGCAGGCCGGCCTGCCAGTGGAAGGCAGAGGGGATCATGTAGGCGGGCAGTTCGGCGCTCAGCGCCTGACGCAGCGCGTCCGCCTCCAGGCGCCGGCCGGTGTAGAAGGCGTGCAGGTGCTCGCTGTGGTCGGCCCGTTCGGCGACGACCACCGCGCCGTCGCGCACCCCGGGTACGCGCAGCAGGGTGTTCTCGATCTCACCGATCTCGATGCGGAAGCCGCGGATCTTGATCTGGTTGTCCCGGCGGCCGAGGAACTCCAGCTTGCCGCCTGGCTGCCAGCGCCCCCAGTCACCCCCCAGGTACAGCCGCTCACCCGGCCGGTGCGGATCCTCGCGGTAGGCCTCCCGGGTCCGGTCGGGGTCGTTGACGTAGCCCCGCCCCACACAGACACCGGAGAACGCGATCAGACCCGGGGCGCCCAGGGGCACCAGGGACAGGTGCTCGTCGACGACGTACACGTGCACGTTGTTGACCGCACGTCCGAGCAGCACGCGCTCGGGGACGCCGTCCATGACCTCGTGGTTGGTGTCGTCCGACGTCTCGGTCAGGCCATAGGCGTTGACCAGCTTGATCCCCGGCTGGATCGCGAACCAGCGCTGGACCAGTTCCCGTTTCAACGCCTCACCGGTCACCGACACGCACCGTAGGTCCGGCAGCGGGCGGGGATGCTGCTCCAGGTAGGAGACGACCACTTCCAGGTAGGAGGGCACGACCTGCACCACACCGGCCCGGCCGCGGACGAGGGTGTCGACGAACCGCTCCACGTCCACCACCACCTCCTGCCCGACCAGCAGTGTCCGTCCGCCCACGAGCAGCGCCGACACCAGCTGCCACAGCGAGATGTCGAAGCACTGCGGGGCTGTCTGTGCCACCACGGACCCTTCGGCGATCCCCAGGTCGTCGATCTTGGCGTGGAGATGGTTGAGCATGCCCGCGTGCTCGCACATCGCGCCCTTGGGCTCGCCGGTGGAGCCGGAGGTGAAGTAGATGTAGGCCAGCTGATCGGCGTCGACCTCCACCGCGACGTCCGCGTCGGCATGCCGCTCCTCGTACGCCGTCCCGATCAGCAGCTTCTCGACGCCCGGCAGAGTGGCCAGGGCCTGGTCGAGGGTGTGGGTGCTGCCGGATTCGGTCAGCACCAGCCGGCACCCGGCACGTGACAACGTCGCCGCGATACGTCCGGCCGGGAAGTGCGGTTCGATCGGCAGGTAGACGCCGCCCGCCTTGAACACCGCCAAGGTCGCGGCCAGCCAGTCGAGATGACGTTCGGTGACCACCGCGACCACGTCTTCGCGGTCCAGTCCCCGCTCCAGCAGTGCCCGCGCCAGCCGGTTCGCGCGTGCGTTGAGTTGGCCGTACGTCCACTCCCGCTCGCCGTGCACGGCCGCCACCGCCTGCGGATGCGCGCGCACCCGCTGCTCGAACAGCTCGTGCATCCGCGCCTGGGGCAGCGTCCGGCGGGGCCCGGCCAGCCCCTCGAGCTGCTCCTGCACCTCGTCGGCGGACAGCAGGCTCTGCCGTGTGTGATCGGCGTCCATGTTCGCCGTGATCAAACGAAGCGCTGTCAGGTGGTAGCCGCCGATCCGGGCCGCGCAGTCGGTGTCCAGCACCTGCTTGCGATACCGCAGCCGCACCGCCGGCCGCCCGTCCCGGTCGCACCAGCCCACGCTCAGCGCGGCGTAGTCGACGAGCCCGGCCTCCTCCCCCGCCGGGTCGAACACGATCTCGTACGACGGCTCCGCCAGTCCCAGTTCCCGCCGCAGCTCCCCCACCGGGAAGTGCCGGTGCGCCAACAACTCCGCCTCGGTGCGGTGCGCCTCGGAAACGAGCGTGCGCCAGGACCCGGGGGGAACCGTCAGCCGGCACGGCAGCGGTCCGCCCCGCACGCCCGCGACATAGCCCGTCACGACGTCCTGCTCACCGGACAACGCGGCCAGCACCTTGGCATGCGCGGCCAGCAGCACCGCGCTCACCGGCACCGCCGACTGCCGCGCCAGCTTCCGCACCGCCGCCATCACGTCGTCCGGCACGGCAGCCTCGTACTCGGCCACTCCCGCGACCGGTTCCCGAACCCATCGTGGCACCGCGGTGAGACCACCAGCGGTCAGCACACGGCTCCAGAACTCGCGGTCCGTCTCCACGCTCGCTCCCATCGAATGGCCTTCCTCAATTCAGCGTCGCCGGAGCGCCGTCGGCCGGAGACGCTGCTGTTGCCGAGCCGATGCCGCGGAACTGATCGGGGGCATCCGGCATGTCCACGGCGGGGTTGCCACCCCACTGTGCGTTCGGGGGGACTTCCTCGCCTTTCATGAGGAAGGAGTCGGGTGCCAGCACGGCGCCGTCGCCCATCGTCACGCCGTAGTGCACGTGGGCGGCCACACCGAGCGTGCAGCCGGCACCGATCGTGGTGCCGTCGGACTTGAAGGTGCCGTCCTCCTGCGAGTGGCACTGGATCTTGCTCCCCGCGTTGAGGGTGCACCCGTCCCCGATGGTGGTGAGCGTCCGCTCTGTGAGGTAGCAGCCGTCGTCGAACACCCTCCGGCCGATGCGCACTCCCAGCAGCCGCCAGACCAGGGGCTTGAACGGAGTTCCGTTGAAGACGTTCAGGTACTGGTCCGGAACCTTCCACAGGCGCTCGTGCCACCAGAAATACGGGTCGTAAATGGAGCACAACTGAGGGCGCAGCGCACGGAACGACGTGGTGCAGCGCTCCACGACGACGTAGTACAGGGTGGTGACGCCGAGCGTGAGGGCCAGGTATGCGGCGATCACCACATGTCCGAGTACGCCGTACAGGTCGATGGAGGCGAG
Source organism: Streptomyces sp. NPDC051636 (assembly GCF_044453765.1). NCBI lineage: Bacteria > Bacillati > Actinomycetota > Actinomycetes > Kitasatosporales > Streptomycetaceae > Streptomyces > Streptomyces sp. NPDC051636. Next base: position 93,101 of record NZ_JBITDA010000022.1, on the reverse strand, counting down.
AGCGACAACCGTGAGCAGGAAGGTGTGCAGCCACCGCGCGAACAGCATCAAGGCCATCGACCGGAGGTTGTAGCGGTTCTTCGCGGCGAGGCGGCGGCGCAGTTCGTCTCCGGTCCTGAGAGCGTCGAACCGTCCGTCGCGCTCGACCGACCGGGGAATCTCGAAGCAGGGCGAGCCGAGCAGTCCCACCCCTTCGCGCACCTCACCGTCGAGGGGAATCATCACCTTCGTCGCGAGCAGGCAGTTCTCACCCGTCCTGCCGCCCGCGGGATAGGCGATGTTGTTGCCGAGGAAGTTGCGCGGTCCGATCGACGCCCGGGACACCCTGAAGGAGGTGCTGGAGAATTCCGCGTTGAGGACCGACAGTCCGTCGGCCACCATCGTCCCCCTGCCGACAGAGACCAGGAAGGGACTCTCGTGCTGCATTTCCGTGCCGAAGTTCGACCCGGTCTGCTCGACGCGGGACAAGTCGTATCCGAGGCCGCGCAGGTAGTACACGATGTAGGAGCTGTCGCCGAAGAGCCAGGCGAAGAACTTCACGTTGGTCATGCGGGCCATCGCCCGGTGGACGGCGTAGTGGAATCCGTACAGCGGATAGACCCGGTCGGGTTTTACCGCCGGCCTCAGCAGACGCGGCACGGAGTACAACGCGACGAGCCCCAGAACGACGAAGCCGAAGAACAGCACGAGGGACACGGCCAGCGCGTCGGTGGTCAGGACCGAGAGCGCGAGTCCGTCCGTGTCCGGGCCGAGTCGCTTGCCGATCGCCGGAACCTCGGTGAACAGCATGTACACCCCGCCGAAGGCCAGCGGCAGATAGAGGAAGAACAGCTGGAGCAGGGTGAAGAGCCCGAACCAGGCCCGGCGCGAGGTGCCGCACCTCGTCGGCGCGACCCGCACGTAGTCGGTCACCGTGGGCTGGGCCGGGGACCCGTGCCGGTGCTCGCCGTCCGGTACCACCTGGCCGCGGTACAGGGCGGAGGAGTGCCCGAGCTGCGCTCCGTCACCCATCGTCGTGTCGATGTCGAGGACGGTCTTCTCGCCGACGAACACGTCGTGCCCGAGCGTGACCCGCCCGGTCTCGATGCGCCCCGCGTGCGCCCGGTAGCAGAGGAAGAACGAGTCCTTGCGGATCACCGTCCCGGCGCCGATCGTGAGCAGGTCGGTACAGACCGGTACGGAGCGGGAGAGGATCGTGACTCCCTTTCCGATGCGCGCGCCGAGTGCCCGGAGATACAGCACGTACAGCGGATTGCCGACGAAGAAGACCATCGGATTCGCGTGCAGCAGCACCTTGACGAGCCAGAAGCGGAGATAGGCGGGACTCCACACGGAAAACTCGCAGGGCTTCCAGCGGCCGACCAGTGTCCATTTGGCGATGACCGGGAACAGGCACATGGCCACGAAGCCGCTGCCCCCGAAGAGAAGCGACCGCAGATAGATGTCGGCCAGCCCCGGTCCGGTGGCGATCCACCCGTAGCCTCGTGCCGCGGCGAACCCCGCGACCAGGGAGTACACCAGGAAGACCAACAGTTGGAAAGTTCCGCAGAGTACATGGTTCCGGCGGCTCTTCGGCGTCACCGGAGCCGACGCGGTCATCCGCGCTGAAGGGGACTTCGGGTGCGGCGAATGGGCCGGAGCGTCAGTCGCCGCCGCGAGAGCCGCCGCCAGGCTTCGTATCGTCGGGTGCCGGTATATGTCCTTCATCGACGCGGACGGCAGATCCGGCCTCTTCCTGATCCGTGCGCAGAATTGGGCCATGACGAGGGAATTGGCACCGAGGTCGTCGAAGAAGTGGCTGTCGACCGGTATGCGTTCGACGGACGTGACATCGGCCAGTACGTCGGCGAGCCTCCTCTCCGTTTCGGTCACCGTCGGGCCGGAGCTGTTGCGCCTGTCGACGACGGCTTCGTCCGGCCCGGATATATGGACCTCGGAGGACTGCTCCATCTTTCGACCTCCTGGAGGACGTTTCGAGAGCCGGCTACCGAACCATGGAAGCCGCGATCGCTATGCGTCATTTCGTGATCACGAACCGTGGATCTCAGTTTCGGTCGGCCTCCGTCGGGCTGCCACTCCGAATCGATCGCCGGTGAAGGAAACGAGTGCTGCACGGGCATGTGGGCCTTGGCTTCCCGCGCCATTGGGCCGGAGCCGGGCATCACCCGTTTGGCGGGATTCCACGGCGGCCCGGACCCAGGCCCCTGCTCCCCGCCCGGTCGCTCACGGCGACGGTGCGGGTGCCCGCCGAACATGCCGTTGGGTGGAGCAATCACCGGTGCGCCGCGGCGCCGCGCAGCAGGCTGGACCTCTTGTCGAGATCGCGTGACAGGAGTCCCGTGTGCGCAGGCCGCATAAGCCGAGCCGTCAGGCGTGTCGTCCGCCCGCTCGTCCCACGCCCGGGACTGTCCGCTGCGGCCCGGCGGCGTCCGCGCACGGGAGCGACCGGTGAGGCACGGACGTACCGGTCGGGCGGCCCGTCGGGAGCCGGAGGCGGGCACCGCCGGGCGGACGCGGCTGCCCGCGCCCCCGGCGTGGATGCGCTGGCTTCCGGTCATGTACGTCGCGGCCGTCCTGCTGATCGAACCGGTCACGCCCGTTCAGTGGCCGGTGAGCTTCGTGCTGACCGCCCTCCCGCTGGTGACCGCCTTCGCCCACGGCCCCGTCGTCGTCGGCGGCGTCACGGCGTTCGCCGTCGTCTTCGAAGGGGTGCTGGCCGGTACGCCGTGCTGTGCGGGCCGGGCCGTCGGCTACCTGTGGGACCGCCACTACGTGACCACCTACGTGTGTACCGCCCTGGTAGGCGCCCTTGGCACGATCCTGGCCGCTCATCGCATCCGCCGTGAGCGCACGCTCGCCGACGTACGCTTTGTCGCCGAGATCGCGCAGCGCGTCCTGCTCAGACCGGTTCCGCACCGGATCGGCAACCTCCTGCTGGAGAGCTTCTACCTCTCCGCCGCCGCGGAGGCGCGCATCGGGGGCGACCTCTACGAGGCCGTCCCCACCGCACACGGGGTCCGGCTGCTCATCGGCGATGTCCGCGGCAAGGGCCTGCTCGCGGTGGAGACGGCCGCCGCCCTGCTCGGCGCGTTCCGTGAGGCGGCGCATGACGAACCCGGCCTTCCCGCCCTGGTGGACCGCGTGGAGACGAGCGTGACCCGCAGGATGACGCAGCTCGGCGGAAGCGAGATGAGCGAACGGTTCGTCACCGCCGTCTTCGCCGAGATCCCCGCCGACGGCCATCTCGTCCGCGTCGTCAACTGCGGCCACCCTCCCCCGCTCCTCATCCGCCCTGACGAGGTGCGCGAACTGGACCAGGGGCGGTCGGCTCCGCCGTTGAACCTCGGCGTGCTCGTCGGGGACCCGTACCACGTCGACGCCTACCCCCTCCGGCCCGGTGACCAGATCCTGCTGTACACGGACGGCATCACGGAGACCCGCGACGCGGCCGGCTCCTTCTACCCCCTTCTCCAGCGCCTCCGTTCCTGGGGTCCCCTCCCGCCGCGGGAGCTCATGGAGCAGCTCCACCACGACCTGCTGGTCTACAGCCACGGCCGCCTGCAGGACGACACCGCGGCGCTCACCGTCTGCCTGCTCGCCGGTGCCGGGGGCCGCTCCGGCATCCCCGGCGGCGGTGGATAACGTGCTGCCATGCGCGTCGACTACTCACCGGAATCCATCGATCCGGGTTCGTTCTACCGGTTGCTCACGTCCGTGATCGTGCCCCGGCCGATCGCCTGGGTCTCGACCCTCACCGCGGACGGCCGGACGGCCAATCTGGCACCGCACTCGTTCTTCACCGTCGCCTGCACCGATCCGCCCATCGTCCAGTTCACCTCCGTGGGGCGCAAGGACTCGCTGCGCAACGTCGAGGAGACGGGTGAGTTCGTCGTCAACTTCACTCCCGAGCCGCTCTTCGAGCAGATCAACGCGACCGCGACCGACTTCCCCAGTGACGAGGGCGAGTTCGAGGCGGTGGGTGTCGCACGGGAGCCCTCGGTGCGGGTGAAGCCTCCGCGCGTGGCCGCGTCTCCGGTGGCGCTCGAATGCACGCTGCACGCGACGCTGGGGCTGGGCAACTCGACGGTGGTGTTCGGCCGGGTCGTGCACGCGGTCGTCAGTGACGAGGTCCTGGTGGACGGCCGACCGGACATCGGGCTGCTGCGCCCCCTGGCCCGGCTGGGCGGGAACGAGTGGGGCACGGTCGGGCAGATCCACGATCTGGCGCGCATCCCGTACCAGGACTGGTCCCCCGACCGCATGCGGCGACAGCCGGACGAGAACCGGGACTGAGCGCGGGCGCTGTTCACCGTGAAGACCAGCGCCCCCGCCCCCGCGTCCTCTCGCACGGGCCAACCCGGCCGGCGGGAGCACGCTGATCGTCCATGGGTCCCGGATCGGATGATCCGGGACCCATGGACGCGGTCACGTTTCCCTCAGTGAGCGACGTGGAGGCTCCCGCCCGCCGCAAGACCATCAGGAGAGGCAACAGCCAGAACGTCGGCGCAGATGTCCGCGACCGGCGTCTCGAGGTGGAGACCCCCGGAGCCGCCGCCCGAGAGACCGCCGGAGACATGGTCCAGGCCGGCGTCGGAGATCTCGGCTGTCTCAACCTGGGGGGCAAGGTTCATGACGCGCTGTTCCCTTCGAATAGGCACTTTTCCATGGCGAGTCGGCTCGCTCGGTTCCCGTTGCCGAGAGCCGTTGACGGCGACCCGCGCCACGCGATGATCAAAGCACGCGGGCATGGGGACGGCCAGCCGCCCAAGGCCCGAGCAGGACGCACCGCCGAAGCCGCCTTCACCGGCGTGACGGCGTGGTGACCGAACACGCTCACTCCTTCACACGGCCTGCTGCGCCGGTGCACGGTCCCGTGCGGAATCCCTCGGGCCACGGCTCAGTCGTGATTGCCGCTCAGGTTTCGTACGGCCGTCAGTGAACGGTGTGCAGGTTTGCCGGATTTTCCGCACCCGATCCGATGCGCTCACGGTGAATCGGCGTCTCCGATCCGGTCAGCGGAACCCCCGTTCCTCCTCGCCGGACCGCGATGATCTCCGCCACGATGGACAGGGCGGTCTCCTCCGGTGTGCGGGCGCCGAGGTCGAGGCCGATCGGGGACCTCAGTCGGGCCAGCTGCCGCTCGGTCACTCCGGCTTCGCGCAGGCGCCGGTCGCGTTCCTCATGGGTGCGGCGTGAACCCATCGCGCCGATGAACGCGGCCGGCATCGTCAGCGCCGCCTGCAGCAGGGGTACGTCGAATTTGGCGTCGTGGGTGAGCACGCACAGCACCGTACGGCCGTCGGTTTCGGTGTGCCGCAGATAGCGGTGCGGCCAGTCGACGACGATGTCGTCGGCTTCCGGGAAGCGGGCCCGCGTGGCGAAGACGGGACGTGCGTCGCAGACGGTCACGTGGTAACCGAGGAACTTGCCCGCACGCACCAACGCCGCGGCGAAGTCGATCGCGCCGAAGACGATCATTCGAGGGGGCGGCACGTTCGATTCGACCAGCAGGGTGAGCCCGCCGGGACGGTACGAGCCGTCCCAGCCGCATCCTTCGAGCCCGACGGTACCGGTGCGGCCGGTCTCCAGCATCGCCCGGGTATTCGCCTCCGCCGTCCGGTCCAGGTCCTCCTGGCCGCCGAGACCGCCCTCGTACGTGCCGTCGGGGCGCACCAGCAAGGCCCGGCCCAGGATTTCGGCCGGGCCGCGGGCGACCCGGGCCAGGGCCGCCGGCTCGCCCCGGACGGCGGCCGAGAGCGCCGCGCGGAGCACCGCCCTGGCCGGCGCCCGCGCGCCGACCGGCGTGATCAGGACGTCGATGACCCCGCCACAGGTCAGCCCCACGGCGAAGGCGTCCTCATCGCTGTAGCCGAACCGTTCGGTGACGCTCTCACCGGTGCGGAGTGCCTGGAGGCACAGGTCGTACACCGCGCCCTCCACGCAACCCCCGGAGACGGAACCGACGACGGTGCCCGCGCTGTCGACGGCGAGCGCGGCGCCGGGGCCACGGGGAGCGCTGCCGGTGACGGCCACCACGGTGGCGACGGCGAAGCTGCGGCCCTCGTCCATCCAGCGGTTCAGCTCCTCCGCGATGTCAAGCATGCGGTGCTCCCCCATCGGACGCATGGGGTTCACGGGGTACATCGGCCAGGACGCGACTCGGGCGGATGGGCAGGCTCCGGTGCCGGACGCCGGTCGCGTGCCAGACCGCGTTGGCGATGGCCGCCGCGGCGCCCACGAGGCCGATCTCCCCGATTCCCTTGATGCCGACCGGGTCGTCCGGGTCGGGGTCCTCCACCCAGTCCGCCTCGATGAGCGGCACGTCGGCGTGTGTGGCCACGTGGTAGCCCGCGAGGTCGGCACCGACGTGGCCGCCCGAGGCGCGGTCCCGGACCGCCTCCTCGTGCAGGGCCATGGAGATGCCCCAGATCATGCCGCCCACGAACTGGCCGCGCGCCGTGAGCGGGTTGATGATCCGGCCCGCCGCGAAGACGCCGAGCATGCGCCGCACGCGTACTTCTCCGGTGCTGACGTCCACGGCCACCTCGGCGAACTGCGCTCCGAAGGAGTGCCGTTCCTTCTGGGCGAGGGCGCCGATGGCGGCGGTGGTGTCCGACCGTACCGTGATGCCCTCCGGGGGAATGCCGGCGCCCAGGGCGAGCCGCTCGCGCAGTTCGCCGGCCGCCGCCGTGACGGCCCAGGCCCAGGAGCGGGTGCCCATCGAACCGCCGGCGATCATCGCGGGTCCGAAGTCACTGTCGCCGATGCGTACCCGGACACGGTCCGGGGTCACGTTCAGTGCGTCCGCGGCGACCAGGGTGAGCGCGGTCCGGGCACCGGTGCCGATGTCCGCCGCGGCGATCCGCACGGTGAAGGTGCCGTCCGCCTCGGCTGTCACCGCCGCCGTGGAGGGTGCCGCTCCGGCGGGGAAGGATGCTGCCGCCGTGCCGGTGCCCAGCAGCCAGCGCCCGTCGCGGCGCCGGCCGGGACGTGGGTCCCGGTCCGCCCAGCCGAACCTGCGGGCGCCCTCGACGAAGCAGGCGCGCAGATTGCGGCCGGCGAACGGAAGGCCGGAGACCGGTCCCTTGTCGGGTTCGTTGCGCAGGCGCAGTTCGATCGGGTCGATGCCGCACTTCTCGGCCAGTTCGTCGAGGGCGGCCTCCAGGGCGAAGGACCCTGGCGCCTCACCCGGCGCGCGCATCCAGGTCGGGGTCGGTACGTCGCGCCGTACGACGCGGTTGGCCGTGTGATGGGCGTCGGCGTCGTACATCACCCGTGCCACTCCGGCGCTGGGTTCGACGAACTCGTGCACGGTGGAGGTGAGGCTCACCGACCGGTGCTCCAGTGCGCGCAGCCGCCCGTCGGCGTCGGCGCCGAGCCTGATCCGCTGGGCCGTGGGGCTGCGGTAGCCGGCCAGCGAGAACATCTGGCGGCGGGTCAGGACGACGCGCACCGGGCGCTGCAGAACGGTGGCGGCCATCACGGCGGCCACCTGGTGGGCGCGGACACCCTTGCTGCCGAAGCCGCCGCCGACGTGCTCGGAGCGTACGCGTACCGAGGCGGGGTCGAGTGAGAAGAGGTTGGCGAGTTCGCCCACGACCCAGGTGGCGCCCTGGTTGGAGTCGACGACCTCGAGCCGGCCGCCGTCCCAGCGGGCCGTCGCCGCATGGGGTTCCATCGGGTTGTGGTGCTCTTCGGGCGTGGTGTACTCGACGTCCACGACAGCGGCGGACGCGGCGAGTCGGGCTTCCAGGTCTCCCTTGTCCGTCACCGCCGGCATGTGGCCGTCCACGGGGTGGGCATCCGGGTGTTCACCGGTGAATTCGACGTCGTGCGGCTGCTGTTCGTAGTGCACTACGAGCGCCTCGGCCGCCTCCCGGGCCTGCTCGGGTGTTTCGGCGACGACGAGCGCCACCGGCCAGCCCACGTGCGGCACCCGGTCGTGCTGGAAGACGGCGCAGGTCGGGTCAGGCCGCGTGCCCAGCAGGGTCGTGTAGTCGGTGTCGACCCGCGGAGCGTTGCGGTGGTCCAGGACGGTGAGGACGCCCGGCATGGCGAGAACGGGAACGGTGTCGATCGCACGGATGCGTCCACGGGCGATCGTGGACAACACCAGCCAGCCGTGCGCGAGTTCGGTGAAAGGGATGTCCGCCGCGTAGCGGGCCGCTCCGGTGACCTTGTCCCGGCCCTCCACGCGGGTGTGCGGGGTGCCGGCGGAGGGCGTCGAAGTCCTGGTCCCGGTCGTGACGGTGGTCATCGGGTGGCCTCCTCGGCGAGTTCGGTCAGCGCGGCCACCACGAGGTTGCGCATCAGGGTCACCTTGTATCCGTTGTGCGGCAGGGGCCGTGCGGCCGCCAGTTCGGCGGCCGCCGCGGCGGTGAAGGTCTCCGCGTCGGCCGGTGCTCCGGTCAGCACCGCTTCCGCCGCGACGGCCCGCCAGGGACGGGACGCGACCGCCCCGAGGGCCAGTCGCACGTCCTGGACGACGCCGTCGCGGACGTCGATCGCGGCGGCGACCGCTCCGATGGCGAACGCGTACGAGGCGCGTTCACGTACCTTGCGGTACCGGGAGCGGGCGGCGACCGGGGCGGGCGGCAGCGTGACACCGGTGATCAGTGCTCCCGGTGGCAGTGCGGTCTCGCGGTGCGGGGTGTCGCCGACGGGCAGGTAGAACTCGCCGACCGGCAACTCACCGGGCCCGTCGGCGGTTTCGTAGCGGACGACCGCGTCGAAGGCGGTCAGCGCGACGGCCATGTCCGAGGGATGTACGGCCACGCAGTGGTCGGTCGCGCCCAGGATCGCGTGGTTGTGGTGCTCGCCCTCGACGGCGGGGCAACCGCTGCCCGGGACGCGCTTGTTGCACGGCTTGGTCATGTCGGTGAAGTAACCGCAGCGGGTGCGCTGCAGCAGGTTCCCGCCGACGGTGGCCATGTTGCGCAACTGCCCGGACGCGCCGGCCAGCACTGCCTGCGCCAGCGCCGGGTAGCGGCGCCGGACTTCGGGGTGGGTGGCCAGGTCGCTGTTGGTGACGGTGGCGCCGATGCGCAGTCCGCCGTCTTCCATAGGCTCGACGCGGTCCAGTGGCAGGTCGCGTACGTCGATGAGCCGGGCGGGACGTTCGACGCCGGTCTTCATCAGGTCGACGAGGTTGGTGCCCCCGCCCAGGAAGCGCGCGTCGGGATCTGCCCCGAGCAACGCGATGGCGCCGGCGACGTCGGACGCCCGCTGATAGCCGAACTCCCTCATGCCGTGGCCTGCCCCTTCTCCGCGGCGGCATCGACCTGCGCCGCGGCAGTCCGGTCCGCCACGGTCGCGGCGGCCCGGGCGACCGCCTCGGCGATCGACACGTACGCGGCGCAGCGGCACAGGTTGCCGCTCATCCGCTCCCGGATCTCGTCGGAGGTGAGCGGTGGTGGCCCCGCTTCGGGGCTGAGGTCGTCGGTGACGGCACTCGGCCAGCCGGCCGCGTGCTCCTCGATCACGCCGATCGCCGAACATATCTGTCCGGGCGTGCAATAGCCGCACTGGAATCCGTCCAGATCGAGGAAGGCCTGCTGCACCGGGTGCAGCCGCTCGCCCTCGGCCACCCCTTCGATGGTGGTGATCTCGCGCCCCTCGGCTGCCACGGCCAGTTGCAGACAGGCCACGGCCCGACGTCCGTCGAGGAGGACGGTGCAGGCGCCGCACTGCCCCTGGTCACAGCCCTTCTTGGTGCCGGTCAGGTCGAGCCGCTCGCGCAGTGCGTCAAGCAGGGTGGTGCGGTGGTCGACGGGCAACGTGTACTTCTCGCCGTTGACGTTCAGGGTGATGTCGCTGGACGCCGAGAGGGCCATGAGCAGCTTCTTTCGCTTTTCCGGAACAGGGAGGACAGTCCGGCAGCCGGAAGAGTCGGGTGTCGGAGGGAGGGCGTCGTACGGGGCGACGCTGCTGCGGAAGGAACGAACAGGACGAGGACGCATGACGCGGGCGCGAGGCGCCGACGGCGACAGCGCACTGCGGCCCGGCCGCGGCCGCGGCCACGGCTATGGTGGACCGAACCGGACAGCTGTCCGCCGTCAAGGAAACCTAACGGACAGCTGTCCGCTTAGCAAGGACGGGGTTTCGGCCACGAGCTCGAGGAGGAGGACGAGTGCAGCAGAAGAACGAAGCACCCCTGCGCTCGGACGCGCAACGCAACCGTGAGCGCATCCTGGAAGTCGCACTGGCCGAGCTGACCGGGAACGCGGACGCCGCCCTGAGCGTGATCGCCAGGAAGGCGGGCGTCGGACAGGGCACGTTCTACCGCAACTTCCCCAACCGCGAGGCGCTGGTCCTGGAGATCTACCGCCACGAGATGCGGCAGGTCGCCGACAGCGCGGCTCAGTTGCTCAAGGACCGGGCACCCCACCAGGCCCTGCGCGCGTGGATGGACCGGCTCGCCGAGTTCGCCATGACCAAGGCCGGCCTGGCCGAAGCGATACGCCAGGCGACCAGCGCGCCGGGAAGTCCCGGCAGGCCGGCGCACACCCCGGTGACCTCCGCGGCCGAACTCCTGCTCCGCGCGTGCGAGGAAGCCGGCACCATCCGCCCGGGAGTGACCGCGGACGACTTCCTCCTCGCCATCGCCGGCCTCTGGCAGATCGACCCCCGCGACGACTGGCAGTCCCGGGCCACCCGTCTCCTGGACCTCGTCATGGACGGCCTGCGGGCGGGGGCGCCGGGGCGGTGACGGGCGCGCCGCGCGGTGGACCCCGGCGAGTGCCAGGGCGTCACTTCGTCAAGGCGATCAGCAGCGCCACGCCCAGGAAGACCGACCCGCGTGCCCCGACGCGTCGGGGAGCAACACGACGCGTCGGCCGGCACAGCACACGCCTTGCGCCCCGCCCCGGCAGCTTGCTTACGGGTCCGCGACCGCCTCGGTCAGGTACCGACGTAGGCCGCGAGGTGCTCGCCGGTGAGGGTGGAGCGGGCGGCGACGAGGTCGGCGGGTGTGCCCTCGAACACGATCCGGCCGCCGTCGTGGCCGGCGCCGGGGCCGAGGTCGATGATCCAGTCCGCGTGCGCCATGACCGCCTGGTGGTGCTCGATGACGATGACCGACTTTCCGGAGTCGACGAGCCGGTCGAGCAGGCCGAGCAGCTGCTCGACGTCGGCGAGGTGCAGGCCGGTGGTCGGCTCGTCGAGGACGTAGACGCCGCCCTTCTCGGCCATGTGGGTGGCCAGCTTGAGCCGCTGGCGCTCGCCGCCGGACAGCGTGGTGAGCGGCTGGCCGAGGGTGAGGTAGCCGAGCCCGACGTCGGCGAGCCGGCCGAGGATGGCATGCGCGGCCGGCGTGCGCGCCTCGCCGGCGCCGAAGAACTCCTCGGCCTCGGTCACCGACATCGCGAGCACCTCGCTGATGTCCCGGCCGCCGAGGCGGTATTCCAGTACGGATGCCTCGAACCGTTTGCCCTCGCACTCCTCGCAGGTGCTGGCGACGCCGGCCATCATCCCCAGGTCGGTGTAGATGACTCCGGCGCCGTTGCAGTTGGGGCAGGCGCCCTCGGAGTTGGCGCTGAACAGCGCCGGCTTCACGCCATTGGCCTTCGCGAACGCCTTGCGGATCGGGTCGAGCAGTCCGGTGTACGTCGCCGGATTGCTCCGCCGCGAGCCCTTGATCGCTCCCTGGTCGACCGACACCACGCCCGCGCCGGCCGGTATCGAGCCGTGGACGAGGGAGCTCTTGCCGGAGCCCGCCACGCCGGTGACCACGCAGAGCACCCCGAGCGGGATGTCGACGTCGACGTTCTGGAGGTTGTGGGAGGTGGCCCCGCGGATCTCCAGCGTGCCGGTGGGCTTGCGCACCGTCTCCTTGAGGGCGGCCCGGTCGTCGAGATGGCGGCCGGTGAGGGTGCCGCCCGCCCGCAGTCCCTCGACGGTGCCCTCGAAGCAGACGGTGCCGCCTCCCGTACCGGCGCCGGGGCCGAGGTCGACGACGTGGTCGGCGATCGCGATCGTCTCCGGCTTGTGCTCCACGACGAGCACCGTGTTGCCCTTGTCCCGCAGCCGCAGCAGCAGGTCGTTCATCCGCTGGATGTCATGGGGGTGCAGGCCGATGGTCGGCTCGTCGAAGACGTAGGTGACGTCGGTGAGCGAGGAGCCGAGGTGGCGGATCATCTTGACGCGCTGCGCCTCGCCGCCCGACAGCGTGCCCGCCGGTCGGTCCAGCGAGAGGTAGCCCAAACCGATCTCCGTGAACGAGTCGAGGGTGTGCCGCAGTGTGGCGAGCAGCGGCGCCACCGACGGCTCGCCGATGCCGCGGACCCATTCGGCCAGGTCGCTGATCTGCATCGCGCACGCGTCGGCGATGTTCATCCCCTCGATCTTCGACGACCGGGCCCCCTCGTTGAGCCGGGTGCCGTCGCACTCGGGGCAGGCCGTGAACGTGACCGCGCGCTCCACGAACTCCCGGATGTGCGGCTGCATCGCCTCCTTGTCCTTGGCGAGCATCGACTTCTGGATCCGCGGGACCAGCCCCTCGTAGGTCATGTTGATGCCCGCGATCTTCATCCTGGTCGGCTCGCGGTGGAGGAAGTCCTGCAGCTCCTGCTTGGTGTACGTGCGGATCGGCTTGTCCGGGTCGAAGAAGCCCGACTCGCTGTAGAGCCGGTAGTTCCAGCCGCCCGCCTTGTAGCCGGGGACGGTGAGCGCGCCCTCGGAGAGCGACTTGGAGTCGTCGTAGAGCTGGGTGAGGTCGATGTCGGTGACCGTGCCGCGGCCTTCGCAGCGCGGACACATGCCGCCGGTGATGCTGAAGCTGCGCCGCTCCTTCACGGTCTTCCCGCCCTGCTCGAAGGTGACCGCGCCCGCTCCGCTGATGGAGGGGACGTTGAAGGAGAACGCCTTGGGCGAGCCGATGTGCGGCTTGCCGAGCCGGCTGAACAGGATCCGCAGCATCGCGTTGGCGTCGGTGGCGGTGCCGACCGTGGAGCGGGGGTCGGCACCCATCCGCTGCTGATCGACGATGATCGCGGTCGTCAGCCCTTCGAGTACGTCGACCTCGGGCCGCGCCAGCGTCGGCATGAAGCCCTGCACAAAGGCGCTGTAGGTCTCGTTGATCAGCCGCTGCGACTCCGCGGCGATCGTGTCGAACACCAGCGAGCTCTTGCCCGAGCCGGAGACGCCGGTGAACACCGTCAGCCGGCGCTTCGGGATCTCGATGCTGACGTCCTTGAGGTTGTTCACCCGCGCGCCGTGCACGCGGATCAGATCGTGGCTGTCGGCGACGTGCGGCACAGACGACTGCGTGTCCGTCCTCGTGGCCATGCCCATCGTGTCTCCATCTGTTGAGCGGGGACGCCTTCGCGGGGTCAGACTAACCAGCGGCCGGCGCGCATCAGTTCGCGATCGGGTAGCTCGTTCACCTCGCGCAGGCCTGGATACGGCGCGGGGAGACACGGAACCAGCGGTACGGGGTGGCCGGCGCACGCGGGTCGAAGCCGGTGCGCGCGGCGAACCGGTCACCCCGTTCCTGCGGCAGCGCGTCGATCCCGAGGACCTCGACGTCGCCCTCGATCATGGACACGTCGCGGGTGGGGCCCAGGCCCAGCCGAACGGTTCGGGTGGTGGCCAGGTTCCTGCCCGTGGGGCTGTCCGCCGGCGTGGCCATCAGCAGTGCCTCGCCGTCCCAGTCGAAGGACAGCGGCGCCAGATACGGCGCACCGTCCGCCGAGGCACTGGCCACCCAGATGTCGATGTCGTGGGTGAGCAGGTGTTCGGTGTCGCGACGGCGCTGAGCGCGGGAGCGGGGGGCGGCGCTCATCGGTCCTGAAGCAGTCCGAGGACGTTGCCGTCGGGGTCGGTGACGGTGGCCACCAGGCGGCCGCCGCCGACGTCGTGCGCGGGCTCCTTCACGGTGGCACCCGCGGCGGTCACCTCGGCCAGCTTCCCCTCGATGTCCGGTACGTGCCAGTAGGCCACCGGTGAGGTCATGCCCTGCGGTCCGCCGCCCGGCACCAGCCCGATGTGCTGGCCCGCGGCCTCGAAGCCGACGTAGTAGGACTCGTCGGTCTGCGGCGGTGCGCCGAGCAGGGCGGCGTACACCTTCTTGGCCGTCTCCAGGTCGGAGACGGGATGCAGCACGGTCTTGATTCCCTGGGTGGAAGAGCCGGTCATGGTCACTCCTGAAGTCGTGGGACTGGTGATGTCCATGACGATCACGCTAGCTGCGCCTCGGGCGCCGGCGCTTCTCGAATCCTGATCGGTCCGGTCGCCTGTTTCACGACGTAGACGGGATCCCTACCATCGCGCGCGCCGGCGTCGGGCCGGTGGTGCCGGCGTCCCGCCTCGCTGCAGGTCCGCCCTGCTTCCAGGATCCGCCGCACCGCCCAGCGTGCCTAACGGTTCACGTCGGCTTCGGCCGGCGCCCGGCCGGGGTCCTCGGTGACCGCCGGTGGCAGCGCCAGTTCCGCCCAGATCACCTTGCCCTGGGGCGTGTACCGGGTGCCCCAGCGCTCGGTCAGCTGCGAGACCAGGAACAGGCCGCGGCCACCCTCGTCGGTCGTTGCGGCATACCGCAGATGGGGCGAAGTGCTGCTGCCGTCGGCCACCTCGCAGATCAGCGTGCGGTCGCGGATCAGCCGCACGTGAATCGGCTCGCCACCGTAACGGATGGCGTTGGTGACGAGCTCGCTCAGTGCGAGTTCCAGGCCGAAGCCGAGTTCGGTCAGGCCCCACTCGTCGAGTTTGTCGGACGCCGCGAGGCGCACCCTGGCGACGGCCGCCGGGTCGGGCGGTACGTCCCATCCGGCGACCCGGTCGGGCGGCAGCGCGCGGGTGCGGGCGATGAGCAGAGCGACGTCGTCCTGGGGCCGCCCGGGCAGCAGCTCGTCCAGCACGGCCTGGCAGCTCTCGTCGGGCGGCCGGTCGGGGTGGCCTGCCAGGGCCTCGCGCAGCAGTTCCATGCCCACGTCCAGGTCGCGCGCACGGTCCTCGATGAGGCCGTCGGTGTAGAGGACGAGCTGGGCGCCCTCGGTGAGGTCCAGTTCCGCCGTCTGGAACGGCATGCCCCCCAGGCCGAGCGGTGGCCCGGCCGGCAGGTCGGCGAACGTGACACTGCCGTCCGGCAGGACCAGTGCGGGCGCCAGGTGCCCCGCGCGTGCCATGGCGCAGCGGCGCGTCACGGGGTCGTAGATCGCGTACAGGCAGGTGGCACCCACGACGGCCGCGGCGGCCCCGGTGCTCGCCTCGTCCTGGTCGATACGGCCGACCAGGTCGTCCAGATGGCACAGCAGTTCGTCGGGCGGCATGTCGAGCGTGGAGAAGTTGTGCACGGCGGTCCGCAGGCGTCCCATGGTGGCGGCGGCGTGCAGGCCGTGACCGACCACGTCGCCGACGACCAGGGCCACTCGGCTGCCCGGCAGGGGTATCACGTCGAACCAGTCGCCGCTCACCCCCGACTGTGCGGGGAGATAGCGGTACCCGACGTCGAGGGCGCTCTGCTCGGGCAGGGCGCGGGGCAGCAGGCTGCGCTGGAGGGTGACCGCCAGGGCGTGCTCGCGGGTGTACCGGCGGGCGTTGTCGATGCTGACGGCGGCACGGGCCACCAGCTCCTCCGCCAGCGACAGCTCCTCCTCGTCGAAGGGGCCGTGCTCCTTGGACCGCCAGAAGTTGGCCAGGCCCAGCACGACGCCGCGGGCGTGGATGGGGGCCGTGATGAGGGAGTGGATGCCGTAGTCCACGATCTCCTCGGTGCGCTCCGGGTCCTGCGCGTGCCAGTCCGTGGCGGTCGACAGGTCGGCCACCAGCTCGGAGTGGCCGGTGCCGTAGCCGCGCGCCTGGGGTGTGGAGGGCAGGAAGTCGATCAGCCGGTCCTTCTCGTAGAGGGGATGGTCGTCCCGGATGCCGCACACGGCGATGCGTCGCATGCCGGTCGCCGTGGTGGCGGGTTCCTCGCCGTGCAGCACGGCGTCGGCCAGGTCCACGGTGACGAAGTCGGCGAAGCGGGGGACGGCGACCCGTGCGAGCTCGTCGGCCGTACGGACCACGTCGAGGGTGGTCCCGATGCCCAGTCCGGCGTCGTACAGCAGCTTGAGCCGGTCCCGTGCGACCTGGGCCCTGCCGGACACGGCCTGCAGTTCGGTGGAGTCGCGCAGGGTGACCACGGTTCCCTTGGGGCCTCCGCAGCGATCCGTGGGCCGCTGGTTGACCGCCAGCAGTCGCGGCCCGGCGAAGTGCACCTCGTCGGTGGCCTCGCGTCCGGAGGTGAGGAGCGCGACCGTTTCGGGTTCCAGGGTCGACAGCTCGGCCACATGCCTTCCCTCGGCGTCCGGAGGCAGGTCCAGGAGCCGTCGGGCCTCGTCGTTCGCCAGCAGCAGCATCCCGTCGTCACCGACGATGAGAACTCCTTCGCGCACGGAGTGCAGCACCGCGTCGTGGTGGTCGTACATGCGGGTCATCTCGTCCGGCGCCAGACTGTGGGTCTGCCGTCGCAGCCGTCGGCCCACCAGCGCCGTCACGCCGGTGGCCGCGCCGAGCGCGCCTGCCCCAGCGGTCAGGATGATCCGTATTTGCCGGTCGACCTGGTTGGTGACGTTCTTGACCTTCAGCCCCGCGGAGACGAGGGCCACCACCTTGCCGTCGTCGTTCTTGATGGGGACGGTGGCCTGCACCTCCTCACCGAGCGGGCCGTGGACGCTTTCGGTGTAGACCTTTCCGGCCAGCGACGGCCCGATGGTGCCTACGAACCGCTTTCCGATCCGGTCGGGCAGGGGATGGGTGTAGCGGATGCCGTGGGTGTCCATGACCACGACGAAGTCGACGCCCGCGGACCTGCGTCCCGCCTCGGTCAGCGGCTGGAGCACTTTCGATGGGGCGGGGGTCTGCAGTGCGGCCAGGATGCCCGGGGAGTGGGCGAAGGTCTGCGCGACGGCCACGGAGCGGCGTTTGGCCTCGGCGTTGGTGTCGCGTTGCGACTGCAGGACAAGGGCGAATACGGCGAAGACCACGAGCAGCACCACCAGCGCCGCCTGCAGGATGAACACCTGTCCGGCGACGCTTCGCGGGCTCTTTCCTGCCAGCGGCCGCAGCGATATGCGTCTAAGCCGGGCAAATTGGTCTCCCATTCGGCCTTTCTAGCACTATGGGTCCCGGGTCGTCACCACCCAACCCAATAAGCCCTGCTCACTGCCCTACCTGCTGCCCCATGAGTCACACCGGTAACCAGGCCTCCTCTGCAGGGTGCGCGCGAATCCACTCGTATCTGGTGCCAGGTCCCGGAGCCGTCGTAGTGCCCCGATGTGCCTGCCCGCCGGAACCGGCGTCCACGCGTCACCGCCGGCACCGCGCACAGACCGGACCGTTTGTGCGCGGCGTGGTGTGACGTGCCGCGGCTGCTGAACGGACGGCGGAGAAGTCATCGCCACGCACGACCGACGGCGCGTGGCCCTGCTCGGTTTCGTTCGACGGCAGGATCCTCCGCGAGACTCCCCGTCCCTCCGGCCTGGCGGCGTCGTCCGTGAGCGCGGACGGCTCGGTGGTGGCCCTGGCCACGACCAACCGGCTCTTTGTGCACCGCCCCGGGGTGCCTGCGACCGAATGGTCCCTTCGCAACCGGCTGGAGTTCCTGCGCCCGGGCTGCCGGCTGGCCGTCTCCCCGTCCGGCGCACACGTCGCGTGCGCCGGTTTCCGTGAACTCCTCGTGCGGCGGATCGTGGACCGCTCGCTCGTCCTGCGGCGCGCCTTCAGCGAGCGGGACAGCCGCGGCGGCCTGGGCGCCAAGGCCATGCGCTTGCTGTGCACGGACGACGGTCGCGTGCTGTGGCTGCGGCGCGGACGGCTCTGCCAGGCCACCGACAGCCCCGGGATCCGTCATCGCGAACAGGCGGGCCGGTACGACGACTTCCCGATCCCGACGGCGACCCGCTCGCCGCCGGCGGCTGCGAGAACCTGGTGCGGGTGTGGCCGTGGAGCGGATGACCCCGACGGCCTGGAGACCCGCCTCCGTACGGTTCAGAAGGCCGTGTGGGTGAACCAGTGGTCGAGCACCGCGGGCTCTCCCGAGATCCCGAAAGCGGTGTCCTGGTAGGAGCGCCGCCCGTAGAGCAGCAGCAGGAGATCCGCCGCCTGCCCCTGTACCGCCGCCCGCACGTCGGAAGCCGAGGTGTCGCCACCTGCCCGCTCCAGCAGCCGGAAACCGTCCGGTTCCAGCCGCACCCGCCACTCCTCGCCGGTTCCGCCGCCGGAGTCCGCACACCGGAAAGCGATGGTCTCGCCGTTGCCACGCAGCTTCTTCACAGCCGGGGCGAAGAGGCCCGCGTAGGGCAGGTTGACGAGGAACTCGTCCACCCCGTCCGCCGCCAGCACGGCGTCGATGTCCGACTCCCGGCCCACGGCCCGCTCCGCGTCCACCCGGTGCACCAGCGTCTCGAACAGCATCCGGCGGGCCCAGAACCGCGCGTGCTGGTCCTCACCCCAGGCCCACATCGCCGCCTGGGGATCCGTGGCCCGCAGTACGGCCGCCACACCGGGTACGCCCGCTGCCACCCAGTCGGCGTACTCCCGCGCCTGTTCCGGCAGCCCCAACTCCACGTCGCGGCTGCGCGGAGGTTCCTGTACCAGCCCGGTCAGCAACGTGCAGAACCAGCGCTGCAGCGCTCCGACATGCCGGGTGAGATCGGCCAGCGTCCAGTCGGGACAGGACGGCACGGCGATCGCCGGGTCCGCGTCTTTCACCACCTCGGCGAAACGCAGGGTCTCCCGCTCGATCGCCTGCCGGTAGACGTCGTACGGCAGAGGGTGCCCCGCCCGGCTCGTCGTCTCCATCTGCTGCCGCCCTTCTGTCCCCAACACGCATCTTGCCGGGATCAGTGTGGATGCTGGAGTGCACTCGAAGGCAAGTCCAGGCCGGCGCCGGATGAGCCGTGGGGGTTGTGCCGGCGAGTGGTGCGCTACCGCTGGGAGCGGGTGGCGCCGAAATGGGTCTCGTGTGTCCAGATGTGGGTGCACGAAGGGCACTGCAGGTGGAGCAGGCTGCCGGTGTTCGAGAGCAGGTAGCGCCAGTGCTCGGAGCACGTACGGCCCTGCTCGCACGTGACGCACCCGCGGTGGTCGCCGCAGTTGGGACAGTCCACCCATGCGCGGCGTCCGATGTCGGCCTGCGGGTCAAGCGGCAGCATGGCCGTCCCCTCTCCTCGGGAGCACACCGGCCGAGACCAGCTCCTCGTACAGGCGCTGCTGCTCCGGGCTGAGGCCGGAGTACAGCAGCTCGTAGGCCTCTTCCTCGCCCCGCAGTGCCACGACGGGGTCCCAGTCGGGGCCGAGGGCGGCCAGGACATGAGTCCGCCGGAGCATTTCGTGTGAGTCCAGGTCGACGGCGAAGTCGGCCGGCGCGGCGGATTCGCCCGGTTCACCAGGAAGGAGGGGACCGTGGGAGGACATGCGACCGAACGTAGGTAGGCCCTCCGCGCCCCGGCAAGAGCAGGTGGGAGAAGTCACAACCCACTCGGCCGCGTCGGCGTCGGTGAACAGGCCGTACGGTCCACGCTCACCCGCATGTCGTCGGTGACGCCTCCTGCGGCGTCCGCGGCGATCCGAGGACCGTGGCCGCCTCCTTGGACGGCGGCGCCTTCGCCGGCTTCCTCGCCGACGCGGCCATCACGGCCGGGGCTCCGTCACGACCGCCACGTCCGTCTGCCTGGTCGGCACCCCGACCACGCTCGCCGGCAAGCACATCAGCGACCGCACCACCGGCCGGCTCAGCCTCGACGAGCTCTACCAGCAGCGCGGCACCGACGGCCGCAGCTGGGCCGGGTCCTCGCCGAACAGCGGCTCGGCGCAGACGTGGGACCCGCCTCCTCGCAGGCCCGCTATCGCATCTCCTTCCCCGTACTTCAATACCGCGGCCCGCTCGACGAGGTCATCCCCGCCTCCACCGAGGACGCCACCCGCAACGCCCCGCGCCGCGGGCATCGGCACCACCCGGCGGACGTATCTCGGCGGCCATCTCCTCACCGACAACCAGGCCGTCGGCCACATCGCCTCCTGGCTCGGCGACCGCTTCAACGACCGCCCCGCCCAGAACGACTGCTGACTCCACCCGGCCCGCGCCTGCAGTCGGCGGTCAGCAGGAGGCGCGGTACGGCAGGTCGTGCACGTAGGTTCGCCAAGCCGACCGCGACAGGCCGGTTCCGGTCCGCCGGCAGACATCGGCTGCCACCCGGTCCGGCGCGATGTCGTAGCGATCCAGTGGTATGTGTTCGCCCGAGACGGACAAGGTGTGGTCGTCCTCGTCGAAGGCCAGCGAGGTGACACGGCCCCCCGAGCCGTACAGCGGGGAGCCCATGGCCAGTCCGGTCGTGACGTCCCACAGGTGAACTAGGCCGTCCTCGGTGCCGGCGGCCAGGGTCGTGCCGTCGTGGGAGAAGGCGATCGCCGAGACCCCCGCGGCGCCGTCGGCTTCGGACGTGCCGGCGGGGCCGACGGGGAGCTCGCCCAGGCGCCGCCGGGCGTCACCGTCCCAGAGGGTGACCCATCCGGAGTCGTCACCGGCCGCGAGACGCGCGCCGTCGTGGCTGTAGGCCACCACCGTGGGGCTCCCCCGCGTGAGGGTGTGCGGCGTCGAGCGGCCCGATGCGAGGTCGACGACGTGCCCCTCCGCGGTCACCAGCAGCCGGCCGTCGTCGCGCACGGCCAGGGATTCCGACGAGACGTCCGGCCACCGGCCGGTCCTGACGTGACGGCGTAGGTCCCATCGCTCTGTGCGCTCACCGGACAGCGACACCAGCGCGGTCCGCCCGTCGGCCAGCGCCATCGAATCGATCTCCGACACCTCGTCGGACGGTGTGGTGAAGCGGACAGTGGACCGCCGAACCGGATGCCGGCTGTCCACGACGGTGAGGGTGAGGTCGCCGTCGTATTCGTCCCACATGCGGGAGTAGTAGATCAGGTGCCGGCCATCGGGCGAGAACGCCACCCTGTCCGTGCAACCCGGCTCCCCGTCGTCCGTTCCGCTGTCAACCGGACATGAAGCCGTGGGCAGACGATCGGCCAGCACTCTGTTGTGCCTCACGTCTATCAGCCGCAGGCGCTGTCCGCCGCCCGCCTGCCGTGCCACCGCGAGCAACCGTCCGTCCGGACTGAACGCGGCGCTCGTCGTCACGTCCTTCCGGTAGCCCGGCTGGAAGACGTGGTCGAGGGAGAGCGACCAGACTGTGCTGCTCGCGCCACTGGACACGTACCGGATCAGACCGTCGCGCCGGTCGAGCCGCAGCTCCGAGGAGACCTCCGCCGTCACCGCGGCCCGGTACACGGGCGCCCGGGGTGCGTCGAGCCGCCACACGAGCACCTGTCCGCCGTCCGAGGCGACGAGGAAGCGGCCGTCCGGTGTGTACGCCGTCGCCTGGAGGCCGCGGTACTTGATTTCGGTGCGTTCCTTGCCCGAGGGAACGTCCCAGATCCGGATGCCGCTGTCGGTGGTGACCGCCAGTTCGTCGCGGGCCGGCACGAAACCGGCCCCCGCGGTGGTGCACTGCTCACTGTGCAGCGTCGTCCAGGGACCGGGTGACCGACGGTGCGTCGCGGTGTCCCACACCTCGAGTCTGTCGTGGGAGCAGTCGACGAGGTACCGATCGTCGGCACTGACGCCCGGGCCACCGCCGACCACGAAAGCGGTGACCATGGTGTCGCCGTCGCTGTCGCCGCCTGCGCCCCACTCGACGAGCCCGCCCGGGCCGTCGGCCTTGCCGGCCCGGAACAGCAGCTTGTGACGGCGCACGTCCCACAGCCGCGTCACGGAGCCCGCCTTGGACGCCGTGGCGGACAGGAGCAGGGTCCGCCCGCTCGACCCGAAGGAAAGGGACGCCATGTCGATGTCGGGCAGCTGCCCGGTGCGCCGGCCCGTGCGCACGTCGTACAGGATGACGGAGCGGCCGGTACCGACTGCCAGGATCCGGCCGTCCGGGGAAAGGGCGGACCGCACGACCGGCATCCCGTCGTCGGCCGCGGAGACCCGGAACGAGGAGAGCCGGTGATGCGTGCGCACGTCCCACAGCGCGGCTTGCCGCCCTGCCACCGACACGGCGACGTGTCCGTTGTCGCTGAGGTACGTCACGTCGGTGTCGGAAGGCCCCGGTATCCGGAAGGAGTCCTGGTTCCGCTGGGCCAGGGATCCCAGCAGGGCCGAACGGGTCTCGGGGAGGTCGGCGATGCGCCAGGCGGCGAGGCTGAGACGCATGGCGGTCACCGGTTCCGAGGCACGCAGGCTCTCCGCCACGGCGGCGATGCGGCGGGCCTCGGCCTGTACCCGTCTGCGCTCGCCGGCGCGATTCTGCTGCCAGGCCACCAGTCCGGCCACGAGAGCGAGGACCACGGCCACGGAGAGGACCATGACGAAGGCCCGTGTACGCCGGGCGGTGCGCGCCGCCGACCGGCGCTCCTGCTCCGCGGCCGAGAGTCCGGCGGACAGGAACGACCACTCCAGCTCGGTGAGGGCGGTTCGCCGCCCGGGTGCCGCGAAAGCCTCTTCGGCCGCGGCCAGCCGGGTGCCGCGATACAACGCCCCTGGATCGCACCGCAGTTCGTGCCAGGTGGCGGCGGCCTCGGTGAGCCGCCGGTGGATTCTCAGCTGCTCGCGGTCTTCCTCCACCCAGGCGTGCAGCCGCGGCCAGGCGGTGAGCAACGCCTCGTGCGCCAGATCGACGATGTCCTCGTCCACGGTCAGCAACCGGGCGCGGACCAACTGGTCGAGGACCGCGTCCAGTTGCCCGCTCGCACCGGTGGCCGCGAGTTCGGTGCGCGGGGTGGGACGGCGGGTGTCCGGGGTGCCGTCGCCCGGGGTGACCAGGCGCAGCAGCAGGCGGCGGGCGAGGGCGGCCTGGGCCGGGGCGAGGTGGGTGTAGAGGTTCTCTGCGGTGCGGGCGATGGCGCCGTGCAGGCCACCGGCCGCCTCGTACGCCTCAAGGCTCAGCGCGCGGCCCTTGCGGCGGTGCCAGGTCTCCAGCAGCGCGTGGGACATCAGCGGGAGGGCGCCCGGCTCGTCTTCGACGTCGTCGAGGATGCGGGTGGTCAGGGCGCGTTCGACGATCAGTCCGGCGGTCTGGGCGGGTTTGACGACGGCCTCGCGCAGCTCTTCGCGGCTCATCGGACCGGCCAGCACGGTGGCGTCCTGCAACGCCCCGGTCATCGCGGCGTGTTCGGCGCAGCGGCCGAGGAAGTCGGCTCGTACGGCCAAGACGACCCGCAGCCGGCTCGTCGGATCGGTGGCGGTCAGGAGGCGGTCGATGAACTGGTCGCGTTCGGCCGGGTCCGGGCAGAGCGTGTAGAGCTCTTCGAACTGATCGACGATCAGCCACGTGTCGCCGTCGGCGTCCTTCGGTACCAGGCGCTGCTCGTGGGCGAGCAGGGGATGTTCGCCGGGGGTGAGGACGCGCAGCGCGGCCGGCCGCGGGCCGGGCGTGGCCGGGTCCCGGAGGCGGGGGATGAGGCCGGCGCGCAGCAGGGAGGACTTGCCGCTGCCCGACGGGCCGAACACCGCGGTGAACCGGCGGGACGCGGTGAGCTCGAGCAGGCGGTCGGTGAGCTGGTCACGGCCGAAGAACAACGCGGCGTCGCCGGGTTCGAACCGGGCCAGGCCCCGGTAGGGCGGCTCAGCGCGTTCGTTCCCGGTACGCGGCTCGGCCGCTGCTTCCGCGGCCGCCTCACGCCACCGCGCCTCCCACTCCTTCTCATCCCCGCCGCAGGCACGCACGTAGGCCAGCACGACCGGCAGCGTCGGCAGCCGCTCCCCCGCCGCCGCCTGCGACAGCGTGCTCGCCCCCTGACCCGCGCGCTGCGCCATCACCCGGTACGTCGGACTGCCGGCCTCTGCACGGAGCTTGCGTAACTCGGCCGCGAACCGCGTCACCGGCCCCGCGCTCGGATCGAGCGGGCTCTCCGGACGCCCCGCCATCGACACCATCCCCCTCCGCCCGCTTCCCCCGTGGACGCGGTGCACCGGCACGACGCTACGCACGCGGGTGACAGAACGGCAATCCAGGGGCGTTTCTTCGGTCAGCGGCCTGCGGCGGGCCCGCGACCTGCGCTGCGGCCATTGATCGGAGCGGCGACACCAGCTGCCCATTCAATCCCCGGGGCGGAAGAGTCACGGTCAGACGGCACGGACGGCCGACTCCGGATCGTCCGGCGTACGAAGGGAGCCCACCAAGTGAATCCGAGCGAGCACCCTGGCGCGGTACTGGGATTCGAGGAGTACGTCCGTACCCGGCACGACGCTCTGCTGCGCAGCGCCCGGCGCCTGGTCCCCGACTCGCGCGACGCCCAGGATCTGCTGCAGACCGCGCTCTTACGCACCTACCGCCGGTGGGAGCGTATCGCGGACAAACAGCTCGCGGACGCCTACCTGCGCCGCGTCATGATCAACACCCGCACGGAATGGTGGCGGGCCCGCAAACTCGAAGAACTACCCACCGATCAGCTGCCGGACGCGTGCATCGAGGACTCCACCGAGCAGCACGCCGACCGCGCGCTGCTGATGGACATCATCAGGACACTGGCGCCCCAGCAGCGCAGCGTCGTGATACTGCGGCATTGGGAGCAGATGTCCACCGAGGAGACGGCCGCCGCCCTCGGCATGGCCCCCGGAACGGTCAAGAGCACACTGCACCGGGCACTCGACCGACTCCGCCGGGAGCTGCGGCGCCGCGACCCCGGCTCCGCTCCGGCACCGGCCGCCGAACCAGGAAACCCGCGGGCAGGCCGTCCGGCGTGACGATGGACCACGTGCCCGGAACGCCGTGTCGTCAGGGCACAGCGGCGATCATGCGCTCCTGGCGTCGTCCACCCGCTCGCCCTCCGCCTGCGACGGCTCGGTCCTGGGGACGTCAGGGTGCTGTTCCACGGCCGCGCGCTCGGCCGGTTCGTCGCGCTCGCCCTCGGCCTGGGACGGGGTGTGAGAGTACAGCCAGCGGTCGTATTCCGAAGCTCCGGTCTTCATGACAGACCTCCCTCTTCCGCTCAGCTCCCATGCTCCCCCTCGGCCGCGGCAGGGGCGACAGCAGCCGGCGCCGCACGACCGCTTCGGTCGCAGAGGTGGCGGGACGTCGGAACGGCTCGTCCCCGTCCTGTCGCGGAATCCCCGCGGAATTGTCCGTGATCCGTAACGAACGGATCCTGTGACCGAATTCCTCCGTCCTGACGGGTGCACGCAACCCACGGAGACGGCAAGGAACGGGGCGGACATGGTGAGGCATGGCGGACGGGGCTGGCACGGCCGGGTGCTCGCGGCGGCGATCGGGGTGACGGCGGTGGCCGCCGCCACCTCGGTGTGGTCCGCGCAGGCCGATTCCGCCGCGGGGCAGCACGCACGAGCCGGCGTCTCGGCCAGGCCCGCCCACCCGGGCGGGGCGCCGGTGTCGGTGGACATCGCCCATGCCTCGGACCGCGGTGCCCGGGGCGTCAACATCACCATCGACGACGGGCCGGATCCCGCCTGGACGCCGCAGGTGCTGGAGGTGCTGCGGGAGAACGGAGTGAAGGCCACGTTCTGCATGGTGGGCACCCAGGCCCAGGCGCACCCCGACCTGGTCAAGGCGGTGGTGGCGGCCGGGCACCGGCTGTGTGACCACACGGTCTCGCACGACACGACCATGGACACCAAGTCCGAGGCGTACCAGTCACAGCAGATCCTGAACGCCGAGCGCATGATCACCAAGGCGTCGGGGGGCGTCCGGCCGCTGTACTACCGGGCGCCCGGCGGTGCCTTCACCCCCTACAGCCGCCGGCTCGCCGCCTCCCGGGGGATGCGGCCGCTGGGCTGGAACGTCGACTCCAAGGACTTCGAACAGCCCGGCACGAACGCCATCGTCGCCACCGTCGAGAACGAGATGTCCAACGGTCCGACCGTCCTCTTCCACGACGCGGGCGGAGACCGTTCCCAGACCGTGGCCGCCCTGCGCGAAATCCTGCCGTGGCTGAAGCAGCAGGGACACTCCTTCGGCTTCCCGGTGCGCTGAGCACCGCCCACCCCGGGCGTCCAGACGGTTGTTTGCCCGCTCTTTGACAGTGGACGGAGTGTGTTGTCGGCCAATGCGCGCGATCCCCGCGGTCGCGTCGGGAAGGCGCGGCGCGGGGTACCGTGCCGCGCCGGCAGCCTTCGGAGCGCGCCGTCACCGCCGTTGCGGTCACGCCGGGTTCGGCTGGAGCGGTGTCGCCACCCCGGCTTCGAGGGTGTTCTCACCGCGCCGCCCCGGGGCGCCGACGTCGATGACGGGGTGCAGGCGGTCGGCCGGTGGCGGCCGCGCGCCGTTGACGGTCACGCCGGAACGTGCCCCTGGTGCGCAGGAAACGGTCCCATGTCGTGCTGTGCGCGGGCCCGTTGTACGGGCCCGCCTCGCAGGACAGCACCGTGCGCCCGGCCGTGTCCCGGCCGCCGGCCGGGCAGCGGAAGTCGTCCAGGTTCTTGAGGCCGAGGGACTCGCCATCGGGGATGTCGAGGGCACGCCCCAGCGGGCCACCGTGGTAGCGGCGGTCAGTCCGGCGGTCAGAACCGAACGGCGTGAGATCCCGGCCGCGCTGCGGCATGTGTTCATGCATCAGTGGGCCGCAGGGGTCGAGACGGATTGAATCTCTTGAATCAGCGTCGAACGCCGGAACGTCAAGCCGCCGGTTCTTACGGGTCAAGATGTCGGCGGCGTGCTGTGCCGCCACGCAGATGCGCTCACCGCGGCGGTGTACGGGCCGGCCGTGGCGGTCGAGGGACCGCCCGGGCATTGTCCGGACGGCAGCGACGGGCCCCGCCAGTGGTGCGCGGCACTCCTCAACAGCAACGCGGTAACCCGCTGGGGGAGCTCATGGACGGCCCGACGTGTCACCCGGAGCGGCCGGCAGCGCGAGATGGGCGAGGTCACCTGGTGGCGGAGTGGTCACCGGCCACAGCGGAGCGGCCTCTCCGTCGGCGATCGCGGCCGGTGCGTCGGTGAGGTTCATGCGCTCACGCAGGCGGCCGTAGAAGTCCGTCGGTCCCAGGCGGACCGCTCTGAGCCGACGGGGAGAGGCGTACACGCCGATCCAGTCCCCCGGGTCGAGGACGCCGCGCAGTTGGCCGTCGATGCTGACGGCGGCTTGGCCCGACCGTTCGAGCACCCTCAGGCCGATGGGTTCGTCGGGGGCGGCCACGACGGACCGGTTGAACGCCATGTGCGGGGCGACCGGCGTGAAGATGAGGCCTTCGGCACGAGGCGAGACGACCGGCCCGCCGGCCGCGAAGCTGTAGGCGGTCGAACCCGTCGGCGTGGCCACCAGCAGCGCGTCGGCGGAGTAGGACGCCAGGAGCCGACCGGCCAGATAGACGCCGACCGACACCTGCCGGTCCCTCGACAGTTTCTCCACCACGATGTCGTTGAGCGCGGTGACGTTCAGGGCGATGCCCCAGTCGTCACCGATCTCGCATTCGGTGCGCACCCGTGGCGGTGGAAGCAGGGGTCCCCGGCCGTACTGCAGGAGTGCCTGCAGGCCCTCAGGCACCTGCAGACGGCACGAAGCCCGCAGGGTGAGAAGCATCCGCCTCTCGACGGTGAGCCGTTCGTCCCGCACGGCGTCCAGCGCCGTCCGCACCGCCGTGGCGGGGACCTCCGTCAGGAAACCGACCCGCCCGAGATCGACTCCCAGCACCAGAGCGTCGTTCTCGGCAGCCAGTCGGGCGCCACGCAGGAAGGTTCCGTCGCCGCCGAGCGTGACGATGAGATCCGGATCGCCCGCCGCTTCGAGTTCCTCCCGGGCGCTCAGCCGCCCGCCGTCCTGCCACACGTCGATGTCCGCACACTCCACGTCGTTCTCGTGGCACCACGCGCGAACGACCCCAGCGGCATCCACCGCCTCGTCTCGTCCTCCATGGACGACGAGGCCGATACGGCTCAGTGTCACACCTGCCTCCAAGCCGGCTCGCGGACGGAAGGCCATACTCACCGCGGGAGGATCGACCACTTCGTACGCCACGCCGCGGAGGGTCCTGCTTTGCGCGTGCCCATGGCCTCTCCTGCGGCGGCATCCTCATCGGCGAAGTGCCGTCAGTGGGCGGTCGCCGAGGAGACGGCGGCCCGGGCCGCGCGTTCCACCAGCGAGATGCCGTCCTTCATCGACGTGTTGCCGTCCGAGAGGATCGCGACGAGGTAGTGGCGTCCGTTCGCCGTGACCTGTCCCACGCTGTTGACGTCCCACAGCCCGGTCGTGGTGCGCCGCAGCCAGCCGTTCTTCAGGGCCCATCCGGAGCCGGCGGCCGCCGAGACGCCCCATGCCTGCTCACGGACGACGCGGGTCATCAGCGTGCGGAGGTAGGTTCGGGAGGACGCGCTGAGCGGTGTGGAGCTCCCGGGTGACGCCGACTTGGTGTCGAACACCGCGCGCAGCAGCCGTATCTGGTCGCTCGACGTCGTCCGGGTCAGCCCCCACCTGGCGCCGGGGCCGCCCTTCGTCGAGGTCAGCCCGAGCCGCTTGTTCGCCGCTGCCAGTCCCGGCGCCAGGCCGATGCGCCGCCACAGCGCGCTCGCCGCCTCGTTGTCGCTGCGCTCGATCATCACCTCCGCCTGCGCGCGTTCCTGCGCGGTCAGGCCGTGTCCGGTGTCCTGCGCCCGGAGCAGCGCCGCGGCGAGGATGTCGACCTTGACGATGCTCGCGGTGTCGTACGGCGTGTCGTCGCCGTAGACCGCGGGCCCCCGGCCCGTGCCGTCCAGGTCGAGCACTGCGGCCGTCACTCGCGCGTTCCCGTGTGGATGTACCAGCGCACGGAAGTGGGTCGCGGCGTCGTCAGGCCCCGCAGACGCCGCCAGTGCCGGGGCGAGTGTGCCGACCGAGAAGAGCGACGCCACCGAGGCCGCGAGAACGCCGACGCGGACCACGGCACGCCTGGCCTGGGGCCTGCGCCTCCCCGCGCTGCGCAGGTGTGACAGGGGGAGCGGTCGGTGCGGCATGGTGAGGGGCCTCGGCAGTTCACGTGGGGGCACAGAACTGCGAACGTAGACAAAACACCCGTCCCGCGACGTGACCCATGCCACGGAAGGACCCCTTGGGGGGGAATTGTGGGGAGAACCACATGTTCAGGAGCGCGCGGCCCGTCGACGGCCCGTGCGGCTCATCACGGTCGCCGCCCCGGCACACCCTCGGCGTCGGCGCCGAGCACGTCGTCGACGCCGCACCATCCGCACCGTCTGAACCGCCACCACCACCAGCATCGTCATGCACGGCGGCCAGCCCCGGAGCGTCACCGCGCACGCTCTGCCCAAGGTGATCACCCGCTGGCAGAAGCCTCCAGGCAGTGCCCGGGAGTGGGACCCGGGAGCAGCCTGCCGGCCGTGGGGCATCCCGGCCCGGCTGACCGGGGCCGCGTGCAACCCGTCAGCGCCCCGGGAGCCGGTCGTAGGTCTTGAACGTGTAGGTGGCGTCGTAAGAGATCAGGTTCCCGCTCGCCGCCGGCAGGCCGAGCCTTCGGTTGAGGGGTCCGGCCAGGGGCCCGCAGTGCTCGGCGGCAGGGGCGGTGAAGGTGTCGTCGTACGCCGAGAACTTGATCAGCGGCGGATTCTGGGAGAGCCACTCCGAGGGGCCCGACCTCTTCAGCTGGAAGTCGACGGGCTCGTTCGCACCGATGGTGCAGCTGTGCGGCAACAGCGGATTCAGCAGCCGGAAGCGCAGACTCAACTGCCCGGTGTAGAAGTCGGATCGGCCGCCGTACTCCGGCTGTATCGCCAGTCCCAGGAGCCGCGAGTGCTCATCCGCCGCGGTGCCGGGCAATCCCCCGGGTATGGAGGTCGGCGCGCTGTGCATCGCGCCCCACACCTGCCCCTTGGTACCGTCCGGCAGAGGACCCTCGGCGTGGGTCATGGTGATCGGGGCGAGCGTCACGGAGACCTTTCCTACCGCCAACGCAGGCACGGCGCTGTGCACTTCGCATCTCCAGCGGGTCGGGTCGGCACCGGCGGGGAGCGGTGGGCAGTTGCTGAAATCGGTAGTGGAACGGGTGGTGGAAGTCGGCTCGGAGTAGGCGGTACCCGGCGCGTACGCGGCCGCCAAACCTGCGAGCGCGGCGGCACCGGCGGCGGTCACGGCGGCGCGGTGGACGAAGGAGAGGCCGGGGCGGTCAGTAGTGGAGATCGGCATGACCATCAGCCTGCCGCTCACCACTCATCAGCCGCCATCGGTGACACCCCCACCCCTGCCCTGAGACGACCCTGACGTCTTGTCAGGGAGATGAACGGGTCGTCGGGGGGCACGGCCGTGGGGGGTGGGGCAGTCGTCCCGGGTGAGCGCGTGGCCGCCGGACGTCTGGTCGGCACGGAGGGCCGGCATCTCGCTCAGGTGACGCAGGCGCCGCCCGATGGTGGTGAAGGGCGGCGGCCAGGGGTGCGGACGGGATGCAGGTTCGCTTCCTCAGCCGCCGGACCGACCAGCAGTCCGGCACCGGCACCCAGAGACACCGGCACCGGCGGACCCGTCTGCACGGAACCCGGCGACCCCGGCACGGGCGACTTCGGCGGGCGCGGCGGCACGGGCCGCTGCGGCGGGCACCACGGCGGCGACGGCCTGGCGGCTCCGGCAGCGGCGGCGAGAAGGGGCCCTGCCCCGACACGCCCGACCCCTCCGACGCCCGAGCCGGGCGGGGATGTCGTCGTCAAGTGAACGAACATGCGGGAACCCCGTACCCACGCCCAGAAAGCTAACCCGTCGGACGACCGAAGACCGGCCGGGCCCAGGTCGGCGGGTCCGGGACCGGCCCGCCACGCCACCGCGCCTCGGCCACCCCGGGGTCCACCAGGGTCGCCCGGCGCACTCCCGCACCGCCGGAACCCTCGCCGCCCGCAGCCGCCCGCAAAGCCGCCACGAACTCCAGACACGAGTCGTAACGATCCCCCGGAACCTTCGCCAGCGCCTTGGCCATCACCTCGTCCAACGCCGATGGAATCTCCGCCCGCCTCTCGCTCAGCGCAGGCGGGTCGTCGTACTGATGCGCCCACAGCAATGCGATGTCCCTGTCCCGCCGGAAAGGCGGCCCGCCCGTGAGAATCTCATAGACGACACAGGCAAGGCTGTAGAGATCACATCTGCCGTCCACGGGACGTCCCGAAATCTGCTCCGGCGCGACATAATCCAGCGTTCCGACGAACTCACCGACCGTCGTGAAACCCGTCAGTGACAGCGACTTCTTCGTCAGTCCGAAGTCCGTGAGATACACGTGTTCAGGGTGATCGCTGTCCGTCCCACCGGCCACCAGGACGTTCCCGGGCTTCACGTCCCGGTGCACCAGATCATGCTCATGAGCCGCGTCGAGCGCCGACGCCACCTGACCGGCGATGCGCAGCGCCGCCTCCACCGACAGCGGGCCCTCACGGTCCAGCAGAGCACGCAGATCCAGGCCCGAGACATAACGCATCGCTATGTACAGAACGCCCTCCGCCTCACCCGCCTCGAAAATCGGCACAATATGCGGGTGGTCGATCGCGGCGGCCACCCGCGACTCATGCACGAAACGCTGGCGGAAGGTCTCGCTCCGTGCCATTTCCGGGGCAAGCAGTTTCAGCGCGACCAGACGATCCAGGCGCAAGTCCCTCGCGCAGTAGACGACGGCCATTCCCCCGCGGCCAAGCTCGCGCTGCACCTGGTATCCGGCAATCCGCGCCCCCACCACATTCGCGTTGCCGCCCGGGAAAACCCCCGACGCGCCCGCTTCCGGCACCGAGCCCATCACACACCGCCCCCGCCCCACCGCGCCGGCCCCGGCACCGCCCGATCCACACACCACCCGCCCATACCAGAATCCTAGCCGCCAAACCGAACGAATGCCCTAAAGCAGGCACTCGCCCATCCCTCCGCCCCCGTCGCGCTACGGCAGCGGCGTGCCGCCCGTCGCGTTGAGGATCTCCGCGGTGATGAAGCTCGCCTGCGTGGAGGCGAGATAGACGTACGCCGGGGCCATCTCGGCCGGCTGTGCCGGTCGGCCCAGCGGGCTCTGCTTGCCGAACTCCGCCGTGTCGGGCATGGTCGCCGGAATGAGCGGGGTCCACACGGGGCCCGGCGCGACCGCGTTGACGCGGATGCCGCGCTCCGCGACCATCTGGGCCAGTCCCTGGGTGAAGGTGACGATCGCGCCCTTGGTCATCGCGTAGTCCAGCAGGTGCGGGCTGGGCTTGTACGCCTGCACCGACGTGGTGTTGATGACGCTGCCGCCCTCCGGAATGTGCGGCAGGGCGAACTTCGTCAGCCAGAACATACCGTAGAGGTTCGTCCGCATGACCCGGTCGAACTGCTCGGTCGGGATCGCCTCGATGCCGTCCGGCTGGGACATCTGGTACGCCGCGTTGTTCACCAGGACGTCGATACGCCCGAACTCCGCGACCGCCCGCT
Source organism: Streptomyces sp. NPDC051636 (assembly GCF_044453765.1). NCBI lineage: Bacteria > Bacillati > Actinomycetota > Actinomycetes > Kitasatosporales > Streptomycetaceae > Streptomyces > Streptomyces sp. NPDC051636. Next base: position 60,761 of record NZ_JBITDA010000022.1, on the reverse strand, counting down.
CGATCAGCGACCGGCAGTTGCCCTCCTCGCGGATGTCGCACGAGACGGCGACGGCCTTGCGACCGGCGTCCTCCACCAGGCGGGAGGTCTCGCGGGCCTCGTCCTCCTCCTGCGCGAGGTAGGTGAACAGCACGTCGGCACCCTCGCGGGCGAAGGCCAGGGCCACGGCCCGGCCGATGCCGGAGTCCCCGCCCGTGATGACGGTCCTGCGGCCCTCCAGGCGCCCGGAGCCGCGGTACGACTCCTCGCCGTGGTCGGGCGGCGGGTCCATCGGCCCGGTCCAGCCCGGGTGCGGCTGGTCCTGCGAGGAGAAGTCGGGGCGGGGGTGCTGCGTGGTCGGGTCCTGCTGGGCGTTGTGCTCACGGGTCACGTCGGCCTCCTGTCTCCCGGACGGGCGGGACAGGCGACCGGGTTCCCGGATTCCATGAGCCGAAAAGCCACGTCAACGCTCAGCGCTCAGCGCTTTTGCCACGCTTGGCCGCACTCTGCCTCTTGGACGCCTTCTTCTGTTCCGTCTGCGCTCTGTTCGTCTTGGACTTCGGTCCCGGCCCGGCCGCGGTCGTCACCGATATTGTCCTGTCCCGCTCGCGGGCCGCGTCGTCGCCCGTGAGGGAAGGAGCCGGAGCCGAGTCGGTGCCCGGTATCTTCGGGACCCGCGCGGCGGGTGCCGCGGGGGCCGGCGACGTCTCCTCGTCCGACGGCGTCGAGGGGGTGCCCGACGGCTCCGTGGCGGGCGCGGTCGGTCCATGGCCGTTGGCGCCCGAAGCGGTGGTGCTCCCGGAGCCGGACAGGTCTCCGATCGATCCGGTCAGGGTGACGCCGAGCAGCGCGGCCAGCGCGGCCCCGGCCGTCGCGAGGCTCCGGCCGCTGCGTCGGCGGAGGGCCGAGGCCTGGCGCGGGGCCGCAACGGTCGCCACCGGGTCGCGTTCCTCGGCAAAGGCCGGGACACTGCCGCTGTCCACCCGGCCGGTGCCGTACGTCCCGGCCCGCAGCACGGTGCGGGGACCGCTCGGGCTCAGGGTGGTCAGCACGTCGGCGCAGACATCCGCGGCGGGGCGTTCGCTCTCGTCCCGGGCGGTCATGGCCCGCAGCAGCCGGGACAGGTCGCCGTCGAGGGACGTGGGAATGACCGGGGGGCGGTGCAGGCGGGCGATCGCCGCCTCCAGCGGGGCGCCGTCGTACTCCAGTCGTCCCTTGAGGCACTCCAGCAGGGTCAGGCCGAGGGCGTAGACGTCGGCGGCGGGCCCGACCTCGCGGCCCATGACCTGTTCGGGAGCCAGGTAGGCCGCGGTGCCCACCAGTGCCCCGGTGGCGGTGCGCGTGGTGCCGTCGATCAGCCGTGAGATGCCGAAGTCGGTCAGGTGAGGGATGCCGGCCTCGTCCATGAGGATGTTGGACGGTTTGACGTCGCGGTGCACCACCCCGGCGGCGTGTACGTGGGCCAGGGCGTCGGCGAGGGCCGCGCCGAGAACGCACACCTCGGCACGGGGCAGGGGGCCCGATGCGATGCGCGCGCGCAGTGTCGAGCCCTTGAGGAGCTCCATGACCAGGAAAGGGCGGCCTCTTTCGCGTCCGAAGTCGTGGACCGTGACGAGTCCGGGGTGCTGCAGACGGGCCAGCAGGAAGGCCTCCTCGGCGAAGCGTTCCTCCGTCTGTGTGTCACCGCCCGCGCGGAACACCTTCACCGCGACGGGTCGCCTCAGCTGGAGATCGAAAGCCTCGTGGACGTCGGCGGCGCCGCCACGCCCGAGCAGGGCGTCCAAGCGGTAACGGCCGGCCAGCACCGCGCCTCGGAGGGGCGATTCCGGCCCCGAGGACCATAGGCGTACTGGCATGTGCTCTCCCCCATGACGGGACGATGGCGTGTCCCAACCGGCGTATCCGGATGGAGACGTTCGCGTTCCCGCGACGGGCCACGTTATCCCTGGCGAACGCCGTTCGCCGACCGGGGGAGGTCCGCGGCCGCAATGGTCCGGCACGCCGCCCGGGTACGGCGCTCGGGCCGCCAAGTGGCCACCAGTGCGGCGGCCAGCAGGAGTTCGGCGATGTCCCCGCCGTAGTACATGATCTCCGCGCCTTGCCGGACCTCGCTGATGGGTGCGTGGATGTCGACGAAGAACCCGCCGTACATCGCCTGCGCCATCAGGGCGTGCGCGGCGACGGCGATGCCCAGGTACACCAGCCGGGCCGGTACCCCGGGCCGGGTGGGTGCGGGGTCGGGGCCGGCGATGGCGTGGGCGAACAGGCAGCCGGACGCCAGGAAGTGCGCGCTCATCAGCCAGTGCCCCGCGGGATGGTCCATCGCGGTGTTGTACAGCGGGGTGAAGTACAGCAGGCCCAGACCGCCGGTACTCAGTACCAGGGCGACCGCGGGATGGCCGAGTACCCGTGCGGGACGGCTGTGCAGCACCGCCGTCACCTGGCGGGCCCGGGCGGGCTGCAGAGAGCGCAGCAGGAGGGTGAGCGGTGCGGCCAGTACCAGCGCCGGCGGCGCGTACATCCCGACGAGCATGTGCTGGGCCATGTGACCGCGGAAGTCGGTGTGCGCGGCCGGTCCCAGCGGTGGCAGCGACGCGGCGGCCAGCAGGAGAAGCCCGGTGAGGAACGAGGCCGAACGCCAGGCCGGCCACCCCCTGGCGGGGTTGCGGCGACGGGCTCGGCGCACGGCGAGCAGGTAGCCGACGGCGGCGGCGAGCAGGATCAGCCCGGTCGGCACCAAGCCCGGCAGAGCGCCGCCGGTGCTGTCGTGGTGCATACGCTGCATGCCGTCCATCAGGCACGGCCCCCGGCCGGCCCGGCACCGCGGGGGGCGTCCGGGTCGAAGGGCCGGCCGCCGCGCTGCAGCAGGAAGCCCCCGGCCACCAGCAGCCCGCCCAGGGCGAGGAACCCGGCGTCCCACCACGCCTGGTACGGGCCGCCGCGCACATGGTGGATGCCGAGGATCTGGTGGTCCAGGAGCCCCTCGACCAGGTTGAACATCCCCCAGCCGGCCAGGATCCAGCCCCACAGCGCCCGCGACGCCCACGCCGCCCGACGGTTGTGCGTGACCCGCGAGTGGAGGATTCCCAGGCCCGCGATGACCGCGACCCAGCAGACCGCGTGGAAGACGCCGTCCCACACGGTGTTCATCTCCAGCCCGGACACCGTCTTCGGGCTGTAGTACTTCACTCCGATGTGGTCGTGGTCGGTGCTGGTGAGCATGTGGTGCCACTGCAGGAGCTGGTGCAGCAGGATGCCGTCGACGAACCCGCCGAGCCCCACCCCGAGGACGATCCCGGGCAGCCGCAGACTGCCCGGCGCCGCCTCGGCCGACCGGGCCGTGCCCGCAGTAGTGGTCATCACCCGAACTCCCTTCTGCCGACAGTGCTCCCAGACGTATCCACAACGGATCCCGTCCACAAGCCCACCCTCACACGCAAAGGCTGGAAGTAACCGGGTGGAAATCCTCACCCCGTTGATGAGCCGCCGCATCACCGGTTCCATGGCCCCTACGGGTCGTCACCGGCACCCCGGGCAAGTACTTCACCGGGCTGCGGGCCGGCCTCGGGGCGGAGGGGTGCGCACGAACGGCAAGGGGGAGCTGAGACTCATGAGCCCCAACGACGGCCGCCACCACGCGAATCCGGCCACTGACGACAGGACGGTGGAGTGGCGGGCGCACGGGGCGATCGGTGGGGGTACCTGCCACCGGGCGACCTTCCCGTCGGTGAGCGACGGCAAGGTCACCTACCGGGACAGACAGCGAGTGAGCGCTGTCCACGAGTACACCACCCGGGTGATCGATGTGGCGACCGGCGAGGAGAAGGGATCCAGCAGGCCTCTCCGCAGACCAGCCTCGGCCCGACGGCCATCACCGGCGATCACGTCTGCCGGCTGGTCGACGAGATCCAGCAGAACGGCTACACGGCCCTGCGGCGGTCCGGGCTCGGCGGCTCGGGCATCACGGACCTCAGCCCGGAGTCCGGCCCGCGGGCGCTGAGCGTCTCCGATGTGACGGCCTCCGCAGAAGCGGTGACGATGGTCGCCCGCACGCCGGACCGCGAGATCCGCAACGCATCACTGTCCGAGCTCTGGCAGTTCACACCGGAGCACAAGGGCGACGGGTGGGCGCAGAAGCCGGGTCTCCTGCAACCGGGGCGAGCAACTCCCGGCCGCGGCGGGCCTCCGGCACCCAGGTGGTGTGGCTGGACGCGACCACCGGCATCAGCGATGTGGTGACACGGACGCGGCCACGGGGCACGTGCGGCTGATCTGACACAGGAGCGGTGGCCCGGCCGGGCACCTGCGGCGGGCCGGCCCGCGGCCCGGCTCTCGTCGACCGCCGCCGCGAACCGACCCCGGTCTGTCCGGCCCCGCGCCCGCGTTCCCTCGCGCGTTGCGTGCCGTCGTCCGCCCGGCTTGCCCTTACCGTGCTCTAGACATGACCGGCAGTAAGGAACGGAGGGGAGGCGCGAGACGCCGTGACGGATGCGGACGGTCGAGCGGCCGGGCGGGGCCGAGGGCGCCGGGCGGGCGGCGCGGTGCTGGGCAGCCGGCCCGCGCACTCCGTGCGGCTCCCCCCGCGTGTCCGCTCCAGCCCGTCGGCCCTCTCCGCGGCCGAGCGCACGGTGCCGTCCCTGCGCGTGGCCGCGGCCTACGCCTGGCGCCTGATTCTCGTCGGCATCCTCGTCTACGGGATCTTCACCGTCCTCGGCCGCTTCCAGCTCATCGCCGTGGCCCTCTTCCTCGCCCTCGTCGTCACCTCGGTCCTGCGTCCCCTCACCGACCTGCTGAACCGTGTGCTCCCCAGGCCCCTGAGCGTGGCCGTCGCCCTCGTCGGCAGCCTGCTGCTCCTGTTCGGCCTGCTCGCCCTCGTCGGCAACGCGGTGGCAGGCGAGTCGGCGAAGCTGGCGGGTGAGTTCCGGGGCGGCGTCCACCGGATAGAACTGTGGCTCCGGCGCCCGCCGTTCCGGCTCAGCCCCGGCAGACTCTCCGATCTGCAGCGGCAGGCGACGGACTACGTCAACACGCACCGGGCGAAACTGCTCAGCAGCGCGGTCAGCGGTCTGGGCAGAGTCGTCGAAGTGGTCACCGGAGCGGTGCTCGCGTTGTTCTCCTCCGTCTTCTTCATCCACTCCGGCGAGCGCCTGTGGGCCTGGGCCCGCGACCAGCTGCTGCCCAGCGGGGCCCGGCCGGGGTGGGACCGGGCGGGTCGCGCGGCCTGGCGGACGTTCGCCGGTTACACCCGCGGCATCATCATCGTGGCCGCCACCAACGCCGTACTCGTGGGTGTCGTCCTGCTCGTCCTGCGGGTGCCGCTCGCGCTGCCGCTGACCCTGCTGGAGTTCTTCGCCACGTTCGTGCCGCTGGTGGGCTCACCGGTCGCCCTCGGTGTGGCCACGGTGGTCGCCCTCGCCGGGCGCGGCCCCCTCACGGCCCTGGCGGTACTCGTGCTCATCGTCGTCATCGGCCAGCTCGAGGGACACGTGCTGCACCCCCTGGTGCTGAGCTGGGCGGTCCGCCTCCACCCGCTCGTCGTCGCCGTGTCCGTGATCGCCGGCAGCATCGTCGCCGGCGTGATCGGCGCCGTCGTGGCCGTCCCGTTCATCTCCGTCGTCTGGTCGGTGCTGCGCGCGCAGCGGACCGCGCCGCCATAGCAGACAGCGACTTTTCAGCTGCCCCGGAAGGGGCACGCGTCCGGGGTACGCACCCGAGCGGAGGGACGGTGCCGCGATGGCCGAGTACGAACGTTCACGCACGATGCCCGCACAGCCCGAGCGCGTCTTCGACCGGGCCGCCGACGTCGGCCGGCTCGACGCCTGGCTGCCGGACGCCCTGCACGTGCGGCCCCAGGAGCCACCCGCCGTCACCGTGCACGAGGATCGCTCCGACGAGGACACCTCGGCCCTGCTGCGCGCCGAGCGCGACCAGATGCGCATCGAGTGGGGCACCCGCGAGCAGGGCAGCTACGCAGGCTGGCTCCAGGTCGCCGGCATCGGCAGCGGCGCCAGTGAGGTGACCGTGCACCTGTCGTTCTTCGAGGACAGCCACGACCCGGGCGAGCGGGCGGCCTGCGCCGCCCTCGACAGCAGCCTGGAACGGTTGGAGGAGCAGGTGCGCGGGGGCGCCCAGGACCTGTCCGGCTAGCGGGTCCGGGCGACCAGGAGGGCGACGTCGTCGTGGTCGTCGGGGTGGCGCAGGCCGTACAGCAACAGGTCGCAGGTCTCCTCCAGGGGCCGCTGGGGCTCTTGGAGGAAGCTGAGGAGCACGTTCAGGCGGTCGTCGATGGGGTGGTGGCGGGTTTCGACAAGGCCGTCGGTGTAGAGGACCAGCAGGTCGCCGGGGCCGAGGTGCACCGTCGTGGTCCCGAAGGTGATACCGCCGACGCCGAGGGGGACTCCGGCGGGCAGGTCGAGCAGCTCCGGGGCCTTTCCGGCGCGGGCCAGCGCCGGGGGCATGTGTCCGGCGTTGGCCAGGTGGCACAGCCTCGTGTGGGGGTCGTAGACCGCGTAGATGCAGGTGACGATGTAGTGCTCCAGATCGCAGGTGATCTTGTCCAGGTGCTGGAGGACCGCGGCCGGGGCGAGGTCGAGGTCGGCGTAGGCGCAGGTGGCCGTACGCAGCCGGCCCATGGTGGCGGCCGCGTCGATGCCGTTGCCCATGACGTCGCCGACGACCAGCGCGGTCTTGTCGTCGGCCAGGGCGATGACGTCGTACCAGTCGCCGCCGACCTCACTGGTGGCCTGCGCGGGCTGGTAGCGGGAGGCGAGTTCCAGCCCGGTCTGGTGGGGCGGGTGGTCGGGCAGCAGGCTGCGCTGGAGGGTGAGGGCGGTGTTGCGCACGCTCTGGAACCAGCGGGCGTTGTCGATGGCCACGGCGGCTCGGCCGGCGAGCTCGGTGGCCAGGATGACGTCGTCCTCGTCGAACGGCAGCGGGTTGCGGGTGCGTTTGAGGTCGAGCGCGCCGAGCACCTCCCCGTGGGCGATCAGCGGCACGGCGAGATAGGAGTGGACGCCGGCGCGTGCCAGGAGCGTCGTGCCCTCGGCATCGCGGGCGATGCGCCGTAGATCCTGTTCTCCCACGTGCCGCACCAGGACCGGCCGGCCGGTGTGGACGCAGAGGGTGACCAGGCGGTCGCCGTCGTAGGCGGCGAGGTCGCCGGGTGGGTCGGCGGCGCGCAGGGCCACGGTGGGGTGGGACGCCCTGAGGGCGAGCGCGCGGAAGAGCTCCGGGCCGTTGTCCGGCTTACTGGTGCGGCGGCAGGCCAGGGCCGCGTCGAGGACGTCCACGGCGACCACGTCGGCCAGTTCGGGGACGGCGATGTCGGCCAGTTCGTGGGCGGTCTCCTCGACCTCCAGCGTGGTGCCGACGCGGCTGGAGGCGTCGGCGATGAGAGCCAGCCGGCGCCGGGCCCGGTCGGCCGCGGTGGCCGCGCGGTGCCGCTCGGTGACGTCGACGACCGAGGCGGCCGCCCCCAGGGTCCGCCCGCCGGGGTCCTCCAGGCGGTAGAAGGACAGGGACCAGGCGTGGTCGTGGTCGGGGTCGGTCGGGGGGCGGCCCACGTGGTACTGGTCGAGCAGCGGTGTGCCGGTAGTGAGCACCTGGCGCAGGGCGGACTCGATGGTGTCGACGTCGGAGAAGGGCAGGGTGTCCCTCAGGTGGCGGCCGATGTGGTCCTCGGCGGGTATGCCGTCGATACGCTCCAGCGCGGGGTTGACCAGGAGATAGCGCAGCTCGGGATCCAGCAGGCCCAAGCCGATCGGGGACTGGCTGATGAGCCGCTCGCACAGCGCCAGGTCGGTCTCGACACGCTGCAGCAGGGTGTGGTCGGCCGCGATGCCGAGGGCGTAGGCGCCCCCGACGTCGTCCAGCAGCCGCATGGTGCGGAACTCCATCAGGCAGCTGCTGCCGTCCTTGCGCCGGATGGGGAAGGCCCCCGCCCAGCTGCGACCGGTCTCCAGCACGTCCGCGAACAGGCTCAGGACGGACTTCACGTGCTCCGGGCCGATCAGCAGCCGCGCGGCGTACGAGCCCAGTGCCTCGTCCGCGGTGTAGCCGAAGAGCTCTTCCGCCTGCGGGGTCCAGAACACGATGCGCCCGCCGGTGTCCAGGACCACCGCGGCGACGCTCAGCACATCCAGCAGCCCGGTCGGCCGGGTCGACTCGGGGCCGCACGCGTCACCGCCTGGCTGGAAGGACTCGGCTGTCATTCCAGGCCCTCCCTTCCGCGAGGACGGCGTCCGGCAGGGTCACGCACCGTCCGGAAGTTGTTGCTCCGCCCAGATCGTCTTGCCGCCCGAGGTGTGGCGGGTGCCCCAGCGCTGGGCGACCTGGGCCACCAGGAAGAGGCCCCGCCCTCCCTCGTCGGTGCTGAGGGCCCGTCGCAGGTGCGGGGAGGTGTTGCTCGCGTCCGAGACCTCGCAGATCAGGGCGCGCTCATGGATGAGACGGAGCCTGATCGGGCCGTACGCGTGCCGGATGGCGTTGGTGACGAGTTCGCTCACGATCAGTTCCGTGGTGAAGGCCACCTCGTCGAGGCCCCACACGGACAGCTGCCGGACGGCGTTGTTCCGGGCCACGTGCACCGCCGAAGGGTCCGCGGGGATGTCCCAGGAGAAGACGCGGTCGGGGCTCAGCGCGTGGGTGCGTGCGATGAGGAAGGCGACGTCGTCGCGTGGGCGTTCCGGCAGCAGTGTGCGGACCATGATGTCGCACAGTTCCTCGAGCGGCCGGTCGGGATGGGCCAGGGTGAAACACAGGCGTTCCATCCCGACGTCGACGTCCCGGTCCGACGCCTCGATCAGCCCGTCGGTGTAGAGCGCGATGATGCTCCCCTCCTCCACCGCGATCTCGGCCGACTCGAACGGCAGGCCGCCGAGTCCGAGGGGCGGACCGGCGGGAATGTCCGGGAACTCGACCGGCTCCCTCAGGTGTGCGATCGCCGGGCTGGGGTGCCCCGCGCGCGCCACCACGATGGTGCGGGCGACCGGGTCGTAGACGGCGTACACACACGTCGCTCCGACCACCACCGGGCCCTCCGCGGACGCTTCGGCTTCGTCCGACAGGCGTACGACCAGGTCGTCGACGTGGGTGAGCAGTTCGTCCGGGGGCAGATCGAGATCGGCCAGCGTCTGGACGGCGGCCCGCAGCCGCCCCATGCTCGCCGCGGCGTGCAGCCCGTGACCGACCACGTCGCCGACGATGAGCGCGACCCGGGCGCCGGAGAGCGGGATGACGTCGAACCAGTCACCGCCCACCCCCGCCTCGGTGTCGGCGGGCAGATAGCGGTAGGCGACCTCGACCGCGTTGTGCTGGGGCAGGTCGGGCGGCAGCAGGCTCGTCTGCAGGGTGAGCGCCGCCTGATGCTGCCGGGCGAAACGCCGGGCGTTGTCGACGCACACGGCGGCCCGCGCCACCAGTTCCTCGACGAGGAGCAGGTCGTCCTCGTCGAACGGCTCGGGGTTCTTCCAGCGCAGCAGGGTCACCACGCCCATGGTGATTCCGCGTGCCCGGAGAGGTACGACCAGGTGCGTGTGCACGCCCAGCCGGACGAGTTTCATCCAGCGCTGGGAGTCGTTGACGAGCCAGGGTGTCGAGGCGCTGACGACTTCGCGAATCGGCTTGCCCGTGGCCAGGCAGCGTTCCTGGGGGGAGCGGGCCGGATAGTGGGTGGCGGCGCCGATCTCGACGACCACTTCGGGCCGGTCCTCCTGGATCGACAGGTGAGCGGCCCGGCGCAGGGTCCTCTCGTCGCGCGTGGGTCCTCGCGGCGGGTCCGCCTCCGCCCGTACGGCGTCCAGCAGATCGATCGCCACGAAGTCGGCGACCCGCGGCACCACGACCTCCGCCAGCTCCTGCACCGTCCGGTCGAGATCCAGGGTGGTGCCGATGTGTTCGCTGGCCTCGTTCAGCAGGGTGAGCCGGTCACGGGCCGAGTCCTGGCCGGTGGCGTGGAGCGCGACGAGGCAGATGCCCAGCGTCTCGCCTGCGGCGTTGCGCACCGGGAAGAAGGAACGCAGCCTGAAGCACCTCTCTCCTGTCCGGCTTGTCCGCCGGGACATGTCGTGGTGCGGCGGCGAGTGTTCCAAGGTCACCTGAGGTTGCCCGGTGATGAGCGCGCGCCTGGCATGACGATTCACGACGGGCGCCGATTCACCGGCGTCGGTGAGGGTCCAGGACGCCTCGTCCTGGTCCGGCCGCGGCTCCTCCATGTCGGCCAGTGCCCGGTTCGACCACTTCCAGCGCAGGTCCGTGTCCAGCATGGCGATTCCGATGGGCGACCGCTCGAGCAGGCCTTGCGCGACCGCCTCGAAGAACTCGTGCTCCGCCTGTTCCTTGGCGTCACGCGCGACGACGAGCCAGCCGTGGTGTCCGTCGGCGCCGAGGAGAGGGCACGCCCGGATCGCGAGGTCGACGACGCGACCGGCCCGGTGCCGGACGCCGAGCACGCCCGTCCAGCCCTGGCCCGTCCGACGCAGCCGTGACGCGGCGGCGGCCAGGTCCCCGCCTTCCACGACGCACTCCACCGGGCGTCCCACCACGTCACCGGCCGGGTAGCCGAGCAGGCTCCCCGCTCCCGGGCTCCAATGGACGATCAGCCGCCCGGCATCGATGATCACTACGGCCGCGGACTCGATGTCGAACGGATCGGCCGGATCTGCACTGCCGAGCGCGCCACTGACGCCCATATTTTCGTCCCCTCGCAGGGCCGGGCCCCCACGAGCCCATTGTTGCACTGAGGGTCGGCCCGCGCCGAGCCGTGCGGGGCCGCTCCGAGCCGGGGAGCGAGACAACCGCGGGAACCAGCGGTAGGTGCCGAAGACCTTGGTGCGAAGGGGTCGGGCTCGTAGCCGTACGCCCGTTCTCCACCACGCCCAGGCCGCCGTTCGCCATGATCACGCGCTTGAGCGGCGCGCAGGTCTGCAGGCCGACGATCAGTTCGCGGTCGCGGTCGATCCAGCCGGGGGCATGCGAGGTGATCGCCAAGGGGATGGGGCATCGACGTCGACGACCGGCGACGGTCGTCCGGGAACAGCGCGCTGACCTTCTCCCACACGGCCCGGGTACGGTCCGTGGGCCCGGTCGGAAAGGCCGCTTCCCCCTCGTACGTCGTGTGGTGGACTGGATGAAGTCGGGCACGTCGATGCGCGACCGTCACTGCGTCCCGGCGAAGTCCCGCCAGGCTTCGGCGGTCCGGCTGCCGGTTGTCACCGTCGCGGTCATCACGGGGTCCTCTCCCCGAGCGCTGCTGTCACGGTCGATGCTCGTGGCGGCGGGTGAGCTCCGGGAGCTCCGGACAGGGCATCCGCCGGTCCTGTCCGGCCCCGGCCCGCGCCGGGACCTTCGGCCCCGCCCGCCGCGGCCCGGACCGTGCCTACAGGTCCGGGCGGACGAGCGTGCCGGACATGCCGTGGACGATCTCGTACGCCGCGTCGAGGCAGCCGATGGCCGCCAGGCCCCCGGTGTGCTCCACGAAGCGGGCGGCCGCCTCGGCCTTGGGTCCCATCGAGCCCTCGGCGTAGCGGCCCTCGCGCAGTCCGGCGGGGGTGGCGTCGAGGACGGGCCGCTGGCCGCGGGTGCCGTAGTGGGCGTAGACGTTGGGGACGTTGGTGAGGATCAGCAGGAAGTCGGCCTTGAGGTCCTCGGCGAGCAGGGCGGCGGCCAGGTCCTTGTCGACGACCCCCTCGGTGCTGTGCAGGAGGCCGCGGTCGGCGGTCACGGCGATGCCTCCGCCGCCCGAGCAGATGACCAGGGTGCCGCTCGCGAGCAGGTCCCGGACGGTTTCCGCCTCCAGGATCCGCTCCGGAGCGGGCGAGGCGACCGCGCGGCGCCGGCCGCCCGCGTCCTCGGCGGTGGGCCGGTCGAACGCCGGGTCGTCGGGGCGGACGAGGGTGTGCGTGACCAGCGCGGCGATCCGGCGCCCGGGCAGCGCGTCCCGCAGGGCACGGGCCAGCAGGGAACCGATCAGGCCCTGTGTCTGGGCACCGAGCAGGTCCAGCGGGTAGGGGGCGGTCAGGGCGGGGTCCGCCGCGCTCTCCCCGGCGAGCAGGCCGAGCTGGGGGGCGTTGCCGTGGGTGAGCACGATGTCGTGGTCGTGGGCGAGCGGGGCGATCGCGGTGGCCACCCGCACGACGTTCGCCCGCTGGACCTCCGCGTCGGGGCCCTCGCCCCTCAGGAGCAGGGCGTTGCCGCCGAGGGCGATGACGATGCGCATGGGTCTCGTTCCTTCGGGTGCGGTGCCCGCCGGGCGGGGACGACGGTCGCCTCAGGTGTGCGGGACGACGGCAACGGGGCAGCCGGCGTGGTGGAGGACGGCGTGGGTGACGGGCCCGGTGTGGGCGCCGAGCCGGCCTCCGCCGGTGCGACGACCGACCACGACGAGGCCGGCGCCGACGGATGCCCGCACCAGTTCCGCGCCGGCCCGCCCCGCCACGACGGTCTCGGTCACGGGGACCTCGGGGTACTTCTCACACCAGGGACGCAGGGTCGTCACCAGGGCGTGTTCCGCGGCCGCGAGCCGCTGCGGGCCGGGGACGGGAGTCGAGGCCGTACCGGCGGACGGCGCCTTGAAGGCGTGGACGACACGCAGCTCGGTGTGGCGCCGCCGGGCGGCCTCGAAGGCGAAGGTGATCAGTTCGTCGCAGGGGTGTGTGACGTCCAGGCCGACGACGACGGCACGGTAGGGGGTTTCCGGAATCTCGTCCGGCGCCACACCGTCCACGGCGGGCAGGTGCTCGTCGGCGGCGCTCCGCCCGGCTCGCACCAGCACCACCGGGCAGGGGGCGCGGCCCACCACGCGCTGGGACACCGAGCCGGTGACGAACCCCGCCGTCCTGCCGAGCCCCAGCGAGCCGAGCACCAGCAGTTCCGCCTCGCCCGCCGCCGCGAGCAGCGCCGAGACCGGGGAGTCGCACATCAGACGGCCGGCGACCACCAGCGTGGGGTGCGCGGCACGGACGCTGTCGACCGCCTCCTGGAGGAGGTGTTCGGCCCAGCCGTGTTCGGTGCTGTCCAGGGGGACGTACGGCGCCGGCCGCACGTGAGGGTGCCAGGCGTGCACGAGGCTCAGCGCGACACCCCGGCGCAGGGCCTCCTGGGCCGCCCAGTGCGCCGCCGCGAGACTTTCGGGGGATCCGTCGATTCCCGCCGCGATGTTCCGGACCATGACGTGTCCCTCCCGTGCCGGGCCGGTGAGCCCTCGTGTACTCCGAGCCTGCGCCTTCGGCGGACGTACGCCCAGGGGCCGACCGGCCCCGTCGGCCGGGACGCCCGGTACCTGCCCGGGCGCGGGCGGCGGGGTGCCGGCCATGGCGCCCAGGTGTACGCCCTCGCCGGTGGTGCCGCCCTGGAGGTCGGCGATGTCGCCGCGGAGGGCCTCCTGGCAGAACGTCCACGCCTGGGCGCGCCGGGCCCGGCCGTCGGCTGCCGCGGCGGGGGGGGACACAGGACCACCGGCCCCCTCCCGGGGGTCGGCCGGCCCTCGGACCGGGGCGGCGTGCGCAGCACGATGGAGGCGCTGCCCCGAACCGTCAGAAGGAGTGGAGCAGATGACTGCCAGCGACACCGGCGCTCACGGGCGCGACGTCACCGCCGCCGTACGGGTGCGGACCGAGGGCGATGTGGCCGAGGAGGACCTCGCCTACGTCCGGGAGAAGGTGGGCGCCGCTCTGGACCGGTCCGGGCTTCCGCCCGTCAGCGGCGAGGTCCGCATCACCAGGGCGGCCGCCCCTCACGTGGAGCAGCCCTGGTCCGCCGCCGCCGAGATCCGGGTGGGCGGCGACCTCGTCGTCGTGCATGCCCAGGAGGCGAGCGCCCGGGAGCTCGCCGACCGGCTCCAGAACCGGCTGCGCAGCCGTACGGAACGCACCGCGCACCGCGCGGACACGGCCCGCAGGACGGCCACGCCGCCGCCGTGGCGCGGAGGACCGGAGCGCTGAGCACGCTCCGGTCCGCGGAGCGGGGAAGGGCCCGCCCCTTCCCCCGTACCGGTGAGGGAGGAACTGCTGTGCCAAGCCGGACCGTTGGCGAGGTGATGACCAGCGAGGTCGTACACGCCCGCCGGACGGCGCCGTTCAAGGAGGTGGTCCGGCTGCTGGACCACCACGGGATCAGCGGGCTGCCGGTCGTCGACCACGATGACAAGGTGATCGGCGTGGTCTCGGGCACCGCTCTGGTGCGTGAGCAGGTGGCCCGGGCCGGCCTTGTCCCCGGGGCCCGCCCGTACGGCCGGGGCCCTGATGTCGGCCCCCGCGGTCGCCGTGCATCCGGAGCAGTCCGTCCCCGACGCGGCACGGCTGATGGAGCGCAGCCGCATCGGGCGGCTGCCCGTGGTGGACGAGGAGGACCGCCTCATCGGCATCGCCACGCGCCGCGACCTGCTCCGGGGGTTCCTGCGCGCGGACGAGGAGATCCTCCGCCAGGGTATCGACGACATCGTGGTGGGTGAGCTGGGGCTGTCCCCGGACACCGTCACCGTCTCCGTCCGGGACGGTGTCGTCACCCCCAAGGGACGCGTGTAGCTGCGCGGTGACGTTCCCCGGGCGGTCCAGTCGGCCTGGCGGCTGCAGGGCGTCATCGGGGTGGTCAGCTTCCTGGCCCACCACGTCGACGACTGTGCGGCGCCGGCGGTGTCACAGGCCGTACGACCCTGAAAGGGCAGACGGTCGGCCCCCTCGGAGGGACCATCGGTGCCTGGTGCGAGAGCGCGGCCGGGACGACAGTGGAATCGGGAGCGGTACCGAATCCCCCGCGGTGCCGCTCCCTTCCGTGCGCCGTCCGGAACGGACGAGGCGGAAAGGACCACCCGCTTCTCGCGGATCCGGATTGCGCGGTGCGCGGCCCGTAGCCGCTTCCCCGCGTCTGGTGGAGGGTCCTTTCCGCCAGTCCCATGGAACCACCGCCCGGCCGGCGGCGCGAGGGCCGAGTGGGCCTCCTGGTGGGTCCACTCGGCACCTTCCGGTCGCGCCGGCCTCCAGCCGTGGACGACACGCAGGGAGGCGGCGCGACGCGAGGCGGCGTCGAAGGCGAACGCCACAACCGCGTCGTCGGGCCGGTCGAGGTCCACCCCGACCACCACGTCATCGCAGGACACCACCGGGGCGAAAACGCAGGTCTCCTCGTCCCGGGCGGCGCCGGCGCGGACCAGCACCACCGGTCGCGCCGCCCGGGCCACGGCCGCCCGGCCCACGGAAGCGAGGAGGAATCCGGCGGCCCTGCCCAGTCCCCGTGACCCGAGCACCAGCAGGTGTTTACGCGCGGTCAGTCGTGCGGGACCACGGCGACGGGCGCGGTGGCGTGGTGCAGGACGGCGTGCGTGACAGGGCCGATGCGCGGGCCGAACGGGGCCGGGCGCGTGCGACGGCCCACGACGACCAGGGACGCCTCCCGCGAGGCGGCGACCAGGTGCACGGACGCGCTCGCGCCCCCGCAGTCCTCGACGACCTCGACGGAGGGGTACTTCTGCCGCCAGGGCCGCAGTACCTCGCTCAGGGCGGCGTTCTCCTGCTTGGCGATCTCCGCACCGAAGGCGGGGTCGGCGGCCAGCCCGTAGACGTAGTAGGGCGGCATGGTCCAGGCGTGCACGGCCCGCACGGCCGTCTCGCGCCGGGCGGCCTCCTCGAAGGCGAACGCGAACACCGCCTCGTCCGGGTCGGCGGTGTCCACACCGAGCACGACGGGCCGGTAGGGCGTCGCGGCGGACGGGATCCCGGCGGGGTCCGTCTCGTGTTCGTCGGCGGCCTGCTCCCCTGCCCGCACCAGCACGACGGGCCGCTCGGCGTGTGCGACGACCGCCAGGCCGACGGAGCCGACCAGAAAGCCGCCGATGCCGCTCAGGCCCCGGGAGCCGAGCACCAGCAGCTCGGCCTCCTCGGCGGCCGCCGCCAGCAGCATCTCGCCGGGACTGCCGTCGCGCTGCTCGGCGACGACCTCCAGACCCGGGTGGCGCAACCGCAGTCCCTCGGCCGTCTCGTGCGGGATCCTCTCGGTCCACTGCTGCTGCGTCTCCGCACCGAGCAGCGGGGCCTGTGCCATGGGGGCCGGGGCAGGCTCCCACACGTGCACCAGTCGCAGCGGCAGCCCCCGCAGCCGCGCCTCGCGGGCCGCCCACTCGGCGGCGGCCCGGCTCTCGGACGAGCCGTCGAGGCCCACGGTGATGGTGCGGGACATGGCGTCCACCTCCTGTTGTCGGGATCGCCTCCAGCCTTCCGGCCGGGGCGGCCGACGGGCAGGGCCCTCAGGTCCCTCACCGGGCCCGACCGGCCCTGCCGGAGCCCTCACTCCCGCGAGGAATCCGTCGCCTCCCTCAGCGGCGCGTGCCACACCAGTCTGGCCCCGCCGCCCTCCGGGCTGGTGATCTCCATGTCCCCGCCCAGCTTCCGTGCCCGCTCCGTCATGTTCGTGAGGCCGCTGCGCCGGCCCCGCGGCGGAATGCCGACGCCGTTGTCGGTGACCGTGAGGCGGACCTCGTTCCCGTCCGTCTCCAGCACCACGTCGGCGCGGTCGGCGCGGGCGTGCCGGGCGATGTTGGTGAGGGACTCGGAGAGTACGGCCACGACGTGGTCGGCGGTCTCCTGTGGCACCAGGGTGTCGAGCAGGCCCTCCATGCGCACACTGGGCGCGAAGCCCAGCACCGGCGCGGCCTCGCCCGCCACGCGCACCGCGCGGGCCCGCAACCCGGGGGCGTCCTCGTCGTCGCGGGTGCGCAGACCGAAGATCGTCGACCTGATGATCTTGATGGTCTCGTCGAGGTCGTCCACCGCCCGCAGTACCCGCTCCGAGGCCTCCGCGTGCTGGATGAAACGCCCCGCGCTCTGCAGGGTCATACCGGTGGCGAACAGCCGCTGGATGGCCAGGTCGTGCAGGTCGCGGGCGATCCGGTCGCGGTCCTCCAGGAGTGCGATCTGCTCGGCGTCCCGGCGGCGCTCCGCGAGCTCCATGGCGACGGCGGCGTGTGCGGCGAACACCTTCAGCTGCTCCGTCTCCTTGTCGGTGAAGTCACTCGCGCCCGTCTCCCGGGCCAGCAGGACCACTCCCCGGGCACGCTCCGCCAGGCCGATCGGAACGGCCACGGCCGGGCCGAGACCGGCGAACCGGGGTGGTCCTGCCGAGATCCGTTCGTCGTGCGAGACGTCAGGGCTGCTCACCGGCGCGCCCAGGGCGAAGGCCTGTCCGGTGAGGGTCCCCTGCACGGGCAGCACCAGGCCACGGTGCGCCTCCGCCTCCCGGCCGATGGCCAGCTCCACCGCGAGGGTCTCGGTGTTCTTCATCGGGATCGCCACCGACGCGAGGGCCGCACCCGTGATCTCCCGCGCCCGTTCCGCGATCAGCCCGAGGACCTCCTGCTGTCCGGCGCCGGACATCAGACTGCTGGTGATCTCCGCGTTGGCCTCCAGCCAGCGCTCGCGCAGCCGGGACTCCTCGTACAGGCGGGCGTTGTCGATCGCCACGCCGGCCGCCACGGCCAGCGTCGCCAGCACCGACTCGTCGTCCTCGTCGAACTGCGGCCCGCCTCGCTTCTCGGTCAGGTACAGGTTGCCGAAGACCTGGTCCCGCACCCGGATGGGGACTCCGAGGAAGGTGTTCATCGGCGGGTGGTGTGCCGGGAAGCCGTACGAGGAGGGGTGCTCGGAGAGCTTCGGCAGCCGCAGGGGCTCGGGATGGCGGATCAGCTCGCCGAGGATGCCGTGGCCCTCCGGGAAGGGGCCGATCCGGGTGATCTCCTCCTCGCTGACCCCGACGGTGATGAACGCCGACAGCCGCTTGCCGTCCGAGCCGATCACGCCGAGCGCCGCGTACTCGGCGTCCACCAGGGCCGCCGCGGCCTCCACGATGCTGCGCAGCGCCTGCTCCAGGTCCAGCTCCCGGCCGACCGAGAGCACCGCCTCCAGCAGGCTGTGCACCCGGTCCCGGGTGCCGCGCGCCGCGTCCAGCCGGGCCTGCAACTCCTCCAGCAGCTCGTCCAGCCTCAGCTGCGGCAGCCGAACGCGCGCCTCGCTCGCGTCCTCGGAGCTTCCCACCGCTCTCCTCCCAGCCCCCGTGCCATGCCTGCCGCCGCCCCCACTCATCTGTCACGGTAGCGGGCCGGGCAAGGGGGCGATACGGGATCACGGCGGTGGACACCACCGCGAGCGCATCGCTGCGCCCCCTCGGGCGGCGGCACACCGGTGCGTTCGGTCAGCCGGCGTCTGCTTCGTGGGCGGGACGACCTCGGGCTCGTGGGCGAGGGCGGCGTCCCCCGGGCCCGGGTCGTCGGCCACGGTGGTGGAATGCGGCCGTCCGGGCGGGGGAAACTGCGCGTGCGCGGCGCCGCGCACGCGGAACTGGTCCCGGATATCCGGCTGCCTCCTCCTGAGGAGCCGGACGCCCCCGTCCGAGGACCGCCCACCGGCATGCCCCGCTGGGGCGCAGCCGCGCTCGGCGGGCCGCCGTCAGCGTCCTTCGGCGCGCAGCCGGTCCTGGGCCTGGGTGGCGATGACAGCGGCCTGGATGCGGCGTTCGACGCCGAGCTTGGCGAGCAGGCGGGAGATGTGGTTCTTGACCGTCTTCTCGGCGAGGTACAGCCGCTGGCCGATCTGGCGGTTGGTCAGGCCCTCGCCGATCAGGGCGAGGATCTCCCGCTCCCGCTCGGTCAGGCCGGGCAGGGCGTCCGGCTCCTCCTGCTGCTCCCCGCCCCGCAGCCGGGCCATGAGTCTGGTGGTGGCGCTCGGGTCCAGCAGCGACTGGCCGCGGGCCACGGTGCGCACCGCCGAGACCAGGTCCGAGCCCTGGATCTGCTTCAGGACGTACCCCGACGCACCCGCCATGATCGAGTCCAGCAGCGCCTCCTCGTCGTCGAACGAGGTCAGCATCAGGCAGGCCAGCTCCGGCATGCGCGAGCGCAGCTCCCGGCAGACGGTCACGCCGTCGCCGTCCGGCAGGCGGACGTCGAGGACGGCCACGTCCGGGCGCAGGGCGGGCACGCGGACCAGGGCCTGCTCGACGGTGGCGGCCTCACCGACCACCGTGATGTCCGGTTCGTCGTTCAGCAGGTCGTGCACCCCGCGCCGTACCACCTCGTGGTCGTCGAGAAGGAAGACCCGGATCGAGGTGTCGGGGCCGGCCTGCTCGCGGTCCGCCATTGGTAGCTCCTTGTCACGTGTTCGGTTCTCATCGGGATCCTTCCCCGTCACCGGACGCACGGACAGGGCCGGTCGGCCCTTCTTCGGGCACTCCCCCCGCACTGGACCCACCTCCGCGATCAGCCGGGTCCGGTCCCGGGCCGACCGGCGTGCTCGCGGTCGGCCTCGTGCGGGGCCGATGCTGGTGACGCGGACGATCCCGTCCGGGGCCTGGCGGGTCGTGGACCGGCGGACGGCCGACCGGCACACCACGGCCCGGGGCACCACCGCGGGTGCGGTGATGCCCCGGGCTGGGACGAGGGACCGTCACCGGAGCCAGCGGTTGCGGCTCACTAACGGCAGCCGCGCCCACAGGCGGCCCAGCCCCCAGGTGGCCGCCGACTACGTCGTACCCGCCTCCGACCGCTCGTTGCGCTCTCAATCTCCCGCAGCGACAGCCGCGCTCCGAGGGGCCGGCGGGCCCGGCTCGCGGGGCCGAACGTCCTTGTCGCAGGCCCGTTCAGCCGTCCCAGGACCAGTCGGCCACCTCGGGCAGGTCCGTGCCGTGCTCGCGGATCCAGGCGTCGTGGCGCTGCCGCGCGTCCGCCATGCGCTGGCGTACGGCCGCGGCGCGCACCGCCAGGCCGGGGACTCGGTCGATGACGTCCATGACCAGGCGGTAGCGGTCGAGATCGTTGCGGACGACCATGTCGAACGGCGTGGTCGTGGTGCCGATCTCCTTGTAGCCGCGTACGTGCAGGTTGCGGTGGCCGGTGCGGCGGTAGGCCAGGCGGTGGATAAGCCACGGATAGCCGTGGTAGGCGAAGATCACCGGCTTGTCGGCGGTGAACAGCCCGTCGTACTCGAAGTCGCTCATCCCGTGCGGATGTTCCTCGCTCGGCAGCAGCCGGGCGATGTCGACGACGTTCACCACCCGCACGGCCAGCTCGGGCAGGTGCCGGCGCAGCAACTGGGCGGCGGCCAGCACCTCCAGGGTGGGCACGTCGCCCGCGCAGCCGAGCACCACGTCCGGCTGGCGGGAGCCGTCCTCGGTGCCGGCCCACTCCCAGATCCCGGCGCCGCGCGCGCAGTGGGCCTTCGCCTGCTCGATCGAGAGCCAGTCGAAGCAGGGCTGCTTGCCCGCGACGACCACGTTCACGTAGTCGCGGCTGCGCAGCGCGTGGTCGGCCACCGACAGCAGGGTGTTGGCGTCCGGCGGCAGGTAGACCCGGACCGCCTCGGGGCTCTTGTTGAGGATGTGGTCGACGAAGCCGGGGTCCTGGTGGGAGAAGCCGTTGTGATCCTGCCGCCACACATGCGAGGTCAGCAGGTAGTTCAGGGAGGCGATGGGCGCGCGCCAGGGCAGACGGCGGGTGGTGCGCAGCCACTTGATGTGCTGGTTGGCCATGGAGTCGACGATGTGGACGAAGGCCTCGTAGCAGGAGAACAGCCCGTGCCGTCCGGTGAGGAGGTAGCCCTCCAGCCAGCCCTGGCAGGTGTGTTCGGACAGGATCTCCATCACCCGGCCGTGCGGGTCGAGGTGTTCGTCCACCGGCAGCGTTTCGGCCTGCCAGGCCTTGCCGCTGGCCTCGTAAACGGCCTGGAGGCGGTTGGAGGCGGTCTCGTCGGGGCCGACGAGGCGGAAGTCGCGGCGGTCGGCGGTGGCCGCCATGACGTCCTGGAGCATCTCACCGAGGACGCGGGTCGGCTCGTGCAGGGTGGCGCCCGGCTTGTCGACCTCGACGGCGTGGCGCTGCAGCGGGGGCAGCGGCAGTGCGCGCAGCAGCAGTCCGCCGTTGGCGTGCGGGGGCGCGCCGAGCCGGCGGGTGCCCTGCGGGACGCAGGCCAGGACGTCGGGGCGCGGGGCGCCGCGCTCGTCGAACAGTTCCTCGGGCCGGTACGAGCGCAGCCACCGCTCCAGCTGCCGCAGGTGCTCCGGGTTGTCCCGTACGGCGGCCAGCGGCACCTGGTGGGAGCGCCAGGTGCCCTCCACGGGCAGGCCGTCGACCTCTTTCGGGCCGGTCCAGCCCTTCGGGGTGCGCAGCACGATCACCGGCCAGCGGGGCCGGCCGGTGACGCCGTCCTCGCGGGCGGCGCGCTGGAGGGCGGTGATGCGGTCGACGGCGGTGTCCATGGCGTCGGCCATCGCGCGGTGGACGGCGGCCGGGTCGTCGCCGGTGACGTGGACGGGTTCGTGTCCGTAGCCCTTGAGGAGATCGTCGAGTTCGGTGGCGGGCAGCCGGGACAGCACCGCCGGGTTGGCGATCTTGTAGCCGTTGAGGTGGAGGATCGGCAGGACGGCGCCGTCGTGGACCGGGTCGAGGAACTTGTTCGAGTGCCAGGAGGCGGCCAGCGGCCCGGTCTCCGCCTCGCCGTCGCCGATCACGCAGGTGACCAGGAGACCGGGGTTGTCCAGCGCCGCGCCGTAGGCGTGCGAGAGGGAGTAGCCGAGCTCACCGCCTTCGTGGATCGAGCCCGGGGTCTCGGGGGCGACGTGGCTGGGCACCCCGCCGGGGAAGGAGAACTGCTTGAACAGCCGTGCCATGCCGGCCGCGTCCCGTGTGACGTCCGGGTAGGTCTCGCCGTAGCTGCCCTCCAGCCAGGAGTTCGCCAGGACGGCCGGGCCGCCGTGGCCGGGGCCCCAGACGCACAGCGCGTTCAGGTCGCGCGCCTTGATGACGCGGTTGAGGTGGGTGTGGACCAGGTTGAGGCCGGGTGAGGTGCCCCAGTGGCCGAGCAGGCGCGGCTTGACGTGCTCCGGGCGCAGCGGTTCGGTCAGCAGGGGGTTGGCCATGAGGTAGATCTGGCCCACGGAGAGGTAGTTCGCGGCGCGCCAGTGGGCGTCCAGGGTGGCGAGCTCCTCGTCCGTGAGCCCGGCGGAGGCCTGCTGCGTGTCGACGGACATGGGGTTCCTTCCGGATCGGACGGCGATCGGGGGCGTGACGCGTGCCGGGGCACAGCACCACCCTCCGGGGGACGGCCGGGGGCCGACAGGGCCGTTCGGTCCACGTCCCGGGCCGAGCCGCCCTGCGCGGCCCGGGCTCACGGCGCGAGGTGCACCCCGTACAGGGTCTGCCCGCCGACGAGCTCCCGCCCGGTGACCAGCTCCGGGTGAATGCGCACGAACACCTCCCGGGGAGACGGCGCCCAGGAGCGCGGACCGATCCGCGCCAGCCGCTCCTGCTCGGCGGGGTCGGTCACCACCGTCGCCCGGCCGGTGACGACGACGCTCCACCCCGAACTCCTGGCCGCGTCGACCTCGTCCACCTCGAAGGCGACCACCGCGTCGTGGACCGCGCGGGCCAGCTCGGACTCCGCCGAAGTGCGCAGCAGCACCGCGCCGTCGCCGTCCAGGCAGAAGTTGACCGGCAGCACCGCGGGCAGGGCGTGGCGCGTGTGGACGACGCGGCCGACCGGCACCCTCGTGAGCCGGCGCAGACATTCCTGCCGGTCGAGTTCGCGGAAACCGTCGTTGGGATACATGGCCAGTCCGTCTTTCGCCTATGGAGCGGTATCGCTCCATTGTTCGGCCATGTCCGGCACCGGGTGAGGGCCCATCGGTCCCCGCGCGCCCGGAGAGAGGCCCTCTCCCGGGCCCGCCACGAGAGGGGGCCGACCGGCCCCGCGATGGCGCCTGCTCGGCCCAAGCCGGCCCATGCCCCGATCCGGCAGTGTGTTGCACACGCGATCGAGGAGGAGGCCGGGACCGATGCCGGGGACGACGAGGAGCATGCTGTGGCGGTGGCGCGGCAATCCCCTGCGCCGGCGCGACGACGTGGTCGAGGCGTGGGTCCTGCTCGCGGTCTGGCTGATCGTCGCGGTGGGCGGCGCGGTAGTGGGCCTGGTGACCGCGCGGGCCGCCGCCGACGAGTTCGCCCGAGAGCGTGCCGAACGCCGGCCGGTGCGTGCCGTGCTCCTCGTGGACGTGCCGCAGACCGTCGGGCAAGGCGCAGGCAGCGGTGACCGGATCACCGGCGAGGTCCGCTGGACAGCACCCGACGGCTCCTCCCACATCGGCCGCACCCCGGTGCGGTCCGGCCAGGACGCCGGAACCCGCGTCACGGTGTGGACGGACACGCGGGGTCACCTGAGGTCGCAGCCGCGCAGCGGTACGGAGGCGACGGCCGAGGCGAGCATCTACGGCGGCGCGGCGGCCCTGGCCCTGGCCGGCGCGGCCTTCGGGCTCGGCGCCGCGGGACGCCACTGGCTCGACCGGCGGCGTATCGACGCCTGGGGCAGGGAGTGGGACCGGGTCGGCCCCCAGTGGGGGCACAAGACCGGCTGAGGCGACACGGAACGATCAGCGAACGACGGTCTTTCAGTGGCTCGGCCGGCCCCGCGATGCGCGGGGCCGGGCCGGCCCGTCTTGCCGGTGGACGCCGCTCAGCCCTGGCGTGCCTTGCGGCGCGGGTTCTTCCTGTTGACGACGAAGGTCACTCCCCGGCGGCGAACCACCTGTGAGCCGGGCTTCGACTTCAGCGAACGCAGCGATGCGCGCACCTTCATGACGATCTTCTCCCGTTGCTCCGTGCCGGCGGTGTCCTCGAGGCGCGAGGCACCGGTGTGGTTCAGCGTTCCTCGCGGAACAGGACGTGCTTTCCCGCGGCCGGGTCGTACTTGCGCAGGACGAGCCGGTCGGGGTCGTTGAGACGGTTCTTGCGCGTCACGTAGGTGACGCCGGTTCCGGCCGTCGACTTCAGCCTGACGACAGGGCGCGCGGTGTTGCGTGCCATGAGGTCCTCCTCACTTCCACCGCACACTCGATCTTGTCCCGCGCATGTCAGCTACAGGCCCCAACCACGGGGCCGCGCGTCGCATTCCCGGCCTCTTTGTCGGCAGCGGTGTGATGTTTCGCATGAGAACGGAATGAAAGGTGATGAATGGGCAACCTTCCCTTTCATGCCCCGCGTGAACATTCCCCGACAGGTGACTCGATGACGACGGCGACCGAAGCGCCCCGCACGCCGCCCGCCACCCCGGCCACCAGATCCACCACCAGGATCCCACCGCCCGCCTCGGTGCCCTCGCTCCCTTCCCTGACCGGGCTGCGCTGGGTGGCCGCATTGCTGGTCTTCGGACTGCACGTCCGCAACTTCGGCTATTTCGGAGGCGACGGCGGCCGCATCGTGGACTGGGCCTTCGGGGCCGGAGCCAGCGGAGTGTCGTTCTTCTTCGTGCTGTCCGGATTCGTACTGACGTGGTCCGCACGCCCGAACGACCGTGCGCTCGGCTTCTGGTGGCGGCGCGTCGCCCGCATCTACCCGGTGCACCTGGTCACCATCGCGATCGCCCTGCTCATGGCATACACACTGGCCCACCAGGCGCGGCCGACGCTGCGCCAGGGACTGGCCGATCTCCTGCTGGTGCACTCCTGGTGGCACCCGTGGTGGCAGACGCTGAACCCGGTCAGCTGGTCGCTCGCCTGCGAGGCCTTCTTCTACGCCACCTTCCCGCTGCTGGCCCTCCTGCTGCGCCGTCTCGGCGCCCGCGGCTCGGCGGTGCTGGCCGGGGTGTCGGTGCTGACGACACTGGTCCTGGCCCGGGCGGACGCACACCACTGGCTGGGCCAGCCGATCAATTCCCTCCCCGCCGCCCGCCTGCCCGAGTTCGTCCTCGGAACCGCCGTCGCCCGGCTGGTGGTCCTCGGACGGTGGCGAGGTCCCGGCCTGGAGGCCTCGCTCGGCCTGGCGATCATCGGCTACTTCCTCGTTCCCCAGGTCACCGCGGGGTACCCGGCCACGCCCTGCACCATCGTCGGCTTCGCCCTGCTCATCCCCGCGGCGGCCGTCGCGGACCTGCACGGCCTGCCCTCGCTGTGGCGGCACCGACGGCTGGTACGGCTGGGGGAACTGTCGTTCGCCTTCTACATGGTCCATCTCCTGGTGCTGCGAGCCGGCACCAGCCTGCTCGGCAAGTCCCCCCACTTCGGCGTAGCAGGGGGCCTGGCCGTCACCGTCCTGGTGTTCACCGTGTCCCTCGGACTGTCCTGGGTGCTGTACGAGGCGGTGGAGGTTCCCGCGAGACGGCTGCTCCTGCGCACCTGCCGTCTCTCCCGTCCCCGGCAGCCGTCACCGTCCCCCCAGCCGCAGCCTGCTCGCCCCGCCCGCGACACTGCGGCCGCGGGGACCGACTGAAGCAGGCGCGAAGGCGTGCGGCGCGGCTGCGGACCCCGCCGTCGCTCAACCGCGTCCGCGCCCCTGGCCCAGGCGGGCGAGCACGGCACGCGCCATGGCTTCCTCGCCCGTGGCGTTCGGGTGGGCGGGGGCAGCGGGCGAGGCCGGCTGCAGTGGTTCGATCCAGCGGTCCGCGGGTGCTGTGCACATGTCGTGGCCGCGCGTGGGGCCGTAGGTGTCGGCGTACTCGGCGTGGTTCCACGCGGCCACCAGACGCAGCATCAGGTTCAGCCGTTTGCCGGTGTCCCGCAGGTAGGGGAAGTCCTCCGCCGCGAACGGGACGGAGGGGTAACAGCCGCTGCCGTCGTCGGGGAGGAGATCCGGGTAGCCGACGACGAGCACCCGTGCGTGCGGCGCCCTGGCGTGCACGGTCCGCAGCACACGGTCGACCTTCGGGGCGGTCCGCACGATGTTCACCGCCAACTGGTCGACCCCGGAGGAGGCGTAGTAGCGCTCGCACGGGTTTCCCGCCGGGTCCTGGGAACTGAGGCGGGCGCAGGTGCCGATGATGGAGCCGAAGCCGATGTCGTTGCCGCCGATCTGGACCGTCACCAGATCGGTGTCCCGTTGCAGCGCGTCCAGCTGGGGGGCGTTGGTGCCCTGGGACTTCCACATGTGCTCGGTCGTCGCTCCGCCGCAGCTCACGTCCTTGAAGGCCGTCACCTCTCGGTCCGCCGCCAGGATCGAGGGGTAATTGTGGTCCGAGCGAGCGCAGTTCGCGTCCACCTGCCGCGGGATGACAGGCCCCGACGTGTAGGAGTCGCCCAGGGACACGTACCGCGTGTCGCGGCCGTGTCCGCCGACTTGGCCGGCCGCGGCGGGCGTTGTGGAAGCGGCGACGAGGAGGCAACCGCCGAACGCCGCCCCTATCGCCACCGCACGCCGACCGCGTCTCGCCGCCCCACCCGCTTGCCTGTCGTCCGCCATGGAACTCCTCCCCCTGGGACCCGAAGGTCGCGCGGAGCCGAACCGAGACTGCGGCCCTCGCACGTTCAACGGGGGCCTGTATACCGTTCGGTATGCCTCCGGATCCAGAGGCAGGAGCCAAGTGGCAGGTCTTGGCGGAGAGTTGACGCGACGGCTTGGAAAGAATCCTCAGTGCCGCGCCACCACGCGCACCGTCCGTACCGAGGGATCGGCCGCGTCCGGGATCAGCACCCCGTGTTCCACGCCGCTGCGCAGGTAGTCGAGGACTTCGTCGGTGATCACCTCGCCGGGGGCCACCACGGGCACACCCGGAGGGTAGGGGCTGATCATCTCGGCGGCGATCCGGCCCGCGGCGCGCTCGGCGGGCACGTGTTCCGCCTCGGCGAAGAAGGCCTCGCGCGGCAGCATGGCCTGTTCCAGTTCGAGGGCCGAGGGCTCGGGCAGGTGGACCGACGGCTGCCGTTCGATGGAGTCGGCGCCGTCGACGAGGGCGCGCAGGGCGTCCAGCAGGATCTTCTCGGTCTCGTCGTCGTCGGCGTGGGTGATGGAGGCGCTGATGCGACAGGTGTCGGAGCCGCCGACGTCGACGTGCCGGTGGGCCCGCAGCCACTCGGCGGCCTGCATGCCGCTGATGCCGAGCTGTCGTACGTCGATCACGATCTTCAGCGGGTCGAAGGAGGCGGCGAGGCCTTCCTCGACGACCTCCTGGCCCATCGGCCGCAGGCCCGGCAGGTCGCCGGCCGCCATGCGGATCCGTTCCGCGCGGTGCAGCGCGGCGTCCAGGAGCTCGTGCCCGTGCTCGACCATGTGGCGGCGCCAGCCGTCGAGGGTGGCGTACACCAGGGAGGAGGCGCTGGTGGTGCCGAGCAGATCCTCCCGCTGCTTGAGGGCCTCCGGCGACACCCGGTCGTACTGAAGGTGGAAGACGGAGCTCTGCTCGATGGCGCCGCCCATCTTGTGCACGCTGGTGACGACCAGGTCGGCCTCGGCGTCCATGCCCCACGCCGGCAACCCGGGGTGGAAGGGAAGGTGGGCGCCCCAGGCCTCGTCGACGATGAGGGGGACGTCGAACTCGTGGCACACCCGGGCCACGCCCCCGATGTCGGCGCAGGTCCCCCAGTCGGTGGGCGTGATCAGCAACATGCCCTTGGCGTCGGGGTGTTCCTGGAGGCGGCGGCGTACGTCGTCGGGCTCCGGCGGGTGGGCGATGTGGCGCTCGGTGTCGAACTCGGGGTGCACCCAGATCGGCTCGACCCCGTTGACGACGACGGCCGCGACCACGGACTTGTGCGCGTTGCGGGACAGCAGCAGCTTCTCGCCCGGGCCGGCCACGGCCAGCATGGCGGTCTTGACCGACAGGGAGCTGCCACAGGTGGAGAAGAACGCATGTTCGGCGCCGACCGCGTCCGCCATCAGCTCCTGCGCCTGGCTGAGGACGCCCTGGGACTGGCGGCGGTCGTCAAGACCGTTGAGGGAGAGGACGTCGGAGCGGAACACGTCGATCCCGACGATCTCCGCCACCCGCGGATCCACGCCGCGGCCCTGCTTGTGTCCGGGCGGGCCGTAGGCCACATCGCCCCGGCGCCGGAACTCCTGCAGCGCCTCCAGCACGGGCACCCGCGAATGATCCATCGTTCCTCCCACGTCGGTCCCCCGGTCCACGGCACGAGCGGTGCCCGGCCGTCCGGGCACACCGACCGTGTAGCACCGGGCCCGGGGGTCGAAACCCGGTGGGTGTCGCGGCACCCGGACGGTGGAACCCGTCGCGGTACGCCCGACAGCACCGACACCGAGGAGGCCGCGTGGCCCGCGCGCTGGACGACGTCCACGAGGACATCCGCAAGGAGGTGGCCGGCCGGGCCGGGGCGCTGTGGGACGTGGCCCTGCGGCTGCACGCCGATCCCGAGTACGCCTTCGCCGAGCACCGGGCGGCGGCCCTGCTGACCGGCGAACTGGAGCGCGCCGGCTTCGCGGTCGATCGCGGCGTGGCGGGGATGCCGACCGCGTTCAGCGCCCGCTCGGGGCACGGCCGTCCCGCAGTGGCGCTGCTGCTCGAGTACGACGCCCTGCCCGGGCTCGGCCACGCCTGCGGCCACAATCTCATCGCTGCCGCAGGGCTGGGCGCGGCGCTCGCGGTGCACGCCGTGCTGGGCGGCTCCGCCGGTTGCGTGCTGGCCGTGGGTACGCCCGCCGAGGAAGGCGGCGGCGGGAAGGCGACCGAGGTGGACGCCGGGGTGTTCGACGGCGTCGACGCGGCTCTGATGTTCCACCCGGGGGTGTACAACTGGCGGCGGGCGCCGCTGACCGCGCAGGTGCAGTACCGGGTGGCCTTCCACGGCCGCGCCGCCCATCCCACGGGCAGCCCCACCGAGGGCATCGACGCGCTGGCCGCCCTGATCGAGCTGTTCAACGTCCTCGCCGTGCTGGGCCGGCGCCTGCCGGAGGCCTCGCACGTGCAGGGCATCGTCACCCACGGCGGCACGGCCACCAACATCGTCCCCGAGTACGCGGAGGGGCGGTTCGGGCTGCGGGCGGCCACCAGCCGGGCCCTGGACGAGCTGACCGGGCGGCTGCGGGAGTGCGCGGAGGGCGTCGCCCGTGCCACCGGCACCCGGGCCGAGGTGGAGCGGGCCACGGTCCGCTACGACCACTTCCGCGACAGCGACGTACTGTCCGACCGGTTCGCCGGGCACCTGTCCCGGGCCGGTATCGCGCTGACGCCGCCCGTGCCCGGCGTGTATCTGGGGTCGTCGGACATCGGCAACGTCAGTACGCGGGTGCCCGCGATCCACCCGTTCGTCGCGATCATGGAGGAGGACGGATCGGACCACACCGTCGAGTTCGCCGAGGCCGCCGCCTCCGAGCGGGCGCGCGAGGTGCTTCTCGCCTCGACGGAGGCACTGGCGTGCACCGCGGCGGACGTACTGCTGTGCCCGGGACTGCGGGAGGAGGCGTGGGCGCGGCACCGTGCCGCGGCGGAGCGGT
Organism: Streptomyces sp. NPDC051636; assembly: GCF_044453765.1. NCBI lineage: Bacteria > Bacillati > Actinomycetota > Actinomycetes > Kitasatosporales > Streptomycetaceae > Streptomyces > Streptomyces sp. NPDC051636. The sequence continues at coordinate 31,600 of NZ_JBITDA010000022.1, read as the reverse complement.
GAGCCGGGCCGGGGGCCGTGGCCCGGTCGGCGCCGGCCTCCGGCTCCCGTCCTTACCCGTCCTCCTCTGTCTCGACCTCTGTCTCGACGCCTTCCAGCGGCTTGCCCGCGGTGGTACCACGCTCCGTCTGGTAGCCCTCCTTGGCGCTCGCCGTGCCCGGTATCGTGCGCTCCCGGGCCTGGCTCTCGGCGCCGGAGTGCGCACCCGGTTCGTCCTGGTCGCGGGCCCGCGTATACCTGTCTTTCCGGGGTTTCTCGCCGCTCATCTCCGTACCTCCGCTCGCTGTGGGGCCTGTGCGAGTTCCCTCCGGCACGGGCCGGGAAACGGGATCAGCCGGCCGACGGGTCCCCGCCCCGACCACGCACCACGGTGAGCAGGTCGTCGCGGCCGTCCAGCGCCTCCAGGGACAGCGTGCGGTAGCCGGCCTGGTCGAAGAGCACGGTGATGCGGTCGGAGTCCTCGCCCGGTACCGTCCCCTCACCCCACTCGGCGTGCCGCATGCGGGCGCCGACCGCCTCGCACACGTCGCAGTTGCCGCACGGACCCTCGTACTCCTCGCCGAAGTAGCCGAGGAGGACCGGCGTCGGCAGCGGGTCGTCTCGGTATACGCCCGGGCCATGTCGACCTAGGGTGCGTCGCCGTGCCAGTCGTAACGGGAGCCGTCGCCGGGCCGGGGAGCGTACAGGGCGCGGCCGCCGGGGCCGTAGCGGCCCATCTCCGTCACCAGGGCCACCGGCTCGCCCGGTGTGTGGCCGGAGCGGTCGGTGACGTCCAGCAGCAACCCGTCCAGCGGGCCGCCGACGAGTTGCACGTAGGTGTGGTGGGGGCGGGGGCCGGCGTCGTCGTGGTCGGCACCGTACACCCGGCCCCGCATGAACTCCTGCTCATCCATGCGGGGCAGCCTCGCATCCGCCACTGACAACCCGGTGGACGGCGGTACTACCTCGCTCCGGCCGCCGCGGCAGCCGTGCCGGAGAGGGCGTGGTCGAGTGTCTCCCAGGCCCGCCGTGCCGTGTCAGCGATCCGCTGGGGCGTGCCCGCGGCCGGTGACTCGGGCCGGGCGGCGGACGACCGCCACCAGCGCAGCACGGCGCGTTCCACCTGCGGCAGCGCCCGCTGTCCGAACACCGCGAGCGTGATGGCCGCGGCCACGCCCGCCCAGCCGAGCGGGCCGAGGGGGGTGCAGCCGAAGAAGTGGCTGACGCCCGGGGTCTGGACCAGGGCGACCAGGGCCGCCGCGGAGCCGAGCGCCGTCACCCGGACCAGCGGGCTGTCCCGTCGGTCGGCGAGGGTCTGGGCCAGCTGCGTGCCGACCACGGCGCACAGGGCCATGGTGGTGGAGCGGCGGGCCGTGCCCGGGGTGAAACGGCCGATCAGCCAGGCGGTGGTCGCGCCCAGGCAGGTGGTCAGGGCACGGTGGCGGATCTGGCGGAGCAGGGGTTTGCCGAGGAGAGAGGTGACCAGCTGTCCGTCGGGCGCGCCACCCGTCGCGGAAGCCTCGTCCTGGCCCTCCTCGTGCGGGGTGACCGCCACCGCCATCGCCGGGAACAGGTCCGTGAAAAGGTTCACCAGGAGCATCTGGCGGGTGGAGAGCGGGGCCGACCCGGACAGCAGGGTGCCGAGGATGCCGAAGCCGACCTCGCCCGCGTTGCCGCCGATGAGGATGGCGATGGCGTCGGCGACGCAGCGCCACAGGGCGCGGCCCTCGGCCACCGCTTCGGTCAGCACGGACAGGTCGCCGTAGGTGAGGACGATGTCGGCGGCGTTGCGGGCGGCTGCCGAGCCGCGGGCCTTGATGCCCACCCCGATGTCGGCGGCCCGGATGGCCGCGGCGTCGTTGGCGCCGTCACCGACCATGCCGACCACCCGGCCCGCGTCCCGCAACGCCTCGACGACCAGGAGCTTCTGCTCGGGCGCGACCCGGGCGACGACGTCCGCGTCCCGCAGGATCCGGGCGCGTTCCGAACGGTCGGCGGCGGCCAGCTCGTCGCCGGTGACGACGGCCGTGTCCTCGGGCCAGCCCAGTTCGAGGGCGATCGCCCGGGCGGTCTGCGGGTGGTCGCCGGTGAGCATGACGGGTCGTACGCCCGTCTGCCGCAGCTCCTGGACGAGGGCGCTGGAATTCTCCCTCGGCACGTCGGACAGCGCCAGCAGGCCGGTGAAGCGGAGCCCTTCGAGGGCCTGGTCGAGGGCGTCCGCGGCCGCCTCGTCCGCGCCCAGCGGGCGGTGCGCCACCGCCAGGACGCGCAGCGCGTCGCCGGTCAGCGCGTGGGCCGCGTCGGAGGCCTTGGACGGCAGGTCGGCGCAGGCGGGCAGCACGGTTTCCGGGGCGCCCTTGACCACGAGCACGCGGGTTCCGTCCGCGGCGAAGCCGATGGCGGCGGCGTAGCCGCGTCCGGGCTCGAACGGGCGGCCCTCGGTCTGCACCCAGTCCGGGTCGGGTCCGGCCGCGTCCAGCACCGCCTCGTCGGTGGCATGGGCGGGCCTGGCCTCCCCGTCGCCGTTCAGGCGGGGACAGGCCCGGGCGGCGATCCGCAGGGTGTCGGCGGACTCCGGGTGGTCGGCCGGACGGACCGTACCGCCGGCGTCGGCCACCTGTACCAGGCGCAGCCGGTTCTCGGTGAGCGTGCCGGTCTTGTCGAAGCAGAGCGTGTCCATCCGGCCCAGCGCCTCCAGCGTGCGCGGGGTGCGGACCAGGACACCGCGGCGGCTGAGCCGACGGGCGGCGGCGAGCTGGGCAACCGTGGCCACCAGCGGCAGCCCCTCGGGAACCGCGGCGACGGCCACCGAGACCCCGCCGCTGACCGCCCGGCGGATGGGGGCGCCGCGCAGCAGGGACAGCCCGGTCACCGCGGCGCCGCCCGCGAGCGTCAACGGCAGCGCCTTGCGGGTGAGTTCCTGGAGCCTGGCCTGCACCCCGGCGGCCGGGGGCTTGCGTGCGGCGAGGTGGACGGCGCGGGCGGCCTCGGTGCGGTCGCCGGTGTGCACCACGACGGCCCGGGCATGACCGGCCACCACGGTCGTCCCCTCGAAGACCATGCAGCGGCGGTCGGCGACGGCGGCCCGCGGGGTGGGATCGATGTGTTTGTCCACGGGCAGGGACTCGCCGGTCAGCGCGGACTCGTCGACCTCCAGGCCGTCCTCCCACAGCAGGCGGGCGTCGGCGGGTACGACGTAGTCGGCGGCGAGTTCGATGACGTCGCCCGGGCGCAGTTCGGCGGCGTCCACGGTCCGTGCCTCGTCCGGCGCGGCCTCGTCGGGTTCCCCGGGCTGCCGGTCGGGGCGGCTGAGGCGCGCCTTCTGCTTCTGTTCGGCCAGCAGTCCGGACAGCGCACGCTCCGCCCGCAGCCGTTGGACGCCGCCGATCAGGGCGTTCAGATCGAGCGCCCCGACGACCAGCAGGGCGTCCACGGCGGAGCCGAGGATCGCCGAGGCGGCCGAGCCGACGGCGAGCACCGGCGTGAGCGGATCGTCGAGTTCCCTGCGTACGGCGCGGGCGAGCTGCACCGATCCGTGCGTCGGGGCGAGCAGGGGTCCGAACACGGGGTGCCGGCGGGCGGCCCGCGCCACGGTGCGCCCCCGGCCGGCCGTCCGCTCGGCGACGGCGGGCTGGGGTGGCGTCTCGCGTGCCAGCCGCTCCTGGACCTCCTCGGGCTCCAGGGCGTGCCAGGCGACACGGGGGCGGGGATGCGGCGGGCGGGCCGCGGCCACCCGGAGGGCCGCCCGCGTGCCGCTCAGCAGGGACGTGGCCGCAGCCGCGTCGACCGGGGCGTGCCGCAGGCCGGGCAGCGGCGAGGAGGCGGAACGCCGGGACTCGCCGACGGCCACGAGCAGACCGGACAGGACGGCGCCGGAGCGGGCCAGGATCTGCGACCTGCGGCCGACCCCGCGCGCGGCCGGGATCGCGGTCAGCAAGCGCCACACGTCGGTCAGCCCGTGCGCGGCCAGCACGTCCGCGCCCCAGACGACGGCGCCGTCGTGGTCGGTGAGGGCGACGGCCACGTCTCCGCCGAGCAGTCCGGCGAGCACGTCGGTGTCGTCGGCCGAGGCGGGCCGGGCGACCGTGACGACGGTGCGGTGTTCGCTTCCGTCACGCAGGTCGGCCACCACCTCGCCCCAGGGCCGGTCGCCGTCGAGGACCTGGTCGGCGAGGCCGCTGAGGTCGGCCAGGGCCGGGTCGTCGGTCATGACCACGCGCAGCCCCGCGTGCCGGGCTGCGTCGAGAACGGCCTCGCACCACGGGTCCGCGTCGGAGCCGGGTGTGCGCAGTGCGCTGTGGTGCAGGACGAGGGTGTCCGCCGTCTCCAGTTCCCGCAGTCGCCGGGGCTCCCGCACCAGCACGCCCTGACGGGCCAGGGCGCCGCTCAGGACGGAGTGGAAGGCGGCGGGGCCGTAGCGGGCGGCCTTGGGCGAGCCGGCGAGCACCGCCTCCGCCGCCTCGTTGATGTCGTGCTTGACCAGTTCCGTCACCGCGGCGCCGAGTACGCTGCCGACGGAGGCGTGGGCGGCGTACTGCTGGTACGGCACGGTCCGCAGCGACGGGCGCGGGAAGTGGTCGGCGGCCACACTGACGCGTTCGGGCCCGCACAGCCGGTCGTGCTCGGCGTCGAACGCGGCCGCGCGCGCCACCCGTTCCGCCAGCTCGCAGGCGCGCAGCACCCCGTCGAGTACGAGGGCGGTCGGCGTGCGGTCGACGGCGTGGGTGACCGCGTTGGTCGCGGCGAGCACCAGGTCCATCCCGGACCGGCCGAGGCGACCGGCGAGCCAGGACCGGAAGCGCGGGTTCTCGCGCAGCAGCGTCACCGTCGCGGTCACCGCCTTGGGCGGGGGCGGCAGCGGCAGCATGGACCCGGTGAGCGCGGCGGCGGTGCCCAGCGCGTCGGCCGCCAGGGCCGCCGCCGCGGTCCGTACGGCGGCCGGGTCGCCGGGATGGGCGAAATCCTCCGCCGGGTCCTCCATGGGCACCAGGCCGTGCCGTTCGGCAAGCGCGGTGGCCCGCTCCACCACCCCGTCGGTGAAGGCCTCGTCGGTCGCGGCCACCACCAGCCGCGCCAGCCCGCCGTCCCAGTAGGCGAGCGCCACGTCGGGGTGTTCGGCCAGCGCGGCGGCCACCTTCCGGGCCGCCCGTGCCGCCTGCCGGGCCTCGTCCTCCAGCCGGGCGTGCCCGGTCCCGGCCGGCCGCAGCGCGAGGTGGGCCCGCTTGCCCGACCGCCACTGACCGGTGTCGCCCGGCAGCGCGTTCCGCAGGACCCGTGCGACCCGTGCCGTGCTGTCGGCGCCGCGTACACCCGCCCGTGCCGTCGCCGCGGCCGCCCCGGCGGCCAGGCCCACCGCGGGCGCGGCCCCCCGGGCCAGCAGCCGGGGACCGGCCAGGACGAGCCCGACCGCGGTCGAGGGACGCATCATTCCCGCAAGCCCCATCTCGTACCTCAGTCGCTGCCGTGGCGGCGTCGGACGGCCGTGGTGGTCCAGTCCGAGGCGGCCGGCCGCCCGGCGGACGTGGTCGGGTGTTTCCCGCTCGCGGGGCCGCTGCCGCTCGACGCGGGCACGGGCTCCGAGTGCTGGGGCCGCGGCTGGGTGAGCCAGGCCACGGCGGCTCCGGTCAGGGCTACGGGCCACTCCACGGCACCGGTGACACCGAGGATTCCGGCGCCGGTGTACACCGCCAGACGCCGCCCCCGCGGGGACACGGAGCCGACCTTGTTCAGCGCATCCTCCGTGACCTTGCCGACCGCCCCGGCGCCGGGCACCCTGCGCAGCGCGGAGGCCGCGGTGCGCAGCGGCCGGGGAAGGTCCGGCGACTTCTGCTCAGGCATGGTTCTTCTCGCCTCCGTACATCACGTCCGTGGCTACCGGGTTCCCGCGATGCCGGGTCATCACATCGGAGAAACCACATCAAATGAGAAATGATGTGGGAAATCGGATGAAAAGGTACTCTGCCGTGCTCGGCCTCCACGGGGGGTTTACGTCCCCCAGCAGCGGTCACCCGGTGTAGTGACCCCGACGTCGAATGCGACTTGGAGTGAGGAAGATGGCCCGGGAGCAGAAGGCCAAGGCCAAGATGGAGCAGGCCAAGGGCAAGGCCAAGGAAGCCGTCGGCCGCACCACGGACGACGAGGGGCTGGCGGCCGAGGGCCAGGCCAAGAAGTCGAAGGGCGACGTGCGTCAGGCGAAGGAGAAGATCAAGGACGCCTTCAAGCGCTGAGCGAGCTCTCCAGCGCTGAGAAGCGAGACACGCCCCGCAAGGTCCCCGCTCGCAGAGCGGGGACCTTGCCGTACGGGTGCCATTCCCCCGGCCTGACCGGGATCCCGGGGGTCGGCGAGGCCGAGAGCTGGTCGGACCCCGGTCAGCCGGCGTCCGCCGTCGGCCGGGCCGACACCGCGTCGGCGGTCGTCGGGTGCAGGGGAAGCAGCGTGTCGACGCCTGTGAGCGTGAGCATGCGCATCATGCGGTCGGGGACGTGGGCGAGTGCCAGAGAGCCGCCGGCCTCCTGGGCCGCGTGCCAGACCCCGATGATGACGCTCAGGCCGGTGGAGTCGCAGAAGCCCACCTGGTCCAGGTCCAGGATCAGGTGCGGGCGCCCCTGCCGGATGAGGTCCAGCACATGGGCGCGCAGGATGGGGGCGGCATGCAGGTCCAGTGCTCCCGTGACGGCGGCGACGGCCAGCCCTGGTCGGGGGTGCCGGACGGTCAGGCGAAGGTCGTCGGACACGTGGTCATCACTCCTTGCCGAGGTGCTCGGGTGCGGCGGTGGTGCGGGCGGTGGCGGCCGTGCCCGTCTCGGGGGCTGCCCCGGGGGCCGGGACGGACAGGGCCAGCAGGGCGACGTCGTCACCGGCCTTGTCGGGCAGCGAGGTGAGCAGGGTGACGGTGTCCTCCACCAGACTGTCGGCGCTGATGCCGCCGGTGCGCCGGTGGAGGAAGCCGGTCAGACCCTCGTCGCCGAGCATGGCGCCCTGGCCGTCGCGGGCCTCGATCAGTCCGTCGGTGTAGAGAAGGAGGGCCTCACCGGGCGTCAGGTCGAACGTGACCTCGGTGAACTGCGCCTCCGGGAACGCCCCTACGAGCATGCCCCCCTTGGGGCGCACCGCCTTCACCCACACCGCGCCGCTGCCGTCGGGACGCAGGTGGTAGGCCGGCGGATGCCCACCGGTGGCCACGGTCACGGTGAAGGCGCCCGTCTCTCGCGGGGTGAGCACGCCGAAGACGGCGGTGCAGAAGCGGCTCCCGGCGGTGACGTCCGTCAGCAGCACCGTGTTCAGCGCGGTGAGCACGGCGACCGGGTCCGGGTCGATCTGCGCCGCGGCACGCAGCGTGTGCCGGGCCAGCGCGGTGACGGTTGCCGCCTCGGCGCCCTTGCCGCACACGTCACCCAGGAAGAACGCCCACCGTCCGCCGCCCAGGGGGAAGATGTCGTAGAAGTCACCGCCGACGTCGTAGGCGGAGGCGGTGCTGTAGTGGCAGGCCAGTTCGAGTCCGGGCACGGCCGGGAGCGCCGGGGGCAGCAGCGTGCGCTGGAGGGTGGACGCGAACGCGGCAATGGCGGCCCTGTCCCTCTCCGCCTGCTCCCGCGCCGCGCGTTCGGCCTCCGCCCGTTCCCGCTGGGCCTTGGCGTGCCGGCTCTCGGCCTCCCGCTTCTCCTGCTCGTGCCGCAGCGCGCGCAGCGCGGACAGCCGCAGCTCCAGTTCGTCCATCACGATCGCGGCGAGATCGGTGAGGGTGGCGGTGTCCTCCGCGGTGATCGCGCGGGGTTTGGTGTCGAGGACGTTGACGGTGCCGAGCCGGTGTCCGTCGCCGGTGACGATGGGGGCGGCGGCGTAGAAGCGCACGCCCATCTCCCCGGCCACCAGTGGGTTGTCCATCGCGACGGGATCGAGCAGGGTGTCCGGGATCACCAGCGCGTCGTCGCGCAGCACGGCCGAGCCGCACAGGCCCGGGTCCCGGCCGATCTCCTTCACGCCCTCCAGGCCGTGGGCCGCCTTGAACCAGATGCGGTCGGTGTCGACGATCGTGACCGTGGCCACGGGGACGTCGAAGAGGCGGGCGGCCATCGCCGCCACCCGGTCGAACGCCCCGTCGGGCGGGGTGTCGAGAATGTCGTAGCGGCGTACCGCCGAGATGCGGTGCGCCTCCACCACGGGGTCCGGGACCAGCTCGGGGCGCCGTTCCGGGGCGGGTTCGGTCACCGGGGCGTGCTGGGTCATCGGCCTTCCACCTCCGTCGCCGGGGCCGACGGGTGCGGCACAGACCGAGGCAGCCTAAACGGATCACCGGCGCGGGCGCCAAATCGGTGACACACCGCTGACGTGCCCGCCCGGCCGCGGTCAGCCCTGGCAGATCCAGGGCGCCGGCCCCGTGTTGTCGCTCCACGCCCGCAGGGCCCGGCGGTCCACGCAGACGATGCCGCACAGTTCGGCGTACTCGGCGGCCGGCGCGGTGAAGCCGCTGGTGGTGACGACGACCGCGACGTCAGCCTCGTGGACGGTGTAGCAAGTGCCGCCGAAGCGCTGGAGGTCCTCGGAACCCACCCGGTTGGTGGCCCCGTACCGCTTGCACTGGATGACGACGCGCCGCCCGTCCGGGGTGACGGCCAGGATGTCGGCACCGAGGTCCCCGGCTCCGCCGACGACTTCCACCGGCGAGCACCCGTCCCGTTCGCACAGCGCGGCTATCGTCTGCTCGAACTCGTCGGGGTCCAGGGCGTCATGGTCGACGGCGCCGCCTGCGTCGTACGCGGCCGGCGGACCGTCCGTAACGGTCTCCGGCGGTAGGACCGGCGAGTGGCCGGGAGGGTGCGGCGCCTCCAACGCCTCGACGGCCGTCCGGGTCGCCGCGTCGAGCGCGGCGGCGGCTCGGTGTGCGGCCCGCTGTGCGCAACGCCGGTGCCGGCGGCGCCGCTGTGCCAGGGCGGCAGCCGTACCGACGAGGCAGAGGACGGCGATCCAGGCCGGACGGCGCTCGAAGGCGGCGGCCGCCGCACGGGCGGTGAGACCCAGAGCGCACAGGAGCAGGGCGAGCAGGGCGAAGTACAGGGCCGTCGCGCGCAGGTCGAACGGGCGTCGGCGGCGGGCCCGGCTGAGGTCGCGCGCGGGCGTGGACACGGCAGTGAGGCTCCCCCCTCTGGTGGGCGTGAAGATCACCTATGCCGTCTGCCCAAGATCGCACCGTTCATCGGTTCCGCGCCGGATCGGCCGGTGGTGCCGCCCGGTGCTGCGAGCGGCCCGCCCGGCACCGGCCTGAAGGGCACCGCAGCCGCCGCCGGAGCGGCCGGCGCCGGAGCCTTCGACCACCTGGGTGCCGCGGCCCTGTTGCCGGCGGCAGGCGCCTCGCAGGCAGCGGCAGCGGTCGCCGGTACGGTCCGGCTCGCAGGGCCCGGGCGCGGCGGGCTCAGGAGTCCAGGTCGTCGGCGAAGTGCCGGAAGCCGTGCCGGTCCCGGTGCACCGACCACAGGGTCTCCGCGAGCACGGCCGGGTCCTTGCGAGGGTGGCCCGGGATGATCTCGCCGGGGATGATCAGCTGCGCGACGTGGATGCCCTCGGCGGCGAGCCTGTCGTGCAGGAGGCGGCCGTACGCACTTTCCGCGGCGAAGGCGATCGACGTGCCCGCGCGGTCGGGGTGCGGGACGACGGCGGTGCCGCCGTTGACGAACAGGATCGTGCCGCGGCCCAGGGCCCGCATGCCGGGCAGCACCTGTTGTACGGCGGCCACCGGGCCGTAGACGGAGAACTCGACCGGCCCCAGTAGATCGGTGTGCGTCGTCGACAGGACCGGACGCATGAACTCCTGGTGCGGTACCGGGCTGTACTGCAGGATCTCGATCGGTCCGACGGCCTGGCCCGCCGCGTTCAGGGCCGCCGCGAGGGACTGCGGGTCGCGTACGTCGGCGGCGAAGCCGCGCGCGGTGACTCCCCCGGCGGCCAGTTCCCCGGCCAGGGTGTCCAGGCGGCCCTGGTCACGGGCGACGAGGGCGACGTCGTACCCCTCGCGGCCGAACCGGCGCGCGACGGCGGCTCCCAGGCCGGGGCCCGCTCCGACGATGGCGAGGGCGGTCATGACGGGGCCGTGGCCGCGTGCGGCTGCCGTCGGCGGGCACGGCTGGCGGGGGTGGTCACTGGTTGCCTCCTCGTCTTCGCGCGGCTGCGGGCGGCTGCGAACGGCTGCTTCGCCGGGGCCGGCCCGCGCGGAGCCGCCGCGGCCACGGTAACCATGACCGCGCCGTCGTGGAGATCATCGCTCTCACCGGCATGCCGTGCGGGAGGCCGCCGCGGTGTGATCAGCGGCCGGACACCGCCCCCGGATCCGGCCGCGACCGTGCCGGGGAGCGGCGTTCCAGGTGTGACAGGGCCCCCACCTCGCTGTCCCGCTGGTCACAGGGCTGCCCAGCCTGGAGCGCGTGGCGCGTGAGCAGCAGCACGGCAACGGCGGCGGCAGCGAGCCGGGGCGTTTCCCGCGCGCCGCCGCGCCCGGATGGCCCCCGCGGATGCCGGCCTCCCCGAAGGGCCCGGGCTGCGCCGGACTCCGGCCCGCGCCGCGAGGAGGCGGCCACCCTGGCCGGGGTCGGCATCGACTGCTGCACCCGCCTGGACGCGCCCGGGAGACCGATCCCAGCCGTCCGTCGTCGACGCGCGCCGCGCTGCTGCTGGGGCCCGAGCGCGAGCACCTGCGCGACCTCGCCGACTGCGGGGCTGCGGCGCTCGCCCGGACCGTGGGCCCCGGCGCGGAACCGCCGCTGGAGGGCCTGCGCCCCAGCTCCGCCCACACCGTCAGCCGCACCATGGACGTACCGGCCTCCAACCCCGGCGGGCTGCGGCTCATGGCCGGTCTCGAGGACTGGCCCGGCAGCGCGACCTGGTCGATCCGGCGATCGCCGTGGACCGGATCGTCGTCGACACCGGGGTCTGCCCCGAGCGCGCCTCCGAAGCGGGGCCGGACGCGGCGGCCGTGCAGGTGCGTGGCATACCCCCTGGGGGAATACTCGGTGACGTCGGCCGACCGTCGCGGAAGGGTGCACCCCGTGGATGCCATCGGGCACGCGCTGTCCATCGCCGGGACGATGACCTGGGAGGTCACCTGGGCGCTGATCCTCGGCTTCACGCTGTCCGCCGTCGTGCAGGCCGTGGTGCGCAGGTCGACGGTGGTACGGCTGCTCGGTGACGACCGGCCGCGCACGCTCGCCCTGTCCGCGGGGCTCGGCGCGGCCTCGTCGTCCTGTTCCTACGCGGCCGTGGCACTCGCGCGGTCGCTGTTCCGCAAGGGCGCCGACTTCACCGCGGCCATGGCCTTCGAGATCGCCTCCACCAACCTGGTGATCGAACTCGGTGTGATTCTGGCCCTGCTGATGGGCTGGCAGTTCACCGCGGCGGAGTTCGTCGGCGGGCCGGTCATGATCGTCGTACTCGCCCTGCTGTTCCGGCTCTTCCTGCGCGAGCGGCTGCTGCGCCGGGCGCGCGAGCAGGCCGAGCGGGGGCTGGCCGGATCCATGGAGGGGCATGCGGCCATGGACATGTCCGTGCGGGGCGAGGGCGGCTTCGCCCGCCGGCTTCTGTCGCGGGACGGTTTCACGTCCGTGGCGCACATCTTCGTCATGGAGTGGGCGGCGATCCTGCGGGACCTGGTGGCCGGGCTGCTGATCGCGGGCGCGATAGCCGCCTGGGTGCCGGACGACTTCTGGCACACCTTCTTCCTCGCGGACCGTCCGCTCGCCGCCAAACTGACCGGGCCGCTCGTCGGACCGCTGGTGGCGGTCGCCACGTTCGTCTGCTCCATCGGCAACGTGCCGCTGGCGGTGGTGCTGTGGAAGGGCGGCATCAGCTTCGGCGGCGTGATCGCCTTCATCTACGCGGACCTGCTGATCATCCCGATCCTGAACATCTACCGGAAGTACTACGGCGCCCGGATGGCCGGCTTCCTGCTGGTCACCTTCTTCGCCGCGACGGCTGTGGCCGGATATCTCGTCGAGTTCGCCTTCGGTGGACTGGGGCTGGTCCCCGACCAGGCCGACGCCACGATTCCCGAGGAAGGCGTCACCTGGAACTACACGACGTGGCTCAACATCGCCTTCCTGCTGCTCGCCGCGGCGCTGGTCGTGCGGTTCCTGCGGACCGGCGGGCCGGCGATGCTGCGGATGATGGGCGGATCGCCCGAGCGGAGCGGGCACGAGCACCAGGACACCCGTACGCAGCACGGGCATCAGCACTGACCCCGGAAGCCTCCCCGAGGCCCGCTTCGGCACGCCGACCCGCCCTGCAAGGCTGCGCCGGTCCCCTCGCCGGCGCGCGGGCCGCCACCTGGGCGGACCGGGAAAGCGGCCCCCCTGGAGCCGCTACGCTTGGGTCGCCGCGGCGCCTCCACCCCGTCCACGTGGGGAGTTGCCGCGCGCGGCGGTCGAGACGTCGTACGGCAAGAGGGTGGGACGACAGGTGCTGGCAGCGGGCCGATACCGGTTGCAGGACGCGATCGGGCGGGGCGCCATGGGGGAGGTCTGGCGGGCCTTCGACGAGACACTCGGCAGACCGGTGGCGGTGAAGCTCCTGCTGCCCCAGGGCTCCGACCCCACCGCCACCTCCCGCTTCCACCTGGAGGCACAGACCGCCGGCTCGCTCAGCCACCCGAACGTGGTCGGCGTACTCGACTTCGGCGAGCACGAGCACCACCTGTTCCTCGTGATGGAGCTGGTCGAGGGCGACAGCCTCGCCCGGCTGCTCGCCGCCTCCGGCCCCCTGCCCGCCGCACGGGTGGCCCGTATCGCCGCCGAGGCGGCCGCCGGGCTCGCCGCCGCCCACCGGCAGGGCATCGTGCACCGCGACATCAAGCCCGCCAACCTCCTGCTGGACGCCGACGGCACGCTGAAGATCGGTGACTTCGGCATCGCCCGCTTCTTCGACGACCCGGGTGCCGCCCTCACCGCCACCGGGCAGATCGTCGGCACCAGCCTCTATCTCGCTCCGGAGCGCGCCCTGGGCCGGCCCGCCGGCCCGGCCTCGGACGTGTACTCCCTGGGCTGCGTGCTCTACCAGCTGCTCACCGGCCGGCCGCCGTTCCAGGGGGACACCGCCCTCGCGATCCTCCACCAGCACCTCGACGCCTCTCCCCTGCCGCCGCGCGGGCTCGGCGTCCAACTGCCGCCCGCCTTCGAGAACTACCTGCTCGGACTCCTGGCCAAGCGGCCCGAGGACCGGCCCTCGGCCGAGGAGGCGGCCGACTGGTTCGGGCGCGGCGCCTGGCGCGGGACGCCGCAGCCCCTGCCGCAGGCACGGCCGGACGCCCCGGTACCGGCCGCACCCGCGCCCGGCGCCCGTATACCCGCCGCCCCCGCCGCCGGCTTCCCCGCCCCGGCGGCGGACACGGGCTGGACGACAACCGTGCACCGGGCCGCGGCCCAGCGCCGCAGCCCCTCCCTCCCGCGCCGCTCCCGCGTGGTCGTGCTGCTGAGCGGCACCACCCTGTTCGTCGCGGCGCTGCTCGCCGGCATGGCCTGGTTCTCCCCCGGGGCCTCGACGCACGGCCGGGAGGCCGAGCCGTCCACGAGGGCACGGCCGTCCGTCTCGCCGTCCCCGGCGTCGGACGTCACGGCCTCCTCGCCCTCCCCCGTTCAGGCCACCGGCGAGCAGACCGCAAAGCCGGCCGACGGCGTCCGGCCGAGCCCCGAGAAGGCGGGCGGACACGGAGGCAAGGGCAAACGCTGACCACGGGCCCACAGGGTGTGTCGACCGGCGCATCGGGGGGACCATGGAAGGCGAGGCGTCTGCCGGCGCAGGCGCGCCGCGCTCCGGGCCGGCGGACGACCGCGTCGGCCGGCGAAAGGAGGGCCCGCGATGAGCCAAGCCGAGTGGGCTCCGGCGCATCTCGGCCGGACCGGCACCGAGCGGCCGGAGGACGAGTCGTCACAACCCAGCGGACTGATGGAACTGCTCGGTGTCGCTGCGGTGCTGCTGGACGCGGAGGGCCGGGTCACCCTGTGGAGCCCGCAGGCGGAGCAGCTGTACGGCTACACCGCCGAGGAGGCGCTCGGGGAGTACGCCGCGCAGCTGCTGGTGCACGAGGAGCACTGGGACTGGGTCGTCAAGACGTTCACCGATGTCATGGACACCGGCCAGAGCTGGGCCGGCACCTTCCCGATCCGCCGCAAGGACGGCAGCACGCGGCTGGTGGAGCTGCGCAACATGCGGCTGCTGGACGACCACGGCGACTTCTACGCCCTCGGCCTGGGCACCGACTCACCGACGCTGCGCGAGCTGGAGCGCGACGTCGCCCTGTCCACCCGGCTGATCTCCCAGTCCCCCATCGGCATCGCGACCCTCGACACCGAACTGCGGTACGTGGCGGTCAACCCCGCCCTGGAACGGATCCACGGCATTCCCGCGAAGGAGCACATCGGCCGCCACTACCGCGAGGTCATGAGCGACGCGGAGTTCGAGGCGGCCGAGGCCGCCGAGGCCAGGATGCGCAAGGTCCTGCGGACCGGGATCCCGCTGGTGGAGGAGTCCCCCCTCGTCGGCCGCACCCAGGCCGACCCGGACCACCAGCACGCCTGGACGATCTCGCTCTTCCGGCTGGAGGACACCCAGGGCCGGGTCCTCGGGGTGGCCGAGCTGGTGGTGGACGTGACCGAGCGGTACAAGGCGGCCAAGGAGGCCAGCGAGACGCGGCGCCGGCTGACCCTGATCGCCGACGGCTCCGCCCGCATCGGTACCAGCCTGGAGGTCGATCAGACGGCCCGGGAGCTGACCGACGTCACGGTCCCCGCCTTCGCCGACGTGGCCGCTGTCGACGTGCTCGACTCCGTACTCGACGAACACCGCCCCGCCTCCCGTGAGGGCGCTCCCGCCCTCTTCCGCGCCCTCGCCGTGAAGGCCGCCTACCCCACCGACGCCGTCCGGGCCGCCGACCCGCCCGGCCGGCTCACCACGTACGACGCCGACCGCCTGGCCACCCGCTGCGTGCGCACCGGTCGCCCCATCCTCGTCCGCCACGCCGACGGCAACGACCTGTCCTGCATCGCCCGGGACGACCAGGCGGCCACCCTCCTGGCCCGGGCCGGGGTCCACTCCTACCTCGCCGTCCCGCTCGCCGCCCGCGGCACCATCCTCGGTTTCCTCGGTCTGACCCGCGCCCGCGATCCGCGGCCCTTCGACGAGGACGACATGGCCATCGCGGTGGAGCTGGCCTCCCGGGCCGCGGTGTGCATCGACAACGCCCGGGCGCACCAGAGCGTGCGCAACGCGGCAGAGGCCCTCCAGCGCAGCTTGCTGCCCGACCCCCCGCCCCGCCTGCCGGGGCTGCGGCTCGCCTCCCGGTACCAGCCGGCGCAGGCCGCCTACGAGGTCGGCGGCGACTGGTACGACGTCCTCCCGCTGGACGGCCAGAGGACGGCACTCGTCGTGGGTGACGTGATGGGCAGCGGTATCGACGCCGCCGCCACCATGGGCCGGCTGCGCACCGCCACCACCGCCTTCGCCGACCTCGATCTCGACCCCGCCCAGGTGCTCCACCACCTCGACACCATCACCTCACGGCTGGAGCAGTACATCGCCACCTGCGTGTACGCCGTCTACGACCCGCGGCACGCCGAGTGCCACCTCGCCAACGCCGGTCACCTGCCCCCCGTCCTCGTCCGTCGGGGGGAGCGGCCCCGCCTGCTGGACCTGCCGCCCGGTCCACCGCTCGGCGTCGGCGGCATCCCCTTCGAGACCACCACTGTCGCTTTCGCCCCCGGCGACCAGCTGGTCCTCTACACCGACGGGCTGGTCGAGACCCGGGAGCACTCCATCGACGAGCGCCTGAAGACCCTCCTGCAGCTCCTGGACACGCCGGACTCACCTCTGGAGGAGACCTGCGACCGGCTCCTGCACGACCTGCGGCACCCCGCGAACCACGACGACGTCGCCCTGCTCATCGCCCGCGCCTGCCCCTCCACGGCGGAGGGCTGACCGGCCGCGGCCAGGACCTGTCCGGCCGATCACGGCGGAGGAGAGCAGCGGCGCGGTCATCAGCGCGGCTGGGCGGGGTGTGGTGCGCGCGGAGGCAAGGCGGAGGAGGGAGCCGACGCGATGGGGGTGTGCCGGCCGGTGAGCAGGGGGTGGCCGCGTACGACGAGGAAGTGCACCGCGGTGACGGCCAGGGCGAGGACGGCAGGCCGCCGCCGCAGGCCATGCCGACCGCGCAGGTCAGCCAGATCGATGAACCCATCCCGGAGACGATCTGGCCGGCCACCCGGGACGGGTCCGTCATCAGCGAGCCGGCGATGCCCCGCCAGGGTGTGGGTGCGCAGACCGGCGCTCTTCTGCTGCGCCGCCCGCTGCCAGCCGATCAGGCTCGGCAACAGCAGCGCGAGTCCCGGCTCGGCCGGTTGCCGGGGCCTCTGTCCATTGCCCACGCCCCACAGTAGGACCGCCGTCCCCGCCATGCGCACCTCCCTGGGCCCTGAGGTACCCGCGCGTCAGCGGCCCTGTCTCGCTTCCAGGCCGCCCGAGATGCGGATCACCGGGCCTGTGCCGACCCTGGTAACGGGGCCCGTACCGCCGAGGAGGACGCCATGTCCATGATGGACAAGCTCAAGAGCATGCTGAAGGGCCACGAGAGCCAGGCCGGCAAGGGCATCGACAAGGGCGGTGACTACGTCGACGACCGGACCCAGAGCAAGTACACCTCCCAGGTCGACACGGCGCAGGAGCGGCTGAAGGACGAGTTGGGCCGCGAGCAGGGCCGGGACAACCCGCCCCGGGCCTGACCACCACCCACCACCCGCCACCACCCACCACCCGCCACCACCGGCCGCGAGCCGTCGTCGCCCGGGCGCCGTGTGTCACGCGCCCGGGGGCGACGACGGATGTCCGCGCACGCCCGGAGGCGCCATGAGGTACCGGTTCGGCGAGAACGACCAGTTCGACTACGAGGCCCGGCTGGCGCTCGGTGCGGTCTGGCAGCACGGCGCGGATGCCGGCGAAGTGCTGACCGCGGCGTCCGACGCGGCGGACGGCGGCGCCGAGCAGTGGTTCGCGTCCTGGACGGCGCTCGCCCGCCGCGTCCACGAGCAGGCCGGGAAGTCGGCGGCCGGGGGCCACCGGGTCAGCGCCCGGGACGGGTTCCTGCGGGCCGCCGGATACTTCGGTACGGCCATGGTCGCCGTGGACGCCTGCGCCGGTCCTCGGGCGCGGCTGCGCGAGGTGTTCGGGGAGCACCGGGCCTGCTTCGACCGGTTCGCGGAAGCCTGGGACCCGCCCGCCGAGCGTGTCTCGATCCCGTACGAGGGCATGTCGCTTCCCGGCTACCTCATCAGTCCGCCCGGCCGCACGGAACCGCTGCCGACCGTGATCGTCAACAACGGCAGCGACGGACCGATCAGTGGGGCCTGGACCCTGCTCGGCGCACCGGCGGTGGCCCGGGGCTGCCGTGCACTGCTCTTCGACGGGCCGGGACAGCAGACCATGCTGTTCGACCACGGTGTCACCTTCCGCCCGGACTGGGAGAAGGTCGTCACGCCGGTCGTGGACTTCCTCACCGCCCGGCCGGACGTCGACGCGCGGCGCGTGGTGCTGGCCGGGATCAGCCAGGCCGGTTACTGGGTGCCGCGCGCGCTCGCGTTCGAGCACCGGATCGCCGCCGCCGTCGCCGATCCCGGCGTCGTGTCCGTCGCCGAGAGCTGGTGGCGCATGCTCGGCCCGGAACTGCGCGCGCTGTTCGACTCCGGTGACCGTGCGATGTTCGACCGCGTCATCGTGGAGGGCCTGGGCTCGGATCCCGCACTCGCCGCGGTCTGGCGCTGGCGGGCCAAGCCGTACGGCATCCCGTCACCGTTCGACCTGCTCACCGAGGTCGGCACGTACGACGTGACCGCGGTGGCCGGTCGGATCACCACACCCCTGCTGATCACGGACCCCGAGGGCGAGCAGTTCTGGCCCGGTGCCTCGCAACGCCTGTACGACGCGCTGCCGGGGCCGAAGGAACTGGTCCGGTTCACCGCGGCGGAAGGGGCGCAGCTGCACTGCGAGCCGCTGGGGCGGGCCCTGTTCGAGCAGCGCGTCTTCGACTGGCTGGACACGCGTCTGGCCTGCGCCGGACCCCGGGAGGACTGACACGCGCCAACAACCCCCGCCTGGGGCCATACTTGGCTTCTCATGGACACGTCGGCGAACAAGAGGGTGGGCATGACCGAGGCGTTGGTGCTGGGCGGCGGCGGGGTCACTGGGATCGCCTGGATGACCGGGCTGCTGGCCGGGCTGGCCGACGCGGGGCAGGACGTGACGGGGGCCGACGTGATCGTGGGGACCTCGGCCGGGTCGTCCGTCGCGGCGCAGCTGGGCAGTGGACTGGCGTTGGAGGAGCTGTACGCCCGGCAGGCCGATCCCGCGTTGCAGGCCGCCGAGATCATGGCGGAGGTAGATCTGGAGGGGTTCGCCGCGGACATCGCCGCCGCGGTGGGCGGTGCCGCGACCCTCGCGGACCTGCGGCGCGCGGTCGGGAAGGTCGCGCTCGATGCCGCGACCGTGCCGGAGCCCGAGCGCCGTGCGGTGATCGAGTCGCGGCTTCCGGTGCACCGGTGGCCCGCGCGAACGTTGAAGATCGTCGCGGTGGACGCCGAGAGTGGAGAGCCGCGGGTGTTCGACAACTCCTCGGCGGTGAGCCTGGTGGATGCCGTCGCGGCGAGCTGCGCGGTGCCGGGTGTGTGGCCGCCCGTGACGATCGAAGGGCGCCGGTACGTCGACGGCGGCGTCCGCTCCATCGCCAACGCCGACTACGCGTCCGGAGCTTCGCGCGTCCTGGTGGTCGTGCCGATGGGCGGCACCGAGCCCTTTCCCAGTGACGCGCCGCTGGAGCAGGCCGTCGAGGGACTGCGCGCCCAGGGCGCCCGGGTGGTGGTCGTCGAGCCCGACGAGGCGTCGCGGGCCGCGATCGGCGCCAACCCGCTCGACCCGGCCACGCGCGGGCCGGCCGCCGAGGCGGGGCGCGCGCAGGGGCGGGCGCTGACGATCGAGTGGGGTGGTGTCTGAGGGCAGGCCCTGCTGAGGAGGTCCGCCACCAGTCGGCGGCGGCCGCCGACTTCCTTGCCGGCCGGGCGGTGGCCGACCGGGATCAGCAGGACGCGAGACTCGTCGCGGAGGACGGTCACGCCCAGTCCGTCGGTGGGGAACGGCAACCGGGTCACCGCCGCGTCCTCGCGGTGCTCCACCGATGGTGATGCGGCTGGGCAGGGCGGCGGCCCGGGCGCGTGCCGAGGCCTGGGCGGAGGAGCGCAGCACCGCCGTCGCGCGGGACGGGAAGACCTCGCCGGCCTCGGTGAACGGGCGCGCGCTTCGGCCCTGACCTCGCCGTGACGGCGGGTGGGCGGTTCGGCCCCGGCGACGAAGCGCCCTGAGCCGTACCGCCCCGACCGCCTGGCGTCGGCCGCTCGCGGCTCAGGCGATCTCGACGAGCAGGTCGCCGCCCTCCACCTGCTGGATCCGGTTGATGGCCAGCCGGGACACCCGGCCCGCCTTCGGCGCGGTGATGGTGGCCTCCATCTTCATCGCCTCGATGGTCGCCACCGTCGCCCCGGCCTCCACCTCCGCGCCGTCGGTGACCGCGAGCGTCACCACTCCGGCGAACGGTGCCGCGACGTGACCGGGGTTGGCCCGGTCGGCCTTCTCGGTGACCGGGATGTCGGAGGCGGCTGCCTTGTCGCGCACCTGGATCGGCCGGAGCTGGCCGTTCAGCGTGGCCATCACGGTGCGCATGCCGCGTTCGTCGGCGTCGCCGACGGCCTGGAGCTCGATCAGCAGCCGTACGCCCGGCTCGAGGTCGACGGCGTACTCCTTCGCGGGACGCAGCCCGTAGAAGAAGTCCTTGCTGTCCAGCACGCTGGTGTCGCCGAAGGTCTGGCGGTGGGTGTCGAAGTCGCGCGTCGGGCCGGGGAACAGCAGCCGGTTGAGCGTGGCCCGCCGGGACTTCTCCAGGCCGGTACGGTCCTCGGCGGTGAGCTCCTGCACGGGCTTGGCCTCGGCGCGGCCCTGCAGCGCCTTGCTGCGGAACGGCTCCGGCCAGCCCCCGGGCGGGGTGCCCAGCTCGCCGCGCAGGAAGCCGATGACGGAGTCGGGGATGTCGTACCGGTTCGGCTCGGCCTCGAAGTCCTCCGGGCTCACCCCGGCGCCGACCAGGTGCAGGGCGAGGTCGCCGACCACCTTGGAGGACGGGGTGACCTTGACCAGGCGTCCCAGGATGCGGTCGGCGGCGGCGTACATCGCCTCGATGTCCTCGAAGCGGTCGCCGAGGCCGAGCGCGACCGCCTGGGTGCGCAGGTTGGACAGCTGGCCGCCGGGGATCTCGTGGTGGTAGACGCGTCCGGTGGGCGAGGCCAGGCCCGCCTCGAACGGCGCGTAGATGCGGCGGACGCTCTCCCAGTACGGCTCCAGGTCGCCGACGGCCTGGAGGTCGAGGCCGGTGGGCCGCTCGGAGTGGTCGGTCGCGGCCACGATCGCCGACAGCGACGGCTGGGAGGTCGTACCGGCCATCGAGGCCACGGCGCCGTCCACCGCGTCGGCGCCGGCCTGGATCGCGGCGAGGTAGGTGGCGAGCTGGCCGCCCGCCGTGTCGTGGGTGTGCAGGTGCACCGGCAGGTCGAACTCGCGGCGCAGCGCGGACACGAGCTTGGCGGCGGCCGGGGCGCGCAGCAGCCCGGCCATGTCCTTCACGGCCAGGACATGGGCGCCCGCCTCGACGATCTGCTCGGCCAGACGGAGGTAGTAGTCGAGGGTGTACAGGCGCTCGTTGGGGTCGGACAGGTCGGAGGTGTAGCAGAGGGCCACCTCGGCGATCGCCGTCCCGGTCTCGCGTACGGCGTCGATGGCGGGCCGCATCTGGCCGACGTCGTTGAGCGCGTCGAAGATGCGGAAGACGTCGATGCCGGTGGCGGCGGCCTCCTGCACGAAGGCGTCGGTCACCTCGGTCGGGTACGGGGTGTAACCGACGGTGTTGCGGCCGCGCAGCAGCATCTGCAGGCAGATGTTGGGCACGGCCTCGCGCAGGGCGGCGAGCCGTTCCCAGGGGTCCTCGGCGAGGAAACGCAGGGCGACGTCGTAGGTGGCGCCGCCCCAGCACTCCAGGGACAGCAGCTCGGGCAGGGTGCGGGCCACGACCGGGGCGACGGCGAGGAGGTCCTTGGTGCGCACGCGCGTTGCCAGCAGGGACTGGTGGGCGTCGCGGAAGGTGGTGTCGGTGACACCGATGGTCGGCGACTCGCGCAGCCAGCGGGCGAAGCCCTCCGGGCCCAGCTGGACGAGCCGCTGCCGGGAACCCGCGGGGGGCTCGCCCGCGGGCAGCGGGGGCAGCTTGGTGACCGGTTCGATCAGCTCGGGCCGCTCGCCGTGGGGCTTGTTCACGGTGACGTCGGCGAGGTAGGTGAGCAGCTTGGTGCCGCGGTCGGCGGAGGAGCGGGCGGTGAGCAGGTGCGGCCGCTGTTCGATGAACGACGTGGTGATCCGCCCGGCCTGGAAGTCCGGGTCGTCCAGCACGGCCTGCAGGAACGGGATGTTGGTCGCCACGCCGCGGATGCGGAACTCGGCCACGGCACGCCGGGCCCGGCCGATCGCGGCCTTGAAGTCACGGCCCCGGCAGGTGAGCTTGACCAGCATCGAGTCGAAGTGCGCGCTGATCTCCGTGCCGGCGTGGGTGGTGCCGCCGTCCAGGCGGATGCCCGAGCCGCCCGGCGACCGGTAGGCGCTGATGCGGCCGGTGTCGGGGCGGAAGCCGTTGGCCGGGTCCTCGGTGGTGATACGGCACTGGAGAGCGGCCCCGCGCAGGGTGACCGTCTCCTGGGACAGGCCGAGGTCGGCCAGCGTCTCGCCGGCGGCGATGCGCAGCTGGGACTGCACCAGGTCGACGTCGGTGACCTCCTCGGTCACCGTGTGCTCGACCTGGATGCGCGGGTTCATCTCGATGAAGACGTGGTTGCCGTCGCGGTCGAGCAGGAACTCCACCGTGCCCGCGTTGCGGTAACCGATCTGCCGGGCGAAGCGCACCGCGTCGGCGCAGATCCGGTCCCGCAGCTCCGGGTCCAGGTTCGGGGCGGGCGCCAGCTCGATGACCTTCTGGTGGCGGCGCTGCAGCGAGCAGTCACGCTCGAAGAGGTGGATGACGTTGCCCTGGCCGTCTGCGAGGATCTGCACCTCGATGTGGCGCGGTTCGACGACGGCCTTCTCCAGGAAGACGGTGGGGTCGCCGAACGCGGACGCCGCCTCGCGGGCCGCCGCCTCGATGGACTCGCGCAGCTGCGCGGGGTCCTCCACGCGCCGCATGCCGCGCCCGCCGCCGCCCGCGACCGCCTTCACGAACACGGGGAAGCCGATCTCCTCGGCCGCTCCGACCAGCTCGTCCACGTCGGTGGAGGGGGCGGAGGACCCGAGCACCGGCACGCCGGCCTCGCGGGCGGCGGCCACCGCGCGGGCCTTGTTGCCGGTCAGCTCCAGGACGTGGGCGCTCGGGCCGACGAACGTGATGCCCGCATCCTCGCAGGCGCGGGCCAGCTCGGGGTTCTCGGACAGGAAGCCGTACCCGGGGTACACGGCGTCCGCGCCGGCGCGGGTCGCGGCGGCGACGATCTCCTCGACCGACAGGTACGCGCGCACCGGATGCCCGGGCTCACCGATCTCGTAGGCCTCGTCGGCCTTCAGCCGGTGCAGCGAATTGCGGTCCTCGTACGGGAAGACGGCGACCGTGCGCGCGCCCAGCTCGTAGCCGGCGCGGAACGCGCGAATCGCGATCTCCCCACGGTTGGCGACCAGCACCTTGCGGAACATTGTCGATCCCTTCAGCCTGCCGGTGACGAACACCATGGTGTCGGCCACTCCCCTGCCGTGCCACGCGATGAACGTTAGGGGGTCGGCGGCCCGCTGAGGGGCGGGATACGTCACATTGACATCACCGACGCCGGCCAGGTGGTCAGGAGCCGGTTGGTCTCCTCGGGCCGCTCCTGCTGGATAACAGTGGCCGCAGCCGCCGAGGAGGTGCGAGGCGACGAGGCCGGGCAGGGTGGTGGGATATGCGTCGACCGCGTCGGCCAGCCAGGTGGTGAAGGCGTCCCGGCTGCCGCCGGAGAACAACGACGGCCGCTGCAGTGTCACCGGCATCGGCTCGATCGGCGCCGAGCGCCGGGCGGCTCTGCGGCGCGGCCCGGGCGGCACTGGCCGCCTGGAACGCCTCGCTGTCCGGCGAACTCGGCCCGCTCGGCATCACGTGCGACGTCATCTCGGCGGGCTGCATCGCCGGCACCGACTTCTTCCGCGGCGGATGACCGAGGAGCGCCACAGCGCGCTTGTGGAGGAGACGCACGACAAGCGCCCGGGCACGGTGGAGGACATCGCCGCGACGGCACACTTCCTGGCCTCGCCCGGCGCCCGGCACATCACCGGCCACGAGAATTACTGCGCGACGCAGCGAAATCTTGTTATTCTCCTGCGCAGCACATCAACTGCGTCACGCAGTAACTTTTCAAGGAGTGTCCATGCTCACCATCGCCGTCACCGGAGCCACCGGCGCCCAGGGCGGAGCCACCGCCCGCGCCCTGCTGGCCGCCGGTCACCGGGTGCACGCCCTTACCCGTCACCCCGGCTCCCCCGCCGCCGAGGCACTGCGCGGCCTCGGCGCCGAGGTGCTCCGCGCCGACTTCGACGACCGCGCCTCCCTCGACGCCGCGCTGGCCGGCGTCGACTCCCTCTTCGCCGTCACCACCCCGTTCGGCACCGACACCGCCACGGAGACCCGTCAGGGCGAGGCCCTCGTCGACGCCGCGGTGGCCGCCCGCGTCGGCCACCTCGTGTTCACCTCCGCCGCGCACGCCGACCGCGGCACGGGCATCCCGCACTACGACAGCAAGCACCTGATCGAGAAGCGCCTGCGGGCCACCGACGTCCCGTGGACCGTCATCGCCCCGGCGGCGTTCATGGACAACTACGCCACGGGCTGGACCCTCGACGGGCTGCGCGGCGGCGCCTTCGCCTGGCCGATGCCCGCCGACCGCTCGCTCACTCTCATCCCCGCCGCCGACATCGGCGCCTTCGCCGCGCTCGTCCTCCAGCGGCGCGACGAGTTCGCCGGGCGGCGTATCGACATCGCCTCCGATGAGCGCACTCCCGGCCAGATGGCCGACATCCTCGCGGGCGCGACCGGCCGTCCGGTCGTGGCCGAGGAGGTGCCGCTGTCCTACGTCCGGGCCCACTCCGCCGACCTGGCCGCCATGTTCGAGTACTTCACCACCGTCGGCCTCGATGTCGACGTCGCCGGTCTGCGCCGCGACTACCCGGAAGTCGGCTGGCACACCTTCGCCGAATGGGCCGCCGGCCAGGACTGGTCCGCGCTCCTGTCCTCGCCGTCCGGCACGCACGAGTGAGCCCCACCCCGCACGAAGCGGAATGGGGCTCACATCCGAGCGCCGGGCAGGCCTTGCACCTGCATCTCCCCGCAGGAAGCGGGACGTCTTTCCTTGGACCACCAACGCACAACCAGTCGCCGCGAGTTGTGGCGGCCGGCTCGAGACCGAGCATACATGACCCGGCCGGCGGCCGTCGCATGCCCTGGTGTTCTGGAGTTCACCGGGATGTTCCCGGGGGCCGGACACGTCGTCCAGCCAGGGGCGGCGCCAACCCCGGCCGGACGACGGGGACCGGTTCGTGGTTACCGCCCCGGAATTCCCCGGCAGCCGACGGCGTCAGCCGATGTGGTAGCTGTCGCCGTACACCTTCCAGTCCAGCGGCGGGTGCAGGTCGAGGTTTCCCTTGCGCAGGAAGACACGCTGTTCGGTGTCGACGCGGCTGGTGTCACTGTGGGCCTCCTCCTGCTTCATGGCCCACACCCGGGCGTCCAGGAAGGCGTTGAGGTACGTCGTCTCGTCGCCGCCCTGGGCCGGCGGCTTGGCGCTGCGCAGGGCCCGCTTGCGGATGTTGCGGAAGCTGGTGGGGTCGTCGCCGTCGCCGTGCATGACGATGGCGTCGTAGTACGTGAACTGGCCGAGCGCGCGCAGCCCGTCCGCCTTGCCCTGCTTGGCCGCGGGGTTGAAGTAGACGCGGTCGCGTTCGTCGTTCTGCGCCTGCTGGAACGCCGTGTCCTGGGCGGCCCTGCGCCAGTCCCGGGGGAAATTCGGGTCGAGGCCGTCGTGCGAGTCGGTGCCGTCGACGCTGCGCAGCGCCGGGAGGTAGTGGGCGAGGACGTTGCCGGGCTTGCGGTCGGTGTAGAGCTGTACGAGGTCGAGCATGTCGCCGGTGCCGGAGCAGAAGCCGATGATGCCGGCGGTGTAACCGCGGCCGTCGCCGATGTCCTCTATGTACTTGTACTGGGCCTTCCAGTCGAGCGAGGAGTTCTCCGCGCTCGACACCAGCTTCATGGCGATTTCCTTCTTCGCCGGATCGTCGAGACCCGGGGCGGCAGCCGACGTGGCCGCGGCGCGCGGGGCACTGACCAGCGCCCCGGACGCCACTGCGCCGATCAGGCCGACGACGGTCCGGCGGGAGAGGGGTGCGGGGGCTGTTTCACGGTCGGGGTGCGACACGGAGGCTCCAGTGAGGGTGGGGGGTGGCGAGTCGGTCGGTGCCCGCCTCTTGATAGGAAAGTTTCCTATCAATCAGCGGTGGGTGCGGTAACCCGTTGTGCACGAAGTTCGTAGGATGACACGAAGACGGTAGTACAGGGCGCGAGTGGTGCATCCCCGGGGACGGTCGTAGCGTCGATACAGAGCCGATCTCGAGCGGGCGGAGTCACGATGCGCGGACCAGTTGTGTGGACAGCCATCACCCTCTGGGCGGGCGCGCTGCTCGGGGCCGCGATGACTCCGGCCTCCGCCACCGCCCCCGCGCCGGCTCCCGCCTCCGCCCAGCGGGCGGCGGCACAGCGGCCCGAGCCGGTGCTCGTCGACTGCCTGTGGCATCCGGACGTACACCCGGCAGACTTCATCCTGGCCTGCGGCGACGGCAACAGCCGCCTCACCGCGCTGCGTTGGACACAGTGGGGTCCGACGTCGGCGACGGCCAAGGGCCTGAACTCGGTGAACGACTGCAAGCCGTACTGCGCGGCGGGCACCTTCCACTCCTACGCGGTCACCGTGCGACTCGACCGCGCGCGGCCCTGGAAGAAGAATCCGCGTCTGCAGCACTACACCCGGATGCGCCTCACGTACGCCGGCGCCAGGCCGGAGGGGTTCACGCGCGTCGTGACGTACCCCCTGTGGGACTGACCGCGCGGCCGGCGCGGGTCAGCGCTGCCCGGCGTGCGCCCGCGTGACGACGTACAGCTCCTCGGAGGTGGTGATCAGCTGCCGGCCGCTCCGCGATGTCGTCGACGGCCTGCTCGGGCCGGTCACGGACGCGGACGAAGACGCTGCCGGCGGACAGCCGGCTCTCGGCGTGTGACAGTCCTGCGCGCGCGGCGTCGCGATGGCGACGGCGGGTGCCGGCCGGCCGCAGCCGGCGCGGACACCCGCCGTGTGAATCGGGACAGGCGGCTTCCTCACGCGTGGGGGTGGAGGACGACCTTGGTGTAGCCCTCGGTCCGCTTGTCGAACTTCTCGTACGCCGACGGCGCCTGGTCGAGCGGCAGCTCGTGGGAGACGACGAAGCTGGGCTTGGCACGGCCCTCGATGATCAGATCACGCAGCTGACGGTTGTAGCGCTTGACGTTGCACTGACCGGTGCCCATGCGCAGTCCCTTCTCGAAGAGACGCCCGATGCCGACCACCAGCATGCCCTGCTTGGCCTGCTCGTCCGGTCCGCCGGGGTCGCGCGGGACATACAGGCCCGGCACACCCAGGGCACCTGTCGGCCGCACCGTCTCGACGAGCGAGTTCAGTACGGTCGCCGGCTCCTCGCGATCCTCGCCGCGGGCCTGGGCCTGGTAGCCCACGGCGTCGATGCCCTTGTCCGTGCCCTGGCCATCGGTCTGCTCCCGGATCTGCTCCACCGGGTTGCCCTCGGTGAAGTTGATCGGTACGGCGCCGATCTCCTCGGCCTTCTGCAACCGCTCCGCCACCCGGTCGACCACGAACACCTTGCTCGCGCCGCGCAGCATCGCGGAATAGGCGGCCATCAGACCGACCGGACCACCGCCGTACACGGCGACGCTCTCACCGGGGCGTACGTCGGCGAGCTCGTTGCCGTGGTAGCCGGTGGGGAAGATGTCCGCGAGAAGGACGAAGTCGGTTTCCTGCTCGGTGCCCTCCGGGAGCTTCAGGCAGTTGAAGTCGGCGTACGGCACGCGTACGTACTCGGCCTGGCCCCCGACGTAGGGACCCATGGCCACATAGCCGTACGCACCGCCGGCGAAGCCCGGGTTCACCGTCAGGCAGAAGCCCGTGAACCCCGCCGTGCAGTTCTTGCAGAAACCGCAGGCCACATTGAAGGGCATGACGACCCGGTCGCCACGGCTGAGTGACGTCACACCTTCCCCGGCCTCCTCGATGACACCGAGGTTCTCGTGCCCGAAGACGATCCCCGGCTCGGCGGCCGTGCGGCCCTCGTACATGTGCAGGTCCGACCCGCAGATCGCGGTGGACGTGACGCGGACGATCACGTCGTTCGGGTGCTGGATCCTGGGATCCTCCACTTGCTCGATGGCTACTTCGAACGGTCCCTTGTACACAACGGCCCTCATTGTCGAGCACCTCCACTAGGTGTGGTTGTTCGCTCACAGAGGGAAACGGCGGCGCCGGGGGACCCGCTGCATCCGTCGGGATCAAGGGCCCAACCCTGCAGCTCTACCGGTCTTCTGTGTCTTGGCTCATACTCCAGGCTGGTACATGATGAGACGATTTGCATCTAGAGACTGCAAAGTCCAGTTCGCGCCACTTCGGAAGGACCCAGAACCTTGTCGCGACGTCTCGGCACGCTCCTCGTCCCGGTATCCGGCCTGTCCGGCAAGACCTATCCGGAAGGGACCCGGGTGGCCATACGCGGTACCGGAGGCTCCGTCGACGGCTTCGTCGACGGGGACTGGCTGCCGCTCGCCTGGTGGGAATTCGCGGACACCAACCCGGAGGAAGCCTCCGACACCTGATCCGGGGCGTGACACCCGGCGGCGACCGCCGTACCGCGCGACCTGCCGTGAACCCTGTCAGATCCGCTCCGGCGGATGAGCCGGAGTGCGCTCCGCCCAGTCCCCCGCCACCAGCTCCGCCGCCGCGCATCCGTGCTTCCGCTCCGCCTGGTCGCGGAAGAGGGAGACGAAGGATGCGGCGAACCTCCGGCGGGGATACGCGGCGACCAGGGCTTCGGTGAGCGCTGGGCCGAACGCGTCCACTCCTCCGCCGGACACGTACGCGGTCGTGCCCACCTGCTGCAACAGGCGGCTCTCCAGGTCCACCTCGGGCGGCACGTCGTCCCGCATGTGGACCAGGATGATCTCGGCCGCCCGGTCGCGCCGTTCGGCGGACCAGCCGAGGCCGGCCGTGAAGACCCGGGCCAGATGGCCACCGGCCTCCTCGAAGGGGAGCGTGCGGCTTCCGAAGAGGGATGGTCAGGCCACGGCCGTCGGCGCGGGTCCGCCGTGCTCCGCGCACAGGCACCCGACGCCCTTCTCGATCCATTCCCGGCCGGCCCACTGCGGGTACCGTTCGGCCATCAGAGCCGAGACCTCCTCGGCGATCGTGCGCTCGCTCATCGCGGCGTCCCGGCGCAGCCAGGTCTCGTCCCGCAGCAGCCGCAGATAGTCGCGTGCGCCGGCCAGCAGCCGCGGTCCGCCGACCTCCCCGTGCCCGGGTACCACCACCCGGGTCGGCCGGGCGGCCAGGTGCTCCATCACCGCGAGCCAGCGCAGGCCCGACACGTCGGTGTCGTGCGGCGGGAACCAGGGGAAGATGGCGAACTGTCCGGCCTCCACGAGGTCTCCGGTGAACAGCACGTCCGCGTCCGGCACCCGCACCACCTGGTCGCCCCTGCTGTGCGCGCGGCCGGTGGCCTCCAGCCGGACCACCCGGTCGCCGAGGTCGAGGACGTACGACCGGTCGTAGACGACGTCGGGCTCGACCAGCTCCACCCCCTTGAGCCGACGGGCGACGGACTCGCCGAGGCCCCGGAACATCTCCAGGTAGCCCGGCCCCTTCACCTTCAGGTCCTCGGCCTGGGCCCGGTTGACCAGGTAGGTCGCCCGCCCGCTGAAGACCTGCGCCCCGAACGCGTGCTCAGGGTGGAAGTGAGTGGTCGTCAGGTACAACTGCCGCCCCCTGGCGTGCTCGGCGGCGAAGGTGAGCACCGCCTCCGCGTTGGCGGTGCCCAGGCCGGTGTCGACGACCAGGACGGAGTGCCGTCCGCCGATGACGCCTATGTTCGGCACCAGTTCGCCTCCCCGGTTGGGAAGCACCAGGACGTCCTCGGCGAGTTCCTCGGCGCCGGTCACGTCGACGACGGGGTCCGGTATCGCTGGGTGGGTCACTGCGACTCCTCGGTACGGGCTTCGGTACGGGCTTGGTCGGCGAACTGCCGCTCGGCCCAGTGCACCGCCCCACGCCCCGGGGCGTCCAAGTCCGATCCCGCACCCCCGATACCCGGCGGGTATCGTGGCGGCCGATGGAGCTACGCACCCTGCGCTACTTCGTGGCCGTCGCCGAGGAACTCCACTTCGGCAGGGCCGCCGCGCGGCTGCACATGACACAGCCGCCGCTGAGCCGGGCCATCAGGCAGCTGGAGACCGACCTCGGCTGCGAACTGCTGCGGCGGTCGCCGACCGGAGTGACCCTCACCCCGTCCGGGGAACAGCTCTACGACGAGGCGCGCACCCTGCTGGCGCAGGCCGACCAGGCACGCCTCCGCGTCGCCTCCGCCACGCCCACCCTGACCGTCGGCACGCTGGCCGACAGCGCGCAGCAGATGGGCGCGCGGCTGTCGGCCGCCTACCGGGAGCGCCACCCCACCGTGCGGGTCCGCATCCGCGAGGCCGACCTGACCGACCCGGCCGCCGGGCTGCGGGCCGGCCTGGTGGACGTGGCCCTGACCCGGGCGCCCTTCGACGACGCGGGCATCACCACGCGCGTACTGCGCTCGGACCCGGTCGGCGTGATCCTGCGCACCGACGATCCCCTGGCCGCACGCGAGCGGTTGCGCGGGGACGACCTGGCCGGCCGCCGGTGGTTCCGGTTCCCCGACGGCACCGATCCCGTGTGGCGGGCTTTTTGGACCGACCCCTGCGGGCTCGGGGTACCGGAGACCGGCGTCGGGGACGGCCCCGTCATCCGCACCGTCCACGAGTGCGTCCAGTCCGTGCTGTGGGACGGCACCGTGGGGCTCACGCCGCTCCCCGCTCATCTGCCCGCCGGTCTCACCGCGGTGCCCGTGACCGGGGCGCCGCCCAGCGACCTGGTCATCGCCTGGAACAGCGACCGGACGACCCCGCTCGTCCGCTCCTTCGTACGGATCACCACGGCCCTCCTCGGCCAGTGACGGCTGCGGCGCTTGACTTCGAGTGCGCTCCAAGTTCTAGCGTCCTTGGCAGAGCAACGATCCATCCGCAGGAAAGGCTGGGATTCACATGAAGCAGCGCAGGCTGCGGGACCTTGAGGTGTCTGCCATCGGCCTCGGCTGCATGGGCATGTCCGCCTTCTACGGCTCCGCCGACCAGGACGAGGGCGTCCAGACCATCCGACGCGCCCTCGAGCTGGGCATCAACTTCCTCGACACCGCGCAGGTCTACGGCCCGCTCACGAACGAGACGCTCGTGGGCCAGGCGATCAAGGGCCATCGCGACGAATACGTGATCGCCACCAAGTTCAACTACCGCATGGACGACGCCGTCCCGGGCGACATGAGCACGGTGGGGCGGCAGGACGGCTCCGCCGAGCACGTCCGCAGCTCGGTCCACGGCTCGCTCAAGCGGCTCGGCACCGACTACATCGACCTGTACTACCAGCACCGCGTCGACCCGAACGTGCCCATCGAGGAGACCGTCGGCGCCATGGCGGAGCTGGTCGCGGAGGGCAAGGTGCGGCACCTCGGCCTGAGCGAGGCGGGGCCGGAGACGCTGCGCCGCGCGAACGCCGTGCACCCGATCACCGCCGTCCAGACCGAGTACTCGCTGTGGACGCGCGACCCGGAGGCGGAGGTCCTGCCGACATGCCGGGAGCTCGGCATCGGTTTCGTCCCGTACTCGCCCCTGGGCCGCGGCTTCCTGGCGGGCCGGTTCTCCTCGCCGGACGACCTCGACAAGAACGACTGGCGCCGCACCGTCCCCCGCCTCACCGGCGAGAACCTGGAGGTGAACCGCAGGCTCGCGGAGAAGGTGAAGGAGATCGCCGCCGAGAAGGGCGTCACACCGGCGCAGCTGGCGATCGCCTGGGTGCTGGCGCAGGGCGAGGACCTGGTACCGATCCCGGGCACCAAGCGCCGCAGCTACCTCGAGCAGAACGCCGCCGCGATCGACGTCGAGCTGACCAAGGACGACCTGGCGCGCATCGACGCCGAACTGCCCGAGCCCGCCGGGGAGCGCTACGACGAGGCCGGCATGCGGGCGGTGAACCTGTAGGACCCGTCCGAGGGGGCCGACCGGGTCGGCCCCTTTAGGGCAAGACCGGGAAGTTAGGGCGGTTCGGTCGTGGTCCGGTGGCTGGTCAGGGTGATGGTGGTGATCACGGCTGCCTTGTGCCCGACGCTGCCCTTG
>NZ_JBITDA010000021.1:0-149100 GCF_044453765.1 Streptomyces sp. NPDC051636 | reverse complement strand
AGCAGGGGCAGCGGCTCGGAGGCGGTGACCAGTTCCCGCAGCGGATACCGGGCCAGGACCTCGTCCACCTCCGGCGCCAACGCCGCCGCCAGCCGGGAGTGCGGGGGCAGGGAGTCGTCGCTCAGGGCCCGCGCTGCCGCCAGCACGACGGCGCGCTCGCGGCCCGCGGGCACCCCGGCGGCGGCCCGGGCGTGCAGTCCGGCGCCCTCCTCCAGTACCAGGCCGGTGTCGATGCCCGCCGGAACCTTTATCCGCGCGTGCTGCCGCCAGGTGGCCACGGGGTCGCTCCAGGCCTCCACGCAGTACGTCCAGCGGCCCGTCGCGGTCGGGGTGACCTCGGCGCCCCAGCGGTCGGTACCCGGGGCGAGCTCACGCATCGGCGTCCACGGGCCGGGGCGCCCCCCGGGATCGCGCAGCACCACGTTCGCGCCGACGGCGTCGTGGCCCTCGCGGAAGACGGTGGCGGTGACCTGGAAGGTCTCGCCCGCGACCGCCTTCGCCGGGCGCCTGCCGTACTCCACGGCGGGCCGGACGTCCCGGACCGGGATGCGGCCGATGGCCTCGGTCGAGTTCATGGGGTGTCACCTCCGCCGTGCGCGAAGCCGGGCCGGCGGCCCGGCGCGGAATCCGATGGGTGCCGGAAAGTCAGCGCCTTCCCGCCGTGGGACGCCGGTCCGGCGGGGGAGCCCGCCTGGTCCGGCCCTTCACCCGGGGCCGCCCGGCCTGCTCCTGCAGGTAGGCGGCGAGCGTGGTGCGCAGATAGCGTTCGGCGGCGTCCGCGGCCTCCCGGGCGCAGCGTTTTCCCATCAGTACGCACAGGGTGTAGCCCGAGTCCTCGAAGGCGGCCCGGACGGCGCGGTCGGAGGGCGAGGCGAGCATCAGACGTTCCCACGCCCGGTACCGCCGCAACAGCCGGGCCACTTCGGCCTTAGCGGGTAGCAGCATGGCCCTGTTCACCTTCCGACGCTCTCGACTGGGCACGCTTCCCGACGGTCGGGTGGTCTCCGTGCACGGAGAGGCACGGATCCGTTACGGCGATCGAGGCTTTCACCTATGGTGCACGCGCGGCGACAGAGCGTCTTGTTGGCTCTTCAACTACCCCAATGGCGCTCTCGTGTTGCACGAATGGCGTAGTGGCCCCACTGTTGATCCTGACTCAGAAGCGATCAGTGCTCACGCTCCGTGTCCGGCACCTGGCCGGACGGGGCGAGGAGGAGCGAGAGCTTCGCCGGTGAGGAGCGAGCGACGATGAAGACCGCAGTGCCCTGCTACTACCACCTCGACGTGGAAGTCAGCCCCGAACGGGTCGGACAGGTCAGCCGCATCCTGGCCGCCCACCTCCGCTACTGGGACCTCGACAACCTCGTGGAACCCGTCCGCCGTGGCACCGAACTGCTGCTCCGGGCCATCGACGAGCACGCGACCGACAAGCACACGTCGATCGAGATGTGGTGGAACGGCCAGCACCTCATCACGGCCATCGGCGGCGACGACCGTGAACTCCGCCCCGACCAGGACCTGCGAGCCTGCCTGGCCCACATCGCCGCGATGAGCGACGGCTGGGGCTGCTGCGCCACGGACACCGGCAGCAAGATCATCTGGTTCTCGCAGCGCGCCCGCGCCGGCCAGCGCGTCCCGCTGGTCCCGAAGGCCCCGGCGCCCAACCTCAGCGAGGGGCTCAACGTGCCCCGCGAGGTGCCGGTGACCGTCCTGGCCGCCTCGACGGACGGCACCCTGGAGGAGGCCCGGTGACCGCGCGGCGATCCCGGAAAGGGGTGCCCGTGTGGAGCGGGCACCCCTACCCGTTGGGCGCGTCCTTCGACGGGCAGGGCACCAACTTCGCCCTGTTCAGTGAGGTCGCCGAGCGCGTCGAGCTGATCCTCGTGGACGACGCCGGCACCGAGACCCCCGTCCCGTTCAACGAGGTCGACGGCTTCGTCTGGCACGGCTACCTGCCCGGCATCGGGCCGGGGCAGCGCTACGGCTACCGCGTGCACGGCCCGTGGGACCCCGCCCTCGGCCACCGGTGCAACCCGGCCAAGCTGCTCCTCGACCCCTACGCGCGGGCCGTGGACGGGCAGATCGACAACCACGCCTCGCTCTACGAGCGCGCACCGAGCGGCCCCTCCCCGGCCGACAGCGCCGGGCACTCCATGCTCGGCGTGGTCACCGACCCCTACTTCGACTGGGGCGACGACCGCCCGCCCCGGCGGCCGTACGCCGACTCCGTGATCTACGAGGCGCACGTGCGGGGGCTCACCCGCACGCACCCCGAGGTCCCGGAGCGGCTGCGCGGCACCTACGCCGGGCTCGCGCACCCGGCGGTTGTCGAGCACCTGACCTCACTGGGCGTGACCGCCATCGAGCTGATGCCGGTGCACCAGTTCGTGCACGACGGCGTGCTCCAGGACCGCGGCCTGTCCAACTACTGGGGCTACAACACCATCGGATTTTTCGCCCCGCACAACGCCTACGCCGCCTTCGGCACCCGGGGCGAGCAGGTCAACGAGTTCAAGACGATGGTGAAGGCGCTGCACGAGGCCGGGCTCGAGGTGATCCTCGACGTGGTCTACAACCACACCGCCGAGGGCAACGAGTTGGGCCCCACCCTCTCCTTCCGGGGCATCGACAACGCCTCGTACTACCGCCTCGTCGACGGCGACTGGGCGCACTACTACGACACCACCGGCACCGGAAACAGCCTGCTGATGCGGCACCCCTACGTGCTGCAGCTGATCATGGACTCGCTGCGGTACTGGGTCACCGAGATGCACGTCGACGGCTTCCGCTTCGACCTGGCGGCCACACTCGCCCGGCAGTTCCACGAGGTGGACCGGCTGTCGGCGTTCTTCGACCTCATCCAGCAGGACCCGGTGATCAGCCGCGTCAAGCTGATCGCCGAGCCCTGGGACGTCGGCGAGGGCGGCTACCAGGTGGGCAACTTCCCGCCGCTGTGGTCCGAGTGGAACGGCCCCTACCGGGACGCCGTACGGGACTTCTGGCGGGCCGAGCCCGGCTCCCTCGGCGAGTTCGCCTCCCGGCTGACCGGCTCCTCCGACCTCTACGGGCACAGCCGGCGCCGGCCGCGCGCCAGCGTCAACTTCGTGACCGCGCACGACGGTTTCACCCTGCGCGACCTCGTGTCGTACAACGACAAGCACAACGAGGCCAACGGCGAGGACAACCGGGACGGCGAGAGCGTCAACCGGTCCTGGAACTGCGGGGTGGAGGGCGAGACCGACGACCCGGCCGTACGGGAGCTGCGCGCCCGCCAGCAGCGCAACCTGCTGGCCACGCTGCTGCTGTCGCAGGGCATCCCGATGCTCTGCCACGGCGACGAACTCGGCCGCACCCAGCGCGGCAACAACAACGCCTACTGCCAGGACAACGAGGTCTCCTGGGTCGACTGGCGGCTGACGGAGGAGCAGCGCACGCTGGCGGACTTCACGCGGCATGTCATCGCTCTGCGCGCCGCGCACCCCGTGCTGCGCCGCCGCCGCTTCTTCCGCGGCGAGACCGCCACCAACTCCAAGCAGCCCCTGCCCGACCTGGTCTGGCTGCGGTCCGACGCGCGCGAGATGACCGACCGGGACTGGCAGCGCGCCGACGCGCACTCCGTCGGCGTGTTCCTCAACGGCGACGCCATCGCCGAACGGGACGCGTACGGGCGGCCCGTGGTCGACGACTCCTTCCTGCTCCTGCTCAACGGCTATTGGGAGCCGGTGGACTTCCGCCTGCCCGACCGCTCCTACGGGGAGCGCTGGACCACCCTGATCGACACCGCCGACCCCGAGGGCGTCCCCGACGAACGCGAACGCAAGCCGGGCACCCGCCTGCGCCTCGAACCCCGCAGCCTGGTCCTGCTGTCCCGGCCCGCGCACGGCAGCCGCGCCGTCAACCCCGCCTAGCCACGGGCAGTCGTGCCTCCCCTTGATTTCCATGTCGATGCCGAGGGTGGCTGCGTGCTCGACGAGGTGCTGGCGGTAGCCGCCGTCCACCCGGACTTTGCGGATGGTGGGGTGGGCGGCGGCCACCTGGTCGACCAGGTGGGTGCCGGCGACGGAGTCCTGCACGCTCGCGGCCGTGACCAGCACTGCCAGGAGCAGTCCGAGGGTGTCGGTGACGAGCCGGGACGGTGGTGGAGGTCTTCACGCTCTGCGCGTCGATCACGCACGCGGACGGCTCCGCCCCCTTGCCCTCCTTCGGCCATGACCCGGACATACCGCTGGTCAGGGGCGTGCGCCCAGGCGCGCAGTGCGACCAGCAGGAGCACGTTCTGCCAGCTTCTCGGGATGAGACAGGCGCAAGTGGCATTTTGTCTCAGCCGTCACCCCATGGGGCACGTTGGCCACGTCAACCCCGTCAACCGCACCGAGGGGACGACGCCGGACCACTGCAGCCCGCCGGCCCACCTCAGCGTTCGCGCCGCGCCGTCACCGTGAACTGCGCACCGTCGGGATCGCGCAGGATGGCCTCCTCCTCGCCCTCCCTCAGCACGCTCCCCCCGTGCTTCTCCGCCGCCCGCGCGCACGCAGCCATGTCGTCCACGGCGAAGTGGATCTGCCAGTGCGGCCGGACGGAGGGATCGGGGGCCGCCTCCACCGCGCCGGAGTCGATGCGCGCCACCACGTCGCCCCGGCTGCGCAGCACGACCTCGCCGCCCTCGTACTCGACCTGGCAGCAGCCGGGGCGCTCCGAGGCCCAGTCGAAGATCTCGCCGTAGAAGATCGCGGAGTCGAAGGCGTCCCGGGTGTGCAGCCGGATGAATGTTGGTGCCGCCCGCCGCCAGGCCTCCCAGTTCGAGACGAGCTTGCCCTCCCAGATCCCGAAGGTGGCACCGTCCCGGTCGGCCAGCAGCGCCGCCCGTCCCGGCGGGAAGGACAACGGGCCGACGGCCACCGTGCCGCCGCGCTCCCGGGCCCGCGCCGCGGCCTCGTCCGCGTCCGGGACCGCGAAGTACGGCGTCCACGCCACCGCCATCTGCCACATGGTGGCGACGGCCGCGATCCCCGCGACCGGCACACCGCCCGCCAGCGCGATGCGGAAGTGGTCGCCCATCCGGGCGTCGCGCCATCGCCAGCCGAGGACGGCCTCGTAGAACTCTTGGGTGGCCCGCAGGTCGCGGCTGGTCAGACTCACCCAGCAGGGTGCGCCGAACACGGAGTGTGTGGAGACGATGTTCGTCGTACCGCCGGGGAGGGTGGTGTCGTAATTCATGGCAGTCGCGTCCTGGTCTCGGCGACCGGCAGCCACCGGTCTCCCACCAGTGTCGTCCGGAAGCGGAACGAGCGCCTGCGGAGTACCCCGCCCGGGCGGTCGCAAACGTTGCGGTGGCGCATGGCGGGGTGCCGCGCGACGGTGTATTGATGGGCTGAGGGCCGTGAGGCGAAGCCCTGCACCCATCGGGAGGCGACCATGTCCATGAACGGCCGCCAGGACGAGGCGGAGCCGGACCGCGTCTTCGCCTTGCAGGAAGAGGTCCACCAGCTGAAGGAGGCCGTCACCTCCCACGCTGTCGTGGACCAGGCGATCGGGATGATCGTCGCGCTGGGCCGGGTGACGCCGGACCAGGGATGGTTGGTGCTGAAGGAGGTCTCCCAGCACACGAACATCAAGCTGCGCAACGTGGCCGAGCTCATCCTCATCTGGGGCCGTACGGGCGACATGCCCGCCGACGTCCGCGCCGAGCTCGAGGAGGCCCTCGAGCGGCACGGCCCCACGCAGCTTCCCGGCTCTCCGCCCGAGTGACCGCCCCGGCCGTCCGCCCTCAGCGGGGCTCGGCGAACAGCTCCTCGCGCAGGTTCGCGAAACAGCTGCTGAGCAGCCGGGAGACGTGCATCTGCGAGATCCCGAGCTGCTGGGCGATCCGGCTCTGCGTCATGCCCCGGAAGAACCGCAGGTACAGGATCATGCGTTCGCGTTCGGGCAGCGCCTGCAGACACGGCTTGACCGCCGCGCGGTCGACGACCAGGTCGTAGCCGGGCTCGGGCCGGCCCAGGGCGTCCCCCAGCGCGTAGCCGTCGGTGCCGGGCATCTCGGCGTCCAGCGACAGTGCCGTGAAGCACTCCAGCGCCTCCAGGCCGCTGAGCACCTCGTCCTCGGTCAGCTGCGCGCGCTCGGCGATCTCGGCGACGGTGGGCGCCCGGCCGGGGGTCGTCTGCGCCAGCTCCTTGACGGTGGTCCGGACGCGGTTGCGCAGGTCCTGCACGCGGCGCGGCACGTGCAGGGTCCACATGTGGTCGCGGAAGTGGCGCTTGATCTCGCCGGTGATGGTCGGCACGGCGTACGCCTCGAAGGCCCGGCCGCGCGCCGGGTCGAAGTGGTCGACGGCCTTGACCAGGCCCAGCGCCGCCACCTGGTACAGGTCCTCCAGGGACTCGCCCCGGCCGCGGAACCGTACGGCGATCCGCTCGGCCATGGGCAGCCACAGCCGCACCAGTTCCTCCCGCAGCGCCTGGCGCTCCGGGCCGTCGGTCAGGCCCGCGAGCCGCTCGAACGCCTCGGCGGTGTCGGGGGCGTCGTCGTGCGGATGGGGTTTCGTCCTGCTGGTGCCACGCATCGCGCGCACCTCCCTCAGCGGGTGCCGGGTGGGAAGACACCATGGGAGACGCTCAGGCGGGCCGGACGGAGATACCGGGATCCGGCGGGCCGGCTCCCACGGAAGTGCCTCCTGTCCGAAGCACATGGGTGCTGATTCCCGAACCACAATATACCGAAACAATTCACGCTATTCGGTCATGGTTCTCCCGGCCTTCGTTCTCCCGGCCGCCGAGGCGGCCCGGAACCGGCTGCGCGACTGGGAGCGCCGGCGGGCGGCCCTGGTCGACGCCCACGTGGCCCGGTTCGACACGGCCGACCGGGACGCGCTGCGCGCCGCACTCCCGGCGCTGCGCAAGCTGGCCGTCACCCTGCACGAGGAGGCCGAGGAATCATGACGCGGGACACCGCCCCCCGACGCGGACACCGCCACACCGCCGGCCGAGCCGGCCGACGCCGTCACCTGCGCCGGGCTCGCCCATGCCGTCGGGGACACCAACGCGGTCGACGGGCTCCACCTGGTGGTGCGCGAGGGCGAGGTCTTCGGACCGCCCGGCCCAACGGCGCCGGCAAGACCGCCGCCGTCCGCTGCATCACCACGCTCCTGCCGGTACCGGCCGGCATGGTCCGGGTCTTCGGTCACGACTCCGCCAGGGACCGTACGGCCGTACGCCGGCCGCTCGGGTACGTCCCCCAGCAGCTGTCCGCCCACAGCGGGCTCACCGGGCGGGAGAACGTCGCCCTCTTCGCGCGGGTCTTCGACGTCCCGCGCCGGGAGCGCGTGGCCCGGGTCGACCAGGCCCTGGCCGCCGTCGGCCTCGGCGAAGCCGCCGACCGGCTGGCTGGCGGGCACCTGCTCCGGCGGCATGGTCCGCCGCCCGGACCGGTGTCTGGGAGCACGTGAACGCCGTCCGCGCGGCCACCGGCATGACGGTCCTGGTCTCCACCCACGACATGGACGAGGCCGACCAGTACTGGGACCGGGCCGGCCTGATACACCGCGGCCGCGTCCGCGCCCTCGGCACCCCGGCCCGAACTGCGGCGGGGGCTCGGCGAGCGGCGCCGTGCCGCGGGTGTGCCGGCCGCGGGCGCGCTGCCCACGCTGGAGGACGTCTTCCGCGACGTCGCCGGCAGCGGCCCCGACGAGAAGCCAGGAGATTTCCGCGATGTCCGAAGCACCCGCCGCTCCGCGAACCGTGCCGGCTGACCCCGCCGGCCGAGGGCGGCACGGCCCTGCTGCCGCGGCCGCCGCAGCCCCGCGCGGGCTGGCGGCCGCTGCCCGCCCGGGCCGTGCCGATGTGCGCCGTCGAACTGCAGAAACTGCGCCACGACCGCACCGACCTCTGCACCCCGGCGGTCCAGCCCGCCCCGTGGCTGCTGATCTCCGTCAGACCTTCACCAGAATCCGGGCGGTCCCCACCGGCGGCATCCCCTACATCGACTACCTGGGGCCCGGCATCATCGCCCAGTCCGCCGTGTTCACAAGCCGCTGATCCAGGCGGTGGTCGTCAT
Source organism: Streptomyces sp. NPDC051636 (assembly GCF_044453765.1). Classification (NCBI taxonomy): domain Bacteria; kingdom Bacillati; phylum Actinomycetota; class Actinomycetes; order Kitasatosporales; family Streptomycetaceae; genus Streptomyces; species Streptomyces sp. NPDC051636. The sequence goes on along the minus strand of NZ_JBITDA010000021.1, from coordinate 141,051 downwards.
CTCATCGCCACGGTGCTCGGTGTCGCGCTCACCCGGAACCCGTGGAAGCTGCTCGGCGTCGCCGCCGCCGTCGTCCTCGCCTCCACCTTCTTCTCCTGCCTGTCGATGACCATCGCGGGCATCGTGCTCAGCCGCGACCGCCTGGTGGGATTCAGGCAAGCGATCACGATGCGGCTGTTCTTCGGCTCCAACGCCCTGTACCCGGTCTCCGTGATGCCGGGCCGGCTCCAGGCGGTCAGCAAGGTCAACCCGCTGAGCTACCAAGTCGACGCCCCGCACGGCCTCCTGCTGGGCACGCCCGCGCATCTCGCCGCCGATTTCGGCGTGCTGGCGGTGGCCGCCGCGCTCGGCATCACCGCGGCCTCCTCGCCACTCGGCCGGCCGGCTCGCTGACCTTTCGCGGACGTGATGTGCGGCACGCACGCGGGATCTCTCGTCGGGTCCCGCGGGGGGATTCTTCCTGCGCACGGCTTGATCAGCGATCAAAGCGGGTGAATCCCCAGGCCACAGCGCATTCCGCTCATTTGACAGTGCGCTGAGCGCACAGATAGGAAGCAGGCCTCGGAGGTGGAGAGGGGCATTGTGTACGAGCCGAACGTGGTCGGGGACTGGCAGGAGTACGACGAGCACGCCGGTCTGCGGGTCCGCGTCCACCGTCTGGAGGCGGCCGATCCACCGCGCGGACGGGACGACGCCGCCGCCGGCCTGACCTACTTCCGTCTCCGGGTGACCGTCGAGAACCGCGGCGCCCAGCACTTCGGCGTGCACCTCGAGGACGGCCAGATCGACGTCCGGGTCGGCCCCGACGGGGAGGGCGCGTTCATCGACTGGCGCAACTCCCAGTTCATCGAGGGCTTCGACGTCTACCCGCTGCGCCGTGCCACCGCCGTGCTGTACGCGGCCGGCCCCGAGGCCGCCCTGGCCCAGGTGGACGTCCAGATCCAGCTGCGGGTCGACGAGGAGTGGACCGAGCGCCGGCTGTGGGCGGGCGGCATCGGGGTGCTGGAGGAGCACGTCGGCGCCGCTGCCGCCGCCGGCGCCGGACCGGGCAGCCTCGCCCACCAGGTCAGCGCCTTCCTGCGGGACCAGGGGGAGCCGGGCACCGCCTGACGGCCGCCGGACCTGCGCGTCAGTGCGGGATGCCGTCGATGATCTCCCGTGCGCCCTGCCGCAGCAGGGACACGGCGACCGACGTGCCGAGCGTGGCCGGGTCGAGGCGGCCCGCCCACTCGTGGGCGTTCAGCCGGGTCTTGCCGTCCGGGGTGAAGACACAGGCGCGCAGGGACAGTTCGCCGCCGTGGTCGACGCGCGCGTATCCGGCGATCGGGCTGTTGCAGTGCCCCTGCAGTACGTGCAGGAACATCCGCTCCGCGGTGGCCTCCCGGTGGGTGTCCGGGTCACCGAGCCCGCTGACGGCGTCGATCAGCTCGGTGTCGCCCTCGCGGCACTGCAGGGCGAGGATGCCCGCGCCGATCGGCGGCATCATCGTCTCCGGGGACAGCACCTCGGTGATCACGTCCTGCCGGCCGATGCGCTCCAGGCCGGAGACCGCCAGCAGCAGCGCGTCGGCCTCACCGGCCGCGAGCTTCTCCAGGCGGCGGTTGGCGTTGCCCCGGAACGGCACGCACTGCAGGTACGGGTGCGTCGCGGCCAGTTGGGCGACCCGGCGCACCGAGGAGGTGCCGACGCGGGTGCCCGGCGGCAGCTCGCCGAGGGTAAGCCCGCCCGGGTGGACGAGCGCGTCGCGGATGTCGTCGCGCTTCAGGAACGCGGCGAACACCGTGCCGGCGGGCAGCGGCCGGTCGGCGGGCACGTCCTTGACGCAGTGCACCGCGAGGTCCGCCTCCCCGGCCAGCAGGGCGGCGTCCACCTCCTTGGTGAACGCCCCCTTGCCCTCGACCTTCGACAGGTCGCCGAGCCACTTGTCCCCGGTGGTCCTCACCGGCACGACCTCGGTGCGCACCCCCGGATGCAGGGCGGCCAACTCGGCGCGGACGCGTTCGACTTGGGCGAGCGCCATGGGTGAGTCGCGGGAGACGATGCGGATGAGTTCCGGGACGGCCATGAGGACACGATAGACGCTGCGCCGACCTCCCGGAGCCGCCGTTCGGCGCGTGACAGCAAGGCCGCAGCGCAGCGGGCGGCCCATGTGCAGGTATGCGCGGCAGGCCGGCGCGTTCGGCGTGCCGCACGGCGGGAGAGCCGGTCAGCGGACCTCCCCTTCGATGGTGTCGGCACTCCAGGCGGCGAGGCGCTCCGGCAACGGGCCGGTGGAGTCCAGGACATGCCGGGAGAACGCGTCCCGCTCGTGCGCGAGTACGGCCGCCTCCCACACGCACGGCGCGAGCCCGGCCCGCCCGGGCCTGAGCTCCCCGGGCCGCCCGGCGGGTCCCGTGAAGACGGCCAGGTCGGACATGTGCCCCTCGATCCAGCTGTGCACCAGCACGTAGTCCCCGTCGCCGCCCGCGTGCACGAGCAGCACCGCGAGCCCGAGCGAGCCGCGCAGCCCGCCGAGCGCCAGATGGCCGGCGGCCACCTCCAGCGCCGTGTCCGCGTCCTGCCCCGTGACCGTTCGGCCCGGCGCCCGCAGCGCGTACACCTTCACCAGGTGGCCGGCGGCCTCCCGGGTGCCCAGGGCCCGGACGGCGCGGGCGTGATGGGCCTTGGCGAGGCCGAGCAGGGCGTCGGCGTCCACCGCCGCGGGCAATTCTCCGTGAAGATCCATCCGGCCATCATGCGGCGCGGATCCGTGGGCGTCCACGCCGGGGCGGGACGTCTCAGAAGAGGGGCGTGCTGAGTTCCACGGCGCGCAGCGCCGCGGCGAGGGCCTGCTCGTCGCGGCGTCCAGGGCGGTGTCGGTGAGCTCGACGACGTGCTCGTCGCCGTGGGCCAGGGCGCGCTCCAGCACCTCCTCGGGCGTGAGGCGGGCGGGCGGCACGTAGCCGACCGGCCCGGCGGGCGCGTGCATGACGGTGACGGCGGCGGACGCCGTCAAGGCCGCGTGGGGGCCGGTCGCCCCCAGCGCCTGGAGCAACGCGTCGAGGGCGCGCAGCACGGCGTTCGGCGCGGTCGCCGCGTGCACCAGCACCGTCTCCCCGCCGTGGCGGGTCGCTCACCTCGCCGGCCCGGACGGGCAGCAGGCTCACGACGGCCGGCCGGTCGGGGAACGCACTGCGACTCGGTGGTGATGGCGGGCACCAGGTCCAGGGACTCGGCGGCGCCCGGCGCGCCGGGCAGCGGGGCGAGGCCGGACGCCGGGTGGTGCCAGCCGCCCAGTAGCCGAGGGCATGGGCGAGTTCGGCCACACGCGGTTCGTCCTCCCGCGCCGACAGGGCCCGTACGGCGTGTCCGGTCCGGATGACCGGATGCGTGGCCGCGCCGTACAGGCCCGGCGGCGGCCGCGGCCACCACTCGGCCAGGACCTCGCGCCACGGCCGCTCCCGCACGGCCCGCGGGAATCAGGCGATCCGGTCCGCGGCACGGCGCGGATCGCCGAGCGCCGAGGCCCAGTTGTCGCCGGTGACCGGTGCCACCGGCGCGGGGAAGTCCTCGAGCTTCGGCCGGTAGCGGTCCAGCCACCGGTGCACCGCGTCCCAGGACTTCTTCGAGCCGTCCGCTCGTGTCCCGTGCGTTCATGCGCAGCACGCCAGGACGTGGCGGACGGCACCGGATCGGGCGCCGGAGGGAGACCGGGCGCGGCCGGGGTCGTACGTCCCCGGCCGGGCGTCCTCAGGCCGCCGGATCGAACGTGATGCCGGACGGCTTGGCCGAGGACAGGTGCGAGGCGAAGCTGTCGTCCTTCAGCCCGAAGTGGGCGCTGCCGAAGTCGTACGCGCTCAACTCCTCGCGCAGGCCCGCCGGATAGCCGTTCCAGCCGACCAGGGGCGGGTACTGCCAGGTGTGCTTGTGGTTCTCCGGCGGCTCGTCCTTGCTGTTCGCCAGCCGGAAGCAGTGGGTGCTGATGCCGTCCTTGTGGTAGATGATCTTCGGGTGCGTGCCCTCGAAGCGGATCGCGGAGAGCGCGTGCACGGTGAACGAGCCGTGGTTGGAGGTCGACACGTACTGGACCTGCCCGTCCCGCACCCACACCACGACGTGCTCCCAGTCGTTGCGGTGCCCGCCGATGCTGCTGCCGGCCAGGGCCTGGTCCTTCTCGAAATACAGGCCGTACATGTAGGCGCACCAGCCGTTGTTGCACTTGTAGCGCGAGTAGCTGTTGGTGTTGTCCAGGTCAAAGGCGTCGTGGCAGTTGCCGTTGAGGGCGCCGGTCGGCTTCAGGCCGCCGTTGACCGTGCCGTCCGGGCCGATGGCGGGCGTCGGGTAGCAGCCGTCCGTGTCGTAGTCGAAGGCGGGCTGGTACGTCAGCTCAGCGGCCTCGGCATGGGCGGGCAGCGCCTGGGGCGGGGCGGCGAAGGCGGCGGTGGGGAAGGCGACGACGAGGGCGGCGGCACCGGCCAGGCCGGCGAAGAGTCTCCGGCGCCGGATGCGGGACGTCCGTGACGACACTGCGTCCTCCAACGAGGGTGGGGGGCAAGGGAGTTCAGCATCCACGCCGGTCCTTGCGTTGCCAAGACGTCACGGGCGTCACCGTGGCGAAGTCCCGCCCGACTGTGACGTGCCGTCAGACCGTGTCGTCCGGCAGGTCCGCCGCCGACTCCTCCGGCGCCAGCTCCGGGCGCAGCCGCAGCCAGGACGGCTGGCGCAGCATCCCGGCCCGGGTCCGGGTGCTGTAGCTGACCTCTCCGACCAGCCGGGGCAGCACCCAGTGCGCCCCGGAGACCGGCGGCACGGGGTCGAAGGGGCACACGCCGGTCTCGGCGGCCCGCAGCAGCAGTGCCAGTTCGGCCCGCTCCGCCTCGCTCCAGCCGGTGCCCACCCCACCGACGTACCGCAGCCTTCCGGCGGCGCGCTGGCCCACCAGCACCGCGCCGGGCAGGCCGGTGAGCCGCCCCTTGCCGGGCAGCCAGCCGCCGATGACGACGTCCTCGCTGCGCATGTTCCGGATCTTGATCCAGGCGCGGGAGCGCACACCGGGCTCGTACACCGAGTCCAGCCGCTTGCACACCAGCCCTTCCAGGCCGTGCTCCCGGGTGGCCCGCAGCGCCTCGGCGCCGTGTCCGATGACGGCGGCCGGAGTCGACCAGGACGGCCCGTCGAGGCCGAGGGCCTCCAGCCGGGCGCGGCGGCGGAGGTAGGGAACGTCGAGGAGGGGCCGCCCCTGCAGGTGCAGCACGTCGAACAGCACGAGGTGGACCGGGACCTGGGCCGCCCGGCGGGCCGCACGTGCGGGCGCGTGGGCCAGGCCCATGCGGCTCTGCAGCAACTGGAAGTTCGCGCGCCCGTGTTCGTCGAGGGCCAGGACCTCGCCGTCCAGGACGGCGGGGACGGTGCCGAGGGCGTGGCCGAGCGGCAGCAGTTCGGGGTAGGCGGCGGTGATGTCCTCACCGGAACGGTTGCGCAGCAGGAGGCTGCCGTCGCCGGGCAGGTAGACCACCACGCGCTGGCCGTCCTGCTTGGTCTCGTAGGCCCATCGGGCGTCCTGCGTGGCGGGCGGCAGCGTGCCGGGCGTGGCGAGCATCGGCGGGATCAGCGGCAGCGTCGCGGCGGTCACGGCTGAAGGTGTCGACCGCGCCCGGCCGCCTCACGCGCCTTTCCCGGCCGGTTCCCCTGAACGGCCGGTGCCGCGGGAGCGTCCCGGACGACGGCTCCGCCACCTTCAGGAGCGACGCCTCGTTCGGCCGGCGTGCCGGCCCCGCCGGCTTCGCGAGCGGCGTCTCTCTGGAGTCGTACAACTGTCCGGGACGGTACGTCCGCCCCTACGGCAACCTGCTGTACGTCCAGCCGGTCAGCACCGCCCCGGACCGGGCCGATGCCGCCTACTGCCTGGAGCAGCAGCCGTCCCCCGTGTCTACCGGGGAGTAATATCCGGGGCCAGGTCATCACGAGGAGGAACCGTGCCCCGGTCCGAACGTTCGCCCCTGTTGCTCGCCGGTCTGCTGGCCGCCGCGGGTGTCGCCCACTTCGCCTCACCACGCCGGTTCGACGCGACGATTCCGCGGGCCCTGCCGGGGTCGCCCCGGACCTGGACGTACGCGAGCGGGGCCGTCGAACTGGCGCTGGCGGCGGGCCTGGCGCTGCCGCGGACGCGGCCCGCGGCGGCGAAGGCCGCCGCGGCCTTCTTCGTCGGCGTGTTCCCGGCCAACGCGCAGATGGCCGTCGACTGGCGGCACCGGCCCGCGCCGCTCAGGGCCGCCGCCCTCGCCCGGCTGCCCCTCCAACTGCCCCTGGTGCTGTGGGCCCGCGGGATCGCGCGCGCCGGGGAGGGCCGGGCATGAGCGGGCGCGTCGACGTCGGCGACAAGGTCGAGGACTTCACGCTGCCGGACGAGACGGGCACGGCCCGGCGGCTGTCGGAGCTGCTCGCCGACGGTCCCGTGGTGCTGTTCTTCTACCCCGCCGCGCTGACCCCCGGCTGCACCGCCGAGGCCTGCCACTTCCGCGACCTCGCCGCCGAGTTCGCCGCGGTCGGCGCACGGCCCGTGGGCATCAGCGGCGACCCCGTCGAACGCCAGCAGGAGTTCGCCGGGCGGCATACCCTCGGCATGCCGCTGCTGTCCGACGCCGACGGGGCGGTCCGCGAGCGGTTCGGCGTGAAGCGCGGCTTCTCGCTCGCGCCGACCAAACGGGTCACCTTCGTGATAGCCGAAGACCGCACGGTCCTGGAGGTCGTGCGCAGCGAACTGCGCATGAACACGCACGCCGACCGGGCCCTGGCCGCTGTGCGCACGCATCGGGGGTGAGGTCCGCCGCTCCCGCGCTCGATCCGACCGGGTCGCCACCTGGGACGTCCCGCCGGACCCGGCCGAGGTGGCCGGCACCCGGCAGGCGGCCTCCGAGCGCCTGACCGCCTGGGGGCTGCACGAGGCGGCCTTCGTCACCGAACCGGTCGTCGGCGAACTGGTCACCAACGCCATCCGCTACAGCGCCCCACCCGTCCAGCTGCACCTGACCGCGCGCTCGTCTGCGAGGTCTCCGACGGCAGTTCCACCTCGCCGCACCTGCGCCGCGCGTACGCCTGCGACGAGGGTGGCCGCGGACTGCTCCTGGTCGCCCAGCTCACCCAGCGCCGGGGCAGCCGGCAGACGACCGACGGCAAGATGATCTGGGCCGAACAGCCGCTGCCTGGCTGACCAACTGATCACTGCTCACTGGAAGGAGCAGCCCGGGTTCGGCACGTCCTCGGAGTACGGCTTGCCGTGCGGCAGGACGTACAGCACATCGAGCACCAGCGGGGTCTCGCCCTGGTTCCGGCCGAGGTGGACGTCGGCCGGCCCGCCCGGCTCGTACACGGTCCCGCCCGTGCGGTACTCGCCGTCCTGGGCGCAGTCCGCGTGGTAGTGGCTGAGGGTGCCCTGCCGGACGTAGCCGTAGACGGGGCCGTCGTGGTAATGCCAGCCGGTGCTCTGGCCGGGCGGGACCGTGATCTCGCGGACGACGTAGTCGGTGTCGCCCACGGTGGTCGTACTGATCAGCCGGGCGGTGACCCCGGGGCCGGGCGGTGTGGCCTGCGCGGTGGAGGAGTTCAGGACGGTGGTGGCGGCCACCGCCCCGACCACGGCGGTACGGAGCGCGGAGCGCATGGGAGAGGCCTCCTGAGAGGGGACGACGAAGATCGGTTTCCGCCGTGAACATAGAGGGCCCGCAAGCCCGTTGGGGCCGGAACGGCTCAATCCGCCCTCAGAGGGCCGCGCGCTCCCGTACGACCGCCTCGGGCCTCTTGTCCTCGCGCAGCCCGAGGAACCGCGGATGCCGCAGCATCCCGTCCCGCGTCCACTCGGTGAAGGCGATCTGCGCGACCAGCTCCGGCGCCACCCAGCGGGCGCGTGCCTCCCGTACCGCCCCGGTGAACGGCGAGGTGTCCCTGTGCAGGCCGTCCAGGCGTCCGCGCAGGGCCAGCAGGGTCCGCCGGTCGAAGCCGGTGCCGACCTTGCCCGCGTAGCGCAGCGCCCGGTCCTCGTAGTAGCCGAGCAGCAGGGCGCCCAGTCCGACCCGGCTGCCCGCGGGTTCGGTGAAGCCGCCGACGACGAACTCCTGCCCCTGCTCGCACTTGAGCTTCAGCCAGTCCGCCGACCGGCGCGGTCGGTACGGCCCGTCGGCCCGCTTGGCGATCAGCCCCTCCCAGCCGCGCCCGCAGGCGTCCGCGAGCAGCTCGGCGCCGCCCGCGTTGCGGTGGGGCGTCAGACGCAACGGGGCGCGGTAGCCAAGTGCCCGGCGCAGCAGGGACTTGCGGGTGCGCAGGGGCAGCGACCGGGTGTCGGCACCGTCCAGCCTGAGCAGGTCGAAGACGTAGTACGTCACCGCCACCCCGGTCGCCTCGATGTCCCGCCTGCGGGTCAGCCCCAGACGCCGCTGCAGCCGGGAGAAGTCCGTCCGGCCGCCGGAGAAGGCGACGACCTCACCGTCGATGGTGAAGTCATCGCGTTCCTGCGCGGCGAGCGCCTCGGCGACCTCCGGGTAGGAGGCGTCGAGCCGCTGGCCCGTACGGGACAGCAGCCGCACCCGGCCGCCCTCCCGGACCGCCAGCAGCCGCACCCCGTCCAGCTTCCGCTCGAAGATCCACCCCTCGCCGAACTCGCGCCGGTCGCTGAGCGTGGCGAGCATCGGGCGCGCGGCGAGTTCCGCACCCGGAGGGGCGGGGCGCAGCAGTCCGCGCTGCTCGTCCGGGACCGTGTCCAGCAGGCCGGACATCGCCGGTCACGCCCCGCCGTCGTCCGTCGCGACCTGGGCGAGGGTACGGCCGGTGCGCACCGAGCGGGCCCGGCGGGGATCCGGCGTGCCCTGCCCCGCGGCCCGGGCGGCGCCCTTCTTCACCAGCAGCCAGGCCCCCTCCTCGCCGCCTTCGCCGGAGCGGAACCGGGTGAGGGCGTACTCGCCGTGCAGCTTGGCGCCGTGCAGCCGGAAGGTCGCGTGCCCGCGCTCCAGCGACTCCGCGAAGTCGACGGGCCGCCCTTTGCGGTCGTGGCTGAGCGGCTCGTACGTGCCGTGGTCCCAGACGATCACGGTGCCGCCCCCGTACTCGCCCTTCGGGATCACGCCCTCGAAGTCCTCGTACTCCAGCGGGTGGTCCTCGGTGGGCACCGCCAGCCGCTTGTCGTGGGGGTCGGTGGACGGGCCCTTGGGGATCGACCAGGACTTCAGCACGTCGCCGACCTGCAACCGGAAGTCGAAGTGCATCCGGCGCGCGTCGTGGATCTGGACGACGAACCGGGGCTCCTCCCCGGCGGACGCCGCCTTCCCCGACGGCTCGCGGGTCCGCTCGAAGTCACGTTTGCCGCGGTACTCCCGCAGCCGGTCCTCCGCACCCACCTGCGGCTCCTTCCGTACGTCGGCCGTACGACACCTCGCGGGCCCGGGTACCCCGGCGCGGACGCGCCCAACGCCCGCCGGGGGCGGGGGTCACGCGCCCCCGGCGCCGATGCCGTCCAGCCCGGCGACCGCGTCGGCGGGCAGTGCCAGGCCGGCGGCGGCGATGTTCTCGGGCAGGTGGGCCGGGGAGGAGGTGCCGGGGATGAGGACGATGTCCGGGGAGCGCCGGAGCAGCTAGGCCGGGGCGACTTGCTGGGGCGATGCGTCCGGGCGGACGGCGACCTTGGACAGCGTCTCGGACCGCAACGGGGTGAAGCCGCCGAGCGGGAAGTACGGGGCGAAGGCGATGCCCTCGTCCGGTTGCCGGGCGGAGGCGCGCTGAGCCCCAGGTGGCGGATCAGCCCCTGTTCCCGCAGCTCGGCCAGCGCGCCGAACTGGTCGCCGACCGGTTCGTCGCGGTGTCGACGAGGCGGTAACCGGCCTGGAGGGCATGGCGTACGGCCTGCTCGGCCTGGGTGTCGTTCATCGGCCAGGTGCCCAGGCCGATGGCGGGGAGCGTCGTGCCGTCGTTGAGTGTGTGTGCCGGAACGCCGGCCACGGTGCGCCTTCCGTCGACTGTGCCGTCCCTCCCAGCCTCATGGACAGGGCACGGGCTGATCAACCGGACGAACGGGCCCTGTCGCCACCTGGCCGATTCGCTGACACGATCTCCAGGGAGCCGGAACCGACGGACGACCATCGGAGCGCGCATGACGACGGACAGGGGCACAGTGGACCGGGCGGAGCCGGGGGAGGTCGCCGGGGTCCAGGTCAGGCCGGTCGCCGGGCACATCGGCGCCGAGATCACGGGCGTCGACCTGGCCGGCGACCTGGATGACGCCGTGGTCGCCCTGATCCGGCAGGCCGTGCTGGCCTGGAAAGTGGTCTTCTTCCGCGGACAGCGGCTGGACCACGCCGGCCATGTCGCCTTCGCCCGCCGGTTCGGCGAGCCGGTCGTCCTCGGGCGGCGCGGAAGCGCCTCGCCGCCCGGTTTCCCCGAGGTGGAGACCACAGCCGACCGGCTGGAGCTGGGCGGGCGGTTCGGCATGGAGCACGACGAGTGGCTCCAGCGGCGCCGGCACACCCTGCTGCGCGGCTGGCACTGCGACCACGGCGCCCGCATCGACCCGCCCGCCGCGACCATTCTGCGCGCCGAGACCGTCCCGCCGTACGGCGGCGACACCACCTGGTCCAACCTGGCCGCCGCGTACGCCGGGCTGTCCGCGCCCGTGCGGGCGTTCGTAGACGCGCTGCGGGCCGAGCACCGGCTCGGCGTCGGCTACCAGCCGCGCCCCGGCGACGACGCGTACCTCCGGCACCTCCTGGACCACCAGGTGGCCTCCGTGCACCCGCTGGTCCGCGTCCACCCGGAGACCGGGGAGCGGGTGCTGTTCGTCAACGGCTACTACCTGGAGCAGATCACCGACGTCTCCCGGCCGGAGAGCGCCGCCCTGCTTCAGATGCTGCTGGAACAGGCGGTGCGGCCCGAGTACACGGTCCGGTTCCGCTGGGAGCCCGGCAGCGTCGCCTTCTGGGACAACCGGGCCACCATCCACCTCGCCCCCAGCGACAACGCCCACCTGGCCTTCCCGCGGATCATGCACCGGGTCATGCTCGCCGGTGACGTGCCGGTGGGCGTGGACGGCAAGCCGTCGGAGCCGGTCACCGGTACGGAGACGGGCCGCTGGTGACTCGGGCGCCGGGCCGCCGGCCCAGCGCCGGGCACGCGCCGAGCTCAGGCTCCCGCCGCCGTACCACATGCGGCGGCCGAGGCCGGGGGAGTGCGGCTGCACGACGTCCGAGCTGTATTCGATGTGCGGCTGCCGCCGCGTGGCCTCGAATCCCTCCACCCCGCTGAAGTCGCTGGCCGCTTGCCGCGCACGGAGTCCAGCAGCCGCCGCACCCGCTCGTAGCTGAAGTCCTCGGTGTCGGCCGTGTCCGGGTGCAGGGCCTCCTTCACCTGCTCGTAGTGCGTGGGCGGCCCCACGCTGACCCCCGGGTTCAGCCGGCCGCCGGAATGTCGACCGTCGCCAGGTCCTCTGCCAGCCGCAGCGGGTTCTCCCAGCCCAGCGGGATCACCGCGGTGTCCGGCTCGATACAGGGGGTGCGCCGCGAGGCCGCCAGCACGGCGACCGGGGACGAGATGCCGTACTGCAGGTGCCGGTGGCGCACCCACGCGCTGTCGAAGGCCAGCCGCTCGCCCAGCTCGATGATCTCCAGCGTGGACTCGTGGCCCCGGCGCGGAGCGGCCGCGTCGAACAGGCCGATGGTGAGGAGGCCCAGCTTGCGCGGGGGCGTGCGGCGGACGGCATGGGCTCCCAGCGGTCGTACGGCGGTTCTGCCCTGATGGTGGCGGCGGAGTGTTGCGCGCGTGTGATCAGATCAGCGGGATCGTGACCTGGTCCTCGACCGGTGGAGCGGCCTCCTGCGCGCGGTTGCCGGTCGCCGCGAAGCAGCGCAGCCGGACCGCCTCCGGAGTGACGTCGAGGCGCAGGAAGGACTTGAAGAAGGGCGGGCTGTACGTCGCCGAACCCGGCGAGAACAACTGGGTGTAGATCTTCCGCACGGGCAGCCGGAACCGGGCCCGCCGCTCGGGCCGGCGTCCGGCGCCCAGCAGGCTCGCCACCAGCCGTACGCGGCGGGTGAGCCGGACCGGTGTACCCGGGCTGCGGGTCGGCGGGATGCCCAGCCGCTCGGCGATCACCGCCGTCGCCTCGGCCTCGGTGAGGGTGAAGAAGCGGCGCAGCCGCAGGCGGCGGCCGTACAGCCTGCTGTAGAAGGCCAGGGAGTCGCCGCGCAGCGGATAGCAGCGGAAGTCGTGCTCGGTGACGCCCGCGACGGAGACCCGGGGGATGGTGTGCGTGGCGTGCATGAAGGCCCCGCCGCCGCCGGAGACCACGTACTGGATGGTGCGGCCGTCCACGTCGACCGGATACCGCTGGTAGTTGTGGATGTCGCCGCCGATCGCCGCCACGTAGTGGTGGCCGGGATCGCGGACGATGTCGTCGACGGTGCCGCCGCCCTCGATGGGGCAGGGGTGGTGCTCGCCGTCCACGTACAGCGGCGAGCCGGTGACGAGGATCTTCGGACGCGGGCCCCGCGACACCTCGCGCAGCCACGCCCCCTGTTCGGCGTCGATGGTGCCCAGCAGCCCGGTGTCGATGCCGATGATCCGCACCGGCCCCGTGTCGATCGCCCAGTACGGCCCCGGCTGCACGGCCCGCTGCTCCGGCGCCGACCGCAACGTCCGTGCCGCGGCGAGGCGTTGCTCGTCCGCCGGACGCGGCCTGTGCCACAGCAGGGAACGCCACCAGGCGCGGGTGAGCGGCCGGGGCGCCGGCTCGGGGGCGAGGGGCGGGGCGTCGTCGCAGAAGACGCGCATGAACCCGCCGAGGTCCTCGTACCAGTCGTGGTTGCCGGGTATCGCGTAGATCGGCGCCCGGTAGTCCTGGTACGGGCGGAAGAACTTGGTGCCGTAGTCGTCGGTGCTGCCGACCGGGTAGATCACGTCACTGGCGATCACGGCGAAGGCGGTGTCCTGACCGGCCTTCAGGAAGCCGGGCACGACCGCGTACTGGGAGTCGTCGCCCTCACCGGTGTCGCCGATGACCATGAAGGAGAAGCGGTCCCCGTCGTCGCGCCGGACCACCTTGTCGGCGGGTGCTCCGGCGGCGGCCCGCTCGGCCGCCCAGCGGGCCCGGGTGCGGCCGGTGGGATCGCCGAACCAGGAGGCCAGCACGCCGTTGCGGGCGGCCCACAGCGTCCTCGGATTCAGCCACGACAGCTTCTCGACGTGGTCCGGCATCAGCCGCCGGTAGTCGCCGCGTTCGGCGGCGCCCCAGCCGGCGCCTTCCGCGGTATCGCGTGAGGAGTCAGACACGCGGTGAACCGTAACAACGGCCCCTCCCGGGCCGGTCGGCGGGGCCCGACACGATCACGCTGCCCGGGAAGGCACTTGGGAGCCGACCGCCCGGACCGAAGGGGTGTCGGCCTCCTGACCCGCGCGCAGGGAAAACCTCGACCGGTCTGGTCTCCGGCACGCCCACGACGGCGGGCACCTACAGCACCACCGTCACGGTGCCCGACTCCACCGGCGCGACCGGCACGGCCTCCTTCACTTGGACGGTGAGCGCCGGCGGAGGCGGCGGCAGCTGCACCTCCACCCAGCTCCTCGGCAACCAGGGCTGTCCCAGCCGGTGACCATCCCCAGCGGCTGCAAGGCGACGCTCATCTTCCACCTGCACATCGACACCGCCGAGACCACCACCGGCACCGCCTACGACAAGCCGACGGTGACCGCCGGTTCGACGACCCTGGCGACCTGCTCCAACCTCAACCCCCGGATACACCCAGAGGACCTTCGACGTGTCCTCCTTCGCGGGCTCGACGGTCACCCTGAAGTTCAGCGGGGTCGAGGACTCCTCGCCCCGGACCAGCTTCGCCGTGGACGGCACGGCCCCGACGACCGGCTGAGGCACCGGCCGCACGACACACGTGTCCCGCACGCGCAAGCCCTCCGCGTACGGGACACGTGCGGGTCAGCTCAGCGGATCCAGCGTCAGATACGCCTGCCGGGGGCTGCCGTCGTGGACCAGCGACTCCTGGTTGCCGACGTCGTCGAAGGCGAACGCGTACGCCTTGCCGTCGGCCATCTGGGCGTGGATCTTGCGCGCGTAGTGGTTGGTCACCGTGTCCTGGTAGAAGTTCGCCGGCGAGGTGTCCGGCTGGTTGGGGTTGGTCAGCAGCGTCGACCGGTTGAAACCGGCGCACAGCGTGCGGGAGATGGGTCCGCGCACCGCGTCGTTGGGCGCGTCCAGCAGCTTGTGGCAGCCGAAAATGCTGTTGGCGTCCGGTTTCTGGAAACTGGTGACGACCGCGCCGGCGGAATTGGTGAAGTTCATGACGTTCCCCGAGACCCGGCCGTAGTACCTGGTGTTCGGCTGGTCGGCGAACGGGGTGACCGTCAGCGTCGTCGTCGCGTACTTCTGCCAGACCCGGTTGACGTAGTCGTCCATGACGTTCGCCGGCAGAGCCCCGGTCTCCACCCCGTACAGCGGGGAGAGCGCCCGCAGGACGGTACCGTCGGACCGGGTCTGGATCAGGTTGGCCCAGCCGCCGGGCTGACCGCGCAGTGCGTTGAAGAACCCGGCGTAGCCGCCGGACTTGAGGTGCCCGGTGCTGTGCACGCTCCCGTCGGCGCGCTGCACACCGACCGCGTACGGCGCCGAGAACATGTCCACCTGGGTGCTGTTGAGCCACAGCCCGGAGTCGTTGAGGGTGTACTCCGACCAGTTGAAGAGGATGTTCCGGTTGGGGTCGCTCGGGTTCTGCACCGCCGGTTGCACCAGCCCGCCGGTGGTCAGCTTGAAGTCCAGCTTCTGGCCGTAGGAGAAGTAGATCCGGCCGGAGAACTTCGGTATCCGGATGGTCTTCGACTGCCCGGCGGCGGGCCCGGGGATCGACGCGTCCGGCGCGGGGGTCGGCGGGGTGCCGCCCGCGGGCCACGCGTGGAACGTGCCGTCCGCGTCCGCCCAGCCCTGCCGCCCCGTCGACAGCTGGGTGCCGAGGTCGTACACGTAGACCTGGTCGGCGCGTCCGGAGTTGTTGGTCAGCTTCAGCGGGATCGTGTCGGGCACCGCGGCGCCCGCCCGGCTGGGAGATCCCAGCGTGAGCAGCGCGCCGACCAGGGCGGTCGTGACCGCCGCGGGCAGCGCGTGGCGCAGGAGTCTGTGACGCACTCTCCACCTCCGTGTGGGGTCGGGATGGCACGGGATTGGTCCGTACCTGTTGTGAGAGCGCTCTCAGATTCGGCCCGGGGTGTCGTACATGTCAATAAGGTGAACGGCATGTAACCGGCGCGGCACCTCCGGGTCGGAGCCGGGGCGCCGCGCCGGCGGGATCAGAAGGTGCGATCCAGCAGGTCGAGCAGCGCCGCCCAGTGACGCTCGTCCGCCTCCCGGTCGTATGCGGGGGTGTCGGCCTGCGTGTAGCCGTGGTGGGCGCCCTGGTAGACCTCGCAGCGGTGCCGTACCCCCGCCGCCGTCAAAGCGTCCTCGAGCCGTTTGATCTCCTCCTCGGGCAGGGAGGGGTCCTGGTCGGCGTGGCCGAAGTACACCTCGGCGGTGACCTGGCCGGCGACCAGGTGGGGGCTGTCGGGGGCGTCGGTGGCGAGCCGTCCGCCGTGGAACCCGGCCGCGGCCGCGACCCGGTCCGGGTGGGTGCCGGCGGTCAGCAGGGCCAGCTGGGCGCCCATGCAGTAGCCGGTGAGGGCGACCGGACCGTCGGCGGCCAGCGGGCTGTCGGCCAGCCAGCGCAGACAGGCGTCCGCGTCCCGCTTGACGAGCTCGGGCGTCAGCGACCCCACGAGGGGGCCGACCCGCTCCCAGATGGTCGGGTCAGCGGCGGGGTCGATGAACTCGGGCAGTTCGACGACCGGGGCCCGGCCGTGGCGGTAGAAGACGTTCGGCACCAGGACCGTGTAGCCGGCCCCGGCGAGCCGGTCGGCCATCGACCTCAGATGCGGGCGCAGCCCGTAGGCGTTCTGGTAGAGCAGAACGGCCGGACGGGGACGCCCGTCGCCGGGGTGGACCAGATAGGCGTCGGCGGTGCCGTCCTCGGTCGGGATGTCCACGTCGGTGCCCTGTACGGCGGTCATGGCGAGTGTGCCTCCCTGCGGAATGGTACCGGGGTGCCTGCCTCCCCGGCGCGGCGTGCACGGCCATGCTGTCACGCAAGATCCACCCGACCGCGCGCGCCCCACTCCCGGGCCGGACCGCCCCGCCCCGAGCGTCACTCGAAGCGTGTCGGGTCACCCGCTCCCCGCCGGATGATCTCCGCCTCCCCGCCGGAGAAGTCGACGACCGTGGTCGGCTCGGTGCCGCAGTCGCCGGAGTCGACCACCGCGTCCACCACGTGGTCGAGCCGGTCCTTGATCTCCCAGCCCTGGGTCATCGGCTCGTCCTCGTCGGGCAGCAGCAGCGTGCTGGACAGCAGCGGCTCGCCGAGCTCGGCCAGCAGTGCCTGGGTGACCACGTGGTCGGGGATGCGCACGCCGACGGTCTTCTTCTTCGGGTGCAGCAGCTTGCGCGGCACCTCCCTCGTCGCCGGGAGGATGAAGGTGTAGTTGCCGGGCGTGGACGCCTTGACCGCGCGGAACACGTCGTTGTCGACGCGCACGAACTGGCCGAGCTGCGCGAAGTCCCGGCACATCAGCGTGAAGTGGTGCCGGTCGTCGAGGTGGCGGATCGAGCGGATCCGATCCATGCCGTCACGGCTGCCCAGCTGGCATCCCAGCGCGTAGCAGGAGTCCGTCGGGTACGCGATGAGCGCCCCCGCGCGCACGGCGTCGGCGACCTGGGCGATGCTGCGGGGCTGCGGGTTGTCGGGGTGCACGTCGAAGTACTTCGCCATTCGACGAGCTTATGCCGTGGCCGGGCCCCGGGCGCGCCGGCCGCCCGCCCACCGGCGAAACCGGCGGAGAAACGGCAGGGATTTTCGGGCGTGGTCGAAATGTTGCGGGGCACACGGGGGAACGAAGCGCCCGGTGGACTTCCCCCGGCCCCGGGCAACGCGTCTCCGCCGGCGGCCCACCCCCCAGGGACCGCCGGCGGAGCCGTACCCTCCGGTAGCGCGGAGCCGACGGAAATTCCGCGGGCCCCGGGTCGCGCGTGGGGTACCTTTCCCCTCCGTATGCCGCGGGCAACGCATGACGCGTGATGTGAGAGGCGAGGGGAGAGGCCCGAGGTGGCTGGCCGAGCGGACGAGGGGCCGCGCACACCGATGCCGTACCGCGGCACCTGGGCCGAAGAACTCCTCGACCAACTGCGCCCCAGCGCCCGCGATCCTCGCCGGCTCGTCGCCTGGCTCGCGCGCGCCGTGGACGCGACGGTCTGTCTGCGGGGCCCCGACGGAGCCCTGCTCGCCGGGGAGCCGATGACGCTGGACGACACGGTCGTCGCGGACGTCCTCGCCGGCCGGATCTCCGCCGCGGCGTTTGAGGACGCGGTCCGCCACGTCCGCCTGGTCGCGGTACGGCACCCCGGGCAGCCCCAGTCCCACCCGGCGTCGACGGGCGTACTGGCCGTGGCCCGGTACACCCCCTTCGACCGGGATGCCGCCGAAATCGTCAGCCACACCGCCGGAGTCGTGGAACTGCTGCTCAGGGAGCGCGCCTTGACGGCCGCCGGGCGCAGGCTGCGGCGGGCGACCGCCGACCTGCGGCTGGCGATCCTGCAACTGCTGATGGTGGAGGACACCGTCGCCGCCCGCCGGGTCGCCGCCGGACTCTGGCCGGGCCTGCTCGACACCGACAGCGCCCGCGTGTACGTCGTCGAGGGCTCCCCCGAGGACCGGGACCGGCTCGCCGACGCCTGCCTGGACGCGACCTCCGGTCAGGCACTCGTCGTGCGCTGCCCGGCGATGGACGGACATGTCATCGTCGTCAGCCCCGCGGACACGGCGGGAGAGCGGCTGCGCTCGCTCGTCGGCGGACGCCCGGGCGCCTACCTCGGCGGCAGCCTCCGGCAGGGCCTGGAGCAGACCGCCGGCTCCTACGGGCAGGCGATCAGCGCCCTCGCCGTCGCCCGCTTCCGCCCCGACCATGCGGCGGTCTACGCCGAACGCACCCATCCCGAGCGGCTGATGGACCCGGCGGCGCTGCACGCCTGGTCCGCCGACGTGCTGCGCGCCCTCGACACCCTGCCCCACCACACCCGGGCCGAACTGCTCGCCACGACCCGGCTGGGCCTGGAGTTCACGGCGGTGAACGCGGCCAGGGTGCTCGGCGTCAGCCGCAACACCGTCCGTGCCCGCATGGACCGTGTCGAGGGGCTGCTCGGCACCGACTTCTCCGACCTCACCGTCCGCGCCGTCGCCCACCTGGCGCTGAACACGCAGGCGGTCCGCGCGCAGGCCCCCGCCGACGGCGTGGCGCCGGGCACGCGTCCCGTGCGGGTCGGCGACCTGCTCGCCGGCGCCGCGCTGCGCACCTGGGCGCACGACCTCCTCGGCCGCCTGGAGCAGGACGGGCGGGACCTGCGCGGCACCCTGCGCGCCTGGATCGCCGCCGGCGGCAACGCCGAACGCGCGGCCCAGGCCCTCGGTGTGCACGCGCAGACCGTGCGCGAGCACGTCCGCGGCGCCGAACCCGTCCTGGAACGCCGGCTCCTCGCCGCCGGCGCCGATCTCTACGAGGTCGTCCTCGCCCATCTCGTCCTCGGTGACCTGGCCGCACCCGTCCTGGGCCGGGCGAATCAGGGCCCTTCGGACGCACCTGTGCACGGGTGAGCCCTCCGCGTGCCCCAGCGGGCATCGGCGCGATACCCAACGGCCCCGCCGCGCACGTACCTTCGGCATTCCCGGGGGGCACGACCGGAACGGGGGACCGGTCGCGCTCCCCACCAGGCGCTCAGCCGCGCAGGATGACCGGCACCTGCTGCCAGCCGAAGGCGGTGAACGACGGCACCTGCCGCAACTCGCCGTCCCCGGCGGCCAGCCGAAGCCCGGGGAAGCGGTCGAACAGCGCGGGCAGCGCGGGCAGCGCCTCCGCCCGGGCCAGCGGCGCGCCGATGCGGCGGTGTGCCCCGATGCCGCACGACAGATGGTCGCCCGCCCCGCGCCCCGCGTCGAACGCGCCGGCGTTCGATCCGTAGTGGCCTGGGTCCAGCCCGGTGGCCGCGTACGTCGTGACGATGGCGTCCCCGGCCGGGACCGTGACGTCCCCGACCTTCAGGTCCTCGACCGCGAAGGGCGGCGGCAGCGAGGCGACCGAGGGGTGCACCCGCAGCGTCTCGTCGATCACGCCGTCCCAGCCGATCGCGCCGGAGCGCACCGCCGCCAGTTGCTCCGGGTCCCGCAGCAGGGCCACCACCGCGTTGCCGATGAGGTTGACCGTGGTCTCGAAGCCCGCGCCGATCACCAGCAGCAGCGTGTACAGCAGTTCCTCGTCACCGAGCCGGTCGCCGTCCTCGTCCCGGACCCGGATCAGCTCGGTGGTCATGTCGTCGCCCGGGTGGGCGCGCTTGTGGGCGATCAGCCGCCCAGCACCGTACCTATCTGCTGCCGCACGGACGCGGCGCGCTCCGGGCTCGGACCGGAGGTGTCCATGAGGGCCGCGACGAGCCGCGCGGTGTCCTCCCGCATCTCCCCGGCACGCCGAACAGTTCGCAGATGAACCGTATGGGCAGCGGATGCACGAGCCCCGCCCGCAGGTCGACCGCCCGGCCGTCGGCCCCCGCGGCCTCCAGGGCGTCGAGCAACTCGGCGGCGATGGCCGCCAGGCGCGGGCGCATCGCCTCCGTACGGCGGTGTGTGAAGCTCGGCGTCACCAGCTTGCGCAGCCGCGTGTGGTCGGGGCCGTACGCGGAGAGCATGTTGACCACGCCCACCCAGCCCACACCCAGCCCCACGTGGGGTGCTCGCCGAGCTCTGGCCACAGCCGCCAGTGCCGCCGCGGGTCCTTGCTGACCCGCGGATCGAGGATGAGCTCCTTGAGCACGCCGTAGCCGGTGGGCGCCCAGGCGGGTATGCCGCCGGGCACTCGACGGGCACGACCGGGCCGAGGGCGCGCAGCCGGGCGCTCTCGCCCGGGATGCCGGATCCGAAGAAGTCGATGACGAAGCGGTCGGTGCGGTCGGTGACGGTCAGGACGACTCTCCTGGCTGGTCGGGTCATCCGCTCATCGCAGTACACACCGCGGTCGACCGATCTTGCCCGGATGAGCGAGAGTTGGCTTTGAAACGATCCCTGGTCTGTCTGTATCTGTACGGACTTCCTGTACTGAGGCAAACGGCGTACCTGGCCGGCCGGTGACGGCGCGCCGGACCGGGGCCGGCTGACACCCCGCCTCTAATGGGACTCCGCGGTCCGCGCACGGACGGCCTGCGCCAGGACGGAGACAGATGCACGAGATGTCCATCGCGCTCGCGGTGATCGAAGAGGTGGAGGAGGCGGCGCAACGGGCCGGTGACGTCACCGCGGTGCGATCGGTGCGGCTCGAGGTGGGCGAACTCGCCGGTGTCGTCCCCGACGCGCTGTCGTTCTCCTTCGAAGTGGCCTCGGCCGGCACCGTCATGGAGGGCGCCGACCTGGTCGTCGACACGCTGCCGGGCCGGGCCCGCTGCGGGCCGTGCGCGCACGAATGGGCCGTCGGCATGCCTCCCCTGCTGAGCTGCCCGCGGTGCGACGGCGCGACCGCCGAGCTGCTGTCCGGGCGTGAGCTGCGCATCGCCGACGTGCGCTGGGAGAGCGGCACGACGCCCGCGGCCACCCGCGAACCGATCCTCGAGGAGCGCTGAACCATGTGCCGTGTGGTCGACCTGCAACAGGCCGTCCTCGCCCGGAACGACGAGGCCGCGCGCACCCTGCGCGAGGAACTCGCCACCCTGGGCACCACCGTCGTCAACCTGCTGTCCAGCCCGGGCAGCGGCAAGACCGCCCTGCTCGAACACGAACTGACCCAGGCCCGCGAACGGTCCGTGCCGGTCGCGGCGCTCACCGCCGACCTCGCCACCGAGAACGACGCGGCCCGGCTGGCGCGTTCGGGCGTCCCGGTCAAGCAGATCCTCACCGACGGACTGTGCCACCTGGAGGCCGCGATGCTCGCCCGCCACCTCCAGGGCTGGCTCCCGGACCCCACCCGGCTGCTGTTCGTGGAGAACGTGGGCAATCTCGTCTGCCCGGCCTCCTACGATCTCGGGGAGACCCTGCGGGTCGTCCTCGCCTCGGTCACGGAGGGCGAGGACAAGCCGCTGAAGTACCCCACCGCCTTCGGCCTCGCCCACCTCGTGGTCGTCACCAAGACCGACATCGCCGAGGCCGTCGGCTTCGACGAGGAGGCGTTCCGTGCCCACGTCGAGCGGGTCAACCCCGGGGTCGAGGTCCTGCTGACCTCGGCGCGCCGGGGGCAGGGGCTCGGCGCCCTGCTCGACCGGGCGCTCGCCGCCGCGGAAGGCGAACTGCTTCACAGCCCCGTCATGGCCCGCCGCCCGCACGAACACCCCACGCCCACCGGCGTCACCGTCCCGTCCGGCTCGTGAGCATCCTGCCCCCGCCCACCGAGGCCGGCCCCCGCACCGCCCTGCGCCGCCGGATCATCGTGCGGGGCGTGGTGCAGGGTGTCGGCTTCCGGCCGTACGTCCACACCCTCGCCACCTCCCTGGACCTGACGGGACACGTGACCAACACACCGGAGGGCGTGCTCGCGGAGGTCGAGGGCGTGCCGGAGGCGGTCGCCCGGTTCTGCGCCCGGATCGCGCGGGACGCGCCGCCCCTGGCCCGCGTGGACGCGGTGGACCACCAGGAGGTGCCCGCCACCGGCTCCGCGGCGTTCACCATCCTCGCCTCCCGTGCCGACGGCCCCGCCGGAACCCTCATCCCGCCGGACACGGCGACGTGCGCCGCGTGCCTGCGCGAACTGGCGGACCCCGCCGACCGCCGCCACCGCCACCCGTTCGTGAACTGCACCCACTGCGGACCGCGGTTCACGATCGTCACCGGCCTGCCCTACGACCGGGCGCACACCACGATGGCCGGCTTCCCGATGTGCCCCGACTGCGCCCGCGAGTACGCCGACCCCGCCGACCGGCGCTTCCACGCCCAGCCGGTCGCCTGCCCGGCGTGCGGCCCCCGCCTGCGCCTGCTCGTCGCCGGAGCGGGCACCGGCGGGACCCCGGAGGCGGTCACCACGGCCGACCCCGTCGCCGCCGCCCGCGCCCTGCTCGCCGACGGCGCGATCCTCGCCGTCAAGGGCCTCGGCGGCTACCACCTGGCCTGCGACGCCGCCCACCCCGACGCCGTCGCCCTGCTGCGCAGCCGCAAGGAACGCGGGGACAAGCCGTTCGCCCTCATGGCCAGGAGCGTCGACGACATCGGGCACCTGGTCCGGTTCACCCCCGAGGAGCGGGCCCTGCTGACCGGTGCCGTCCGCCCGATCGTGCTGCTGCGCCGCCGCACGGACGCCTCCTGCACCCCCGCGCACCCCCGCCCGGCCCCGGCCGTCGCCCCGGGCAGCCCCGACCTCGGCATCATGCTGCCGTACACCCCCGTACACCATCTCCTGCTCGGTCTGCCGGGCGACCCGGAAGGCCCGCGCCTGCTGGTCATGACGAGCGGCAACGTCTCCGGCGAGCCGATCGTCACCGACGACGAGGAGGCGCTCCGGCGGCTGGCGCACCTGGCCGACGCCTGGCTCACCCACGACCGGCCGATCCACGTGCCGTGCGACGACTCCGTGGTCCGCGTGTGCGACGGCAAACCGCTCGTCGTGCGCCGGGCCCGCGGTTACGCGCCCCTGCCGCTGGATCTGCCGGTCCCGGTGCGCCCGGCGCTGGCCGTCGGCGGCGACCTGAAGAACACCTGCTGCCTCGGCGAGGGCCGCCGCGCCTGGCTGTCGGCCCACATCGGCGACATGGACGACCTCGCCACCCAACGGGCCTTCGATCGCGCCGTGACCCAGCTGGAGTCCCTCACCCCCGTCCGGCCGGCGCTGCTGGCGGCCGACCGGCATCCCGGCTACCGCTCCGCCGGATGGGCCGAGCGGCACGCGGCGGGCAGGCCCGTCGTCCGCGTCCAGCACCACCACGCCCACGTCGCCGCCGCGATGGCCGAGAACGGCCTGGACGGCACCCGCCCGGTGCTCGGCGTCGCCTTCGACGGCACCGGGTACGGCGACGACGGCGCGGTGTGGGGCGGGGAGTTCCTGCTCGCGGACTACGACGGCTTCACCCGCTTCGCCCACCTCGCCTACGTGCCCCTGCCCGGCGGCGACGCGGCGGTGCACCGGCCCTACCGCATGGCCCTGGCACACCTGCGCGCGGCCGGGATCGACTGGTCCGCCGACCTGCCGTGCGTGACCGCCTGTCCTGGCGGTGAACTACCCGTACTGGCACGCCAGTTGGAACGAAACCTCAACTGCGTGCCGACCTCCAGCATGGGGCGGCTCTTCGACGCCGTGTCGTCCCTCGCCGGGGTGTGCCACCGCGCCGGATACGAAGCGCAGGCCGCGGTCGAGCTGGAGGCCGCCGCACTGGACGCGCCCGCCCGGGACACCGCCGCCTACGCCTTCGCCCTGCGCGCGCCGGAAGCCGCCGACGGCCCGGTACGGGCCGACGCGGCACCTGTGCTGACCGCGATCGTGGCCGACCTGCGGGCGGGCACGCACCCGGCGGCGGTCGCGGCCCGTTTCCACCGGGGCGTGGCCGACCTGGTCCACCTGCTCTGCGTACGCGCGCGGGAGCGGCACGGAGTGCACACGGTCGCCCTCACCGGGGGCGTGTTCCTCAACTCCGTGCTCTCCTCGGCCTGTGCCGCGGCCCTGGACGGCGACGGCTTCACGGTGCTGCGCCACCACCTGGTCCCGCCGGGCGACGGCGGCCTGGCCCTCGGCCAGCTCGTGGTGGCCGCCCGCACCGGCGTTCCCGATTGACCCCACAGCGAGGAGAGGCCCATGTGCCTGGCGGTACCCGGCAGAGTGCTGGACATCCACGAACGCGACGGCACCCGGATGGCCGCCGTCGACTTCGGCGGCGTCGTCAAGGACGTGTGCCTTGAGTACCTGCCCGACCTGCAGGTCGGTGAGTACGCCATCGTGCACGTCGGATTCGCTCTGCAGCGCCTCGACGAGGAGTCGGCGCGGCAGACACTCGAACTCTTCTCCGAACTCGGCATGCTCCAGGAGGAGTTCGCGGACCCCTGGGAAGCGGCCGCGGGCGAGGAGGCGCACAAGTGAAGTACATCGACGAGTTCCAGGACCCGCAGCTGGCCCGCCGGCTCCTGGACGAGATCCACGCCACGGTCACCAGGCCCTGGGCGCTGATGGAGGTCTGCGGCGGGCAGACGCACTCCATCATCCGCCACGGCATCGACCAACTCCTCCCGGAAAAGGTGGAGTTGATCCACGGTCCGGGCTGTCCGGTGTGCGTGACCCCACTGGAGGTCATCGACAAGGCCCTGGAGATCGCCTCCCGCCCGGAGGTGATCTTCTGCTCCTTCGGCGACATGCTCCGTGTACCCGGCACCGGACGCGACCTGTTCCAGGTGCGCGGGGAGGGCGGGGACGTCCGGGTGGTGTACTCGCCGCTGGACGCCCTGCGGATCGCCCAGCAGAACCCGGACCGCCAGGTGGTGTTCTTCGGCATCGGCTTCGAGACGACCGCGCCGCCGAACGCGATGACCGTCCACCAGGCCCGCAAGCTGGGCATCCGGAACTTCAGCCTGCTCGTCTCGCACGTGCGCGTCCCGCCCGCCATCGAGGCGATCATGCGCTCCCCGGACTGCCGGGTGCAGGGCTTCCTGGCCGCCGGGCACGTGTGCACCGTCATGGGGGTGGACGAGTATCCGGAGCTGGCCGGGCGCCACCGCGTCCCGATCGTCGTGACCGGCTTCGAACCCCTGGACATCCTCGAAGGCGTCCGCCGTACCGTGGCCCAGCTGGAACGCGGCGAGCACCGCGTCGACAACGCCTACGCCCGGGCCGTCCAGCCCCAGGGCAACCCGGCCGCCAAGGCCATGCTGGAGGACGTCTTCGAAGTCACCGACCGGGCCTGGCGGGGCATCGGCGTGATCCCCGGCAGCGGCTGGCGGCTGTCCGCCAAGTACCGGGAGTACGACGCCGAGCTCCGCTTCCGCGTCGAGGGCATCCAGACCCGCGAACCGGCGGAGTGCCGCAGCGGCGAGGTCCTGCAGGGCCTCATCAAGCCGTACGAGTGCGAGGCGTTCGGCACCCGCTGCACCCCGCGCACCCCGCTCGGGGCCACCATGGTCTCCAGCGAGGGTGCCTGCGCCGCGTACTACCTCTACCGGCGCCTGGAGACCACCCCCGCCGCCCGGGAGGCGAGCCCCGTTGCCTGACATCACCGACACCCTGGACCTGACCGGCTGGACCTGCCCGGCCCCGCTGCGCGACCAGCCCCGGATCGTCATGGGCCACGGCGGGGGCGGCACGCTCTCCGCCGAACTGGTCCAGCACGTCTTCGCCCCGGCCTTCGGCGGTGCCGTCCTGGCCCAGCTGGGCGACGCCGCCACGGTGTCCCTGGGCGGTGCCCGGCTGGCCTTCTCCACCGACTCCTTCGTCGTCCGGCCGCTGTTCTTCCCCGGCGGCAGCATCGGCGACCTCGCCGTCAACGGCACCGTCAACGACCTCGCCATGAGCGGCGCCCGGGCCGCCTACCTCTCCTGCGGTTTCATCCTGGAGGAGGGCGTGGAGACGGAGACCGTCTCCCGCGTGGCCGAGGCGCTCGGCACGGCCGCGCGCGCGGCCGGCGTCGAGGTGGCCACCGGCGACACCAAGGTGGTGGAGGCCGGCCACGGCGACGGGATCTACGTCAACACCGCCGGTATCGGTCTCGTACCGGACGGTGTCGACCTGCGTCCGCAGCGGGTCGTGCCCGGGGACGTGGTGATCGTCAGCGGCGCGGTCGGCGTGCACGGCGTGGCCATCATGAGTGTGCGCGAGAACCTGGAGTTCGGGGTGGAGATCGTCAGCGACTGCGCGCCGCTGGGCTCTCTGGTCGGGGCCATGCTCGCCGTCACCCCGGACCTGCACGTGCTGCGCGACCCGACCCGCGGGGGACTGGCGGCCTCCCTGAACGAGATCGCGGCCGCCTCCGGCACGGGCGTCGTCATCACCGAGCGCGAGGTCCCGGTCCCGCCGGCCGTCGCCAACGCCTGCGCGGTACTGGGGCTGGACCCCTTCTACGTCGCCAACGAGGGCAAGCTGGTGGCCTTCGTCCCCCGCGAGCACGCCGACGCCGTCCTGGCGGCGATGCGGGCCCACCCGATGGGCTCCGAGGCCAGGATCATCGGCGAGGCGGTGGCCGACCACCCCGGGATGGTGGTGGCCCGCACCGGTCTGGGCGGCACCCGGGTGGTCGACATGCCGATCGGGGAGCAGCTGCCGAGGATCTGCTGACCTCCGGCGCGGCACGCGAGCATCTCGGATGCTTGTCGGACGGGTACGTGGCGCCGATCGGGCGATGGGCTCACCCGACCCGGTGAGCGTCCGGGTGCGCGCGTACCACCGGAGCGCGGCGCGCGTTTGCTCCGGCATGGACCGAACTCCCTTCGCGCTCCGGCGCACACGGAGCCCGGAAGCCGGGCCCCCACGGCCTGCCGAACCGGCCGGCGCGTTGCGCACGCGTGAGCCGATCTACGCCCAACTCGTCGCGGAATGGCGTGCCGAAGGCAGTGCCGTCCCCGCCGAACCCGACCGGCCGCGGACCTCGGCGGTGAGGCGCACGACCCGGACCCGGCCGGAGGCGGAGCGCCGCTGACGGGTCACCCGTCGCACGCCGGCGCGAGGACCGCCAGGGTGCTGTTGGCCTGGCGCAGCGCCCGTTCGAGAGTGTCGGGGGAGTGCAGCGCGCCGGTGCCGTCGGGTGGGATCAGCCACTCCAGGAAACGGGCGGGCCCGTACGGCGGCGGCACGGCGACCCAGGCGCCCTTGCTCGCGTACCGCAGCCCGGAGCCGATCCACCGGCCGGACGGGTCGGGCGGCAGGAAGAAACCGACCCGGTGGGCCGCGGTGTCCACGAGCGTCGGCCCGGGGACCGGCAGCGCGGGCTGCCACAGCAGGTCGAGGGTGAGCAGACCCAGCCGGTCGGGGACGCTGAGCACGTCCCAGAAGCGGCCGGCCTCCAGCAGCGCGATGCCCTCGCCGTGGTCCCACTCCCGTTTGCAGGCCCGGGGGTCCGGCGCGGCGGCGGCGAGCCACTCCACGCCCTGCATCCACATCGTGTTCGTCATGCGCTGCTCCGGCTGATCTCTGACTCGGGACGACCGCACACCAAGACGGCAGGTGCATGCTGGTGGATATTTCTAGGCGGCGGAAGGGGTGGCGCGCTGTGGCGTTTGCGTGACCTGCGTGTTGTGGGTGACTTGAGATGACGCAGTGACCGTACCGAGGCCACGTCTCGTCCCCGGGACCGGCCCGAGGGAGTGCACGGGAGCGGGGGGCGCATCGGGGCGCTCCGCATACCGGCGCGAGGACCGGACGCCCAGCCTGCCCACATGCCCACGCTGCGCCCGGCCGCTCACCCGGGCCCCGGTGACTAATCGCTGGACGCCTTCCGCGCCCGGTCCTAACGTGAGGCGTCACGCCCTGAGACCCGGTGGAAGGAGGCGAGTGCCGTGCCGTTCCCACACATCCAGCGCTCCCCTTCCGTACCCCGGGCGTGGCTCGTCTGACCGACCGGGGGCGCTCCCCGCATCCCGGAGGATTCCGTGACCGACCTGGTCATCCGCACGCTCACCGAGGACGACGCCGCTCTCTTCGACGCACTGCCCGACCCGCTCGGGGTTCGTACGGCCCACCGGCGTACCCGGCACCGGCCCGACTGGAAGCGGGTCGCCCTGCGCGACGGCACGGTGGTCGCCCGCGCGGCCTGGTGGGGCGGTCCCGACGACACCGAGCCCGTCCTCGTCAACTGGTTCGACGTGGCCGACGGTGAGGAGGAAGCCGGCGCCGAACTCCTGCTCACCGCGCCCTGGCGGGTCGAGGAGCTGGAACTGACCCTGCCCCCGCGCTGGCGCGACGAACCGGCTCTGAAGGCGGCCGGCGAGACGTGCCTCCGGGCAGCCGGCGCCGCCGGCTTCGAGTTCCTGGTGGAACGCTTCCAGTACCGCTGGACCCCCGACCGCGGCCTGCCCGAGCGCCCCGGCCGCCTGCTCTTCGCCGCCGAACCCGACGACGCGGTCTTCTTCGACGCCCTGCGCCGCATCCACTCCGTCACGCTGGACGTCCACGCGCTGCGGGCCGTCGCGGAAGGGGGCGTCGACCGTGCCGCCCAGCAGGAACTGGACGTCTTCCACTGGTTCCCGTCACCGCGCGAGTGGTGGCAGGTCGCGCGCACCCGCGCGGGCGACCTCGTCGGCATCCACATCCCCGCCCGCAATCCGTCGGGTCCCTGCGTCGGGTTCATCGGCGTCGTACCGGAACAGCGCGGCCACGGCTACGCCGCCGACCTGCTCGCCGAGTGCACCCACTTCCTCGCCGGACGGGGCGCGGAGTTCATCGCCGCGGACACGGACCAGGGCAACCTGCCCATGGCCGCGCACTTCACCAGGGCCGGCTACCCCGTCGTACGCGAACGCGTGTACTTCCACGCGACCACGTAGGCGATTCAGCTTTCCACGATTCCCAGGTTTGTCCTCACCATCTCGGCACATCCGTATGGTGCACGGATTTCCGACGGATTGTGGAGGACAAGTGGGCATCATCGCCTGGATCCTGATCGGTCTGCTGGCCGGCGCCATCGCGAAGCTGCTGCTGCCGGGCAAGGACCCCGGGGGCATCATCATCACCATGCTGATCGGTATCGTCGGCGGCCTGCTCGGCGGCTGGCTGGGCAAGGTGATCTTCGGGGTGGACTCCATCGACGGGTTCTTCGACCTGTCGACGTGGGTCGCCGCGATCGTCGGCTCGCTGATCCTGCTGGTGCTGTACCGGCTCGTCACGGGCAACCGGCACTCGCACACGCACCGGCACGCGTGACGATCACCGCAGCAGGACGATTACTGCAGAAGAGCGTGGGCCGCGGCGAGGATCTCGGTCACACGCAGACCGAAACCGGCGTCGCACGCGTGGGGCTTCCCTGTGCGTGCGGCGCCGAGCAGTGCGTCCACGGCCCGGCCGAACGCGGCGAGGGCCCCGGCGGAACTCGCCGGAAGCGCGGTCACCCCGGCCGCGCCCCGCAGTTCGACGGTGGCTCCGGCGGCCTCGGGCGGAGCCGTCAGGCTCAGGGTCAGGGTGTTGGAGGCGCCGCCGACGTGTTCGAGGATCACGTGGCTGGTGTCCCCGGGCCCGTGCCCCGCGGCCGCCACGTGCCGTACGTCGCCCAGGACGGGCAGGAGCACGGACAGGGCGTGCGGGCCGACGTCCCACAGACCGCCCTTCTCCCGGCGCCACGGTGAGGCCGCGAACGGGCTGTCCGTCGTGAACACCGCGCCGAGCCAGTCCGCCCGCGCGGTGAACCAGCCCGCCCGGTCGGCCTGCTCCGCTATCCACGTCTCGGTCTCGGGCTGGAAGCGGGTGGTGAGGAAGACGACCGAGGCCACTCCGGTCTCCCGTGCGGCGTCGACGACCGCCCGGCCCTGCGCCACCGTCGCGGCGAGGGGCTTGTCGAGCAGCAGGTGGCACCCCGCGCGGGCGGCGCGCTCGGCGAGCGGGGCCTGCACGTCCGGCGGAAGGGCGATGGCGACGGCGTCCACGTCCGCGAACAGGATGTCCACGTCCTCGTAGGCCCGTGTGCCGTGAGCGTCCGCCAGTTCCGCGGTGGCGTCCGGGCGCCGCCCCCACACGCCGGCGAACTCCACCTTCTCGTGCCCGCTGAGGGCCGGGGCGTGCACCATGCGGGCCCAAGGGCCGGTGCCGAGCAGTCCGATGCGCATCGCGCCGCCTCTCCAGAATGCCGAACCCGACGACCGGCGCCCGCGGCCGGTCGCCGGTGAGCGTTTCACACCTCGGGCGCGGCCGGGCAGGCCATGTCCGGCTTCCGGGCACTGCGGCGCCGGCCCGGTCCATGACCACCAGCAGGGCGTCCGGCGCCGGCAGCAGTACCGTGACGATGACCACGATGACTGTCCCGGTGGACCGCGTGGGCCGCGACCCGGCGGCGAGGACGGCTCTTGCCCTCGCCATCCCCTGCATTCGTTTACTCGGCCGCCGCGGCGTCCGCCATGGCGCGTTGCCGTCCGGGCGTCATCGCCCAGCGGATCGCGGAGGTCACGGCGGTGCCCAGTGGCTGGACGCAGATTTCTTCGGCCACTGGCAGGCGGGGCAGCCACAGGGCCCGGGAGGCCCAAGTGGGCAGGAGCGAGACCGCGTTGGCGGCGATCACGCCGTACGGGAGACGGGCGGCGAGAGGCATGGGCGGGCGCAGCAGCAGAAAACGCGCCGCGCCGCGGGCCTGAGGCGTCGCCCGCAGCTCCGGCCGGTAGGCGGCCAGCCGGCCGGCCAGCTCGGCGCGGGTGCGCGGCGGGTCGGGTACGCCGAGCGCGGTGGCCACCCGCGCCGCGTCCGCGACGTAGCCGTCGCATCCCTCGTCGTCCAGGGGCCTGGCCCCGTAGCGCTGGTGGGCCCGCAGGAAGCTGTCCACCTCCGCGACGTGGACCCAGGCCAGCAGGTGCGGGTCGGCGGCGTGGTAGGGGCGGCCGTCGGGCGCCCTGCCGCGGACCCGTTCGTGGACGCTCCGCACCCGGTCGCAGGCCTCCTGGGCGCTGTCGGCGGTGCCGTACGTGGTCACGGCCAGGAAGGTGCTGGTGCGCTGCAGTCGTCCCCACGGGTCGCCCCGGAACCCCGAGTGCGCGGCCACGGCCGCCATCGCCAGCGGGTGCAGGGACTGCAGCAGCAGGGCCGACAGCCCGCCGATGAACATGGCGGCGTCGCCGTGCACCCGGCGGATCGGGCGGTCCGGACCGAACCAGCGCGGGCCGGGGGTGCCGTGGATGCGCGCCCGGGTGCGCGGGCCGTCCGGTCCCGCGACCCGGGCGAGGAGCCCGCTGCCCAGGCGGTCCCGGAGGGCCGCGCCGTCGGTGGGGATCATGAGCCTCATCGCCGATCCCTCCTCCCATGACACTTCTGCCCCGGCTTGCCCGGGCGACACGATCGCGTCATCTCCATCGGCGTGGCGCGCGAGGCGGGCATGATCCACGGCCCTGCGGGCATACGGTGCACAAAAATCGAGAGAGGGGCACCTCGTGCTGGTCCCGGACCCGAAGGTCGTCAGGAAGCTGCTGACCCGCTACGCCACACTGCGGATCGCTCAGGCCGAGCGGAGCACACCGCCGGTGACACGGGAACTCGAGGACGTGAGCTACACGCTGTGCGTGATGATGGCGACCACGGACATCGGCGAGGCCATCGCCCGGGCGGACACCCTGCTGCTCGCCAAGGGGCCGCAGACCGGGCCGGAGCAGGAGACCGGAACGGAAACGGAAGGAGAAAGCGGGCTGTCCCTGGCCGTCTGATGAAGGCCGTGCGACGAAGACCGTGTGACAACGGCCGTGTGACAAAGGCTGTGTGACAAAGGCCGTGGCGGGGAAACCCCACGTGGACTTGCCCGGATCCTTACACTCGTCAACCGTGCCCATGTCCATGGGCCGTTTCGGAAAGGCATGTTGACGGGTGTTCCAGGATTCTCCCATTTACGACCGGCTTGTCGCGGAACGCGGCGACGTACCCGCGGGGGTACGCAGAGAGGCCGACCGCCTGCGCAGGGAGCTGGAGGTCGTCATGCTGCCGTTGCGGTCGCACGGACACGCGCCCGGCGCCGCCCTGCCGCCGCCGACGGCCCCGGCCCCGGCCTGGCAGCGGGTTCCGCAGCTGCCGGGGGCAGGATCGCCCTGAGTCCGGACGCCGCGGACGGTTCTGCCGCGGCGCCGCGTCCGGTACGGGGGGTCAGAGAGCGGATCTCCTCGCTGCGTCGGCCGGCGAACACGGCTCCCCCGTGCCGCACGCCAGCCACTCGGCGATGCTGCGGGCGATCGGCTGGCCGGTGTCCATCTCGACGAAGCCGAACTGACCCGACTGGTTGCACTCCAGGAACCACCAGATCCCGTCGGCGTCCTCGGCGAAGTCGAAGGCCCCGTAGGCCAGTTCGGCCCCCCTCAGGTACCTGTGGACCGCCTCCGCGACCCGCGGGGGCACGTCCACGGGCGCCCAGGGGGCGGCCGAGGGGGCGAAGCGGACGTCCACGTCGTCGGGATGCGCGTCCGGGGCGACCGGCTTGCGGGCGCCCAGCAGCCGCTCGCCGACGACGGTGAGGCGGATGTCCGCCCGCTTGGCGACCCGGCGCTGCAACAGCGTCGGACCCAAGGCGACGGCCGCGAAGTCGGTGTCCGGCGCGACCCGGCTGGTCGGCACCGCGCGGGGTGGTTCCTGCGGGTGCGCGCCGGAGACCGGCTTGACCACCAGATCCGGGAAGCGTTCGGCGAACTCGCGGGCGGCTTGCGGGAACGTGGTGATCAGGGTGGCCGGCACGGCGAGTCCGCTGCGCTGGGCGAGCCGGAGCTGCCACGGCTTGTGGCGGGCCCGGCGGGCGGCGTCAGGATGGTTCATCCAGCGGGCGTCGGTCGAGCGCAGCATGCCGTACAGGGCCTGGGAGGACTCCTCCGTCAGCCAGTTGGACGGCTGGGCGGCGCGGGCGGCCGCGGCGCCGGGCCTGCGAACCCAGACGGAGCGCAGGCCGTTCATGCTGACCAGCCGGCCCCCCACGGACAGGTGTCCCCGGCAGACGCCCTGGACGTACTCGCCGGACAGGGCGACGGAGCGGGTCAGGTCGGCGGGGTCGAACCGGACCACGGGGACGCCCGACTCGTTGAGCCGGAGGACCACCATGTCGGCGGTCACGTCCTCTTCACTGGTCAGGATGAGCACGGTCATCGTTCGGTGCCCGGTTCAGTCGTCGAAGTGCGTCTTGGAGCCGGCGGTGGAGGTCGTGGTCCCCAGCGCCATGAGCGTCGCGTGGTCGGTGGCGGCGATCCGCCCGTCGGGGAGCACGTTCAACTGCAGTCCGGAGTCGTACGCGTACGGAATGGTGACGTCCAACTGCACAGCGGGGCGCGCGTAGTTGAGCGTGAACGGTTGCATGGTCTCTCCCTGTTTCGGCTTCCACCCCCTTATACGAATCGAACGAGTGGTTGGTTTCCTTACTCTCCGTGATCACCGCCGGGGGCTGGGAAAACGAGGGAAAATTGCGAAACGTTGTGACGTGAGGGCTGGGATAGCATCCGGCAGGGCTTCAGGTAGAAAGACGGATGTGGAAATGACGGACCAGCCCGATGAGCTGTTCTCGGCGGTCGACTCGCTGCTCGCCGCCGTCGACGGTGGCGCCGTGCTGCCCGTGCCGGCGGAGCGGGTGCGGCTGCGGGAGGTGGCCGGGCTGACCCAGGCCGCCGTGGCCCAGGCCCTCGGCGTACGCGTGCCCAGCATCCAGGCCTGGGAGGCGGGCCGCGCCGAGCCCAGGGGAGAGCGCCTGGAGGCCTACCGCCGGCTCCTCGCCGGCCTCGCCGAGCGCTACCCGCCCGCCGACGCCCCGTCCGCCCATGATTTCGCCACGGAGCCGCCCGCGAGCCACCAGGCTCAGGCCGCCTGTGCCCCCCGGGCCGACGCGGAGCCGCCCGCTCAGCACGAGCCCGGTTCACGTCCCCCCGCGACCCCCGTGCCGGCGCCCGCCTCGGGTCCGGGCGCGAACTCCGTGCACCCGTCCCCGGCCGCGGGCCCGTCCACTCCCGCGGCCCCCCGTCGCCCGACCCCCCGGAAGACGCCCACCCCCCGCCCCCGTACCGAGCCCGTCGACCCCCGCTTCGCCCACGGCCCCCTCGCCGTGGTCGACGCCGCCGACGGTGAGGTCACGGCGTACTGCGTCGGCGGGCTGGTGCTGGACGTGCCCGCGCGGTCGCTCCCGGCGCTGGTGGAGTGGGCGCTGGGTGAGGCGCGGCTCGGGCAGGCGCGCTTGCACCGGTCGGGGAAGGACGCCGACCCGCTGGTGGTCCTGACCGCGGCGGCCTGTGAGCGGTACGGGCTGCCCGCCCGGCTCACCGACGAGGAACGTCTCGCCGGTCGTCTCCCGGAGTCGCACAAGGCGGTCCGGCAGCTGAAGAAGGCCGAGTGGCGGCTGACCAGGCGCGGTCTCGGCCCGTGGGCCCGGATCTACCGCCCCGCGCAGGGCGGCCGGCGCGCCTGCGTCCAGTTGTGCGTGCCCTCCTGGCACGCCCTGGACGGCCGGCACTGGGGCGAGGCCGCCGCGCTGCCGCCGGCCGACCTGGCCCGTGTCCTCGGCACGTACGCCGCCCGTGTCCTGACCCCGCGCGGCTCCACCGCGGTCACCGGCCTGGAGCTGATGACCGCCCTGCACCCCCCGACCCGCGCGGTCAGGAACGACGACGGCGAGTGGGCGTCCGCCCCGAACCCGGGCGCCCTGACCGAGGCCGTCGACTGCGCCCCGTGCGAGGCCCCCGACGGCCACCCGCTCCTCGCCCACCTCCCGCGCTTCCACCAGCGCACCCCGGCCGAGATGCTGCGCGAGGAGGCCTACGACTGGGCCCGGCCGCTGACCGACGAGGAGTGCATGAAGCCGTACCTCGTCGGCATCGACGTCAACATGGCGTTCGCGGCGGCCGCCAACCGCACCGTGGTCGGCCTCGGCGCACCGGTCCACCGGCACAATCCCGCCTTCGACCCGTCCCTGCCCGGCTCCTGGCTGGCCGACCTGTCCCACGTCCGCCTCGACCCCCGCCTGCCGAGCCCGTTCACCCCGGACGGCGAGCCGCCCGAGGGGCCGGCCTGGTACGCGACGCCGACCGTGGCGTACGCGGTCGAACTCGGCTACGACGTCGCCCCCTTGGAGGCGTACGTCCGTCCCGAGCACGGCCCGTACCTGGACGCCTGGTACACCCGGCTGCGCGACGCCTACATCGCCACCATGGCCGACCTCGGCATCACCACCGGCATGACGCCCGAGGAGTTCCTGGCCGCGATGGACGGCCACAAGGACCGCGACCCGCAGCTGGCGCTGGTGCTCGCCGCGATCAAGGCCACGGTCAAGGGCGGCATCGGCAAGCTGCGCGAGCGTGCCCGCAGCGGCTGGCGGCCCGGCGAGCGCTGGCCCGCGCTGGACCGGCCGACCTGGCGCCCCGACATCCGCGCCGCCGTCATCTCCAAGGCCCGGACCAACATGCACCGCAAGATGCTGACGATGGCCCGCGCGACCGGCCAGTACCCGGTGGCCGTCCTCTCCGACTGTGCGGTGTACGCCTCCGACGGCCCGACCCCGCTCGACTTCCTGCCCTACCGGGACGGCAAGCCCCTGCCCGGCGGCTTCCGCATCGGGGTGAGCCCGGGCATGGTCAAGCACGAGGGCACCCAGAGCGTGCTGTGGGCGGAGGGCCTGCGCGAGGAGCACGGCCAGCACCTCAACCTGGCCCGCTTCATCAAGTCCGGCCGGATCAGCGCCCCGGACGAGGGGGAGTAGACCGCCCCCTCAGCCGGCCAGTGCGCGTGTAGGTACTCAGAATCCGCGTCACGTTCTCGCGAGTGATGACCTCTGAATAGCACATATGACGCGACGCTGAGATGCCCAGGCAGCGCGGCGACCGGGTTCAGAGTGCGTGTTGGCCGAGATCATCCTCGCCAACCGCAGTGTGGACTTGCATGCTGGCGTCCGCTTCGGTCCAGGAGCGGGCGCCGCACTGGCCCGTACGGCGCTCAGAAGAACACCGGGTCATTGCAGATCCCCACCGCGGACGGCCAGGCCGATGCGTTCGCCGCCTTCCCCGACCGTGGCGAGCAGCACCCGGGGGTGCTTGCCGACCTGACGATGATTCAGCCCAGCATGTCGCGGATCTCCCGGACGAGGTCGATGGAGGCGTCGATCTCCAGTTTGCGGTTTGTGAGGCTCTCGACGTTGATCCCGAAAGGCAGGCCGAGGCGGCGGCAGTACGCGATCAGGGCCCGGGCGTTGAGGAGGCACTGCTCGTACGACGCGGCGAGGGGGTCGCCACGGGTGATCTCGGCCTGGAGCCATCGCGGGACCTCGATGCCGAGCCAGGTCATGAACTCCAGGGTCTTCACCGACCCGCACGGGGCCAGCGTCAGCACCACCGGCTTCGGGTCCAGGCCCTGGTCGCGGCAGCCGTGGGTGTAGTCGGAGAGCAGGTTGCGGGTGTGGTCCAGGTCGTAGCAGACCTGGGAGACGAAGAACTCGCAGCCGGCGTCCTGCTTGTGCAGCATGCGTGCGTGCTCCGTCCCCGAGGCGGCGTGCCGTTCGGCGATGACCACGCCGCCCATCCGCGGCGGGAGGGAGAGCCTGACATGCCGGCGGTAGGCCTCGGGAAGGCTCGTCCGGACCACCTGGTGCCGGGAGGCCGCGCCGACCAGGACGGTCAGCACCCGGTCGCGGTCGGCCTGCGACCACCAGCGGTCCAGCTGGTCGCCGGTGTACTTGCCCACGGCGCGGTAGACGATCACCGGGCCGGCCCAGTCGGCGAGGTGGCCGTCCAGGAAGTGGGCCGGGTCCATCATCGGCATGAACGGGAACGGTCGCGGGGCCTCGATCCGGTCGGCCTCGGCGTCCACGTCGTAGAGGATGAGCCCGTCGACCTGCACCGACCGGAGCCGGGTCAGGGCCGCGGCGGCGATGGCGTCGGCCTGCTCGGGGGAGGTGGTCTGCCGTGGCGGGGTCAGGCCGAAGAGCAGGACGCCGTCACGGGTGCGGTCCATGAGCTCGGCGGCCGTCACGGTCTCGGGGGAAGCCATTCGTGCATTATGTCAGCCCACTCACGGGGGGAGTGATCAGCCTTTCGGGTGATCGAAAGTGAGTGTGGCTGTTCGTACTCCAGTGCCCGTGTAACTGTCCTGCGATCAAGGTCAGTTGCATAGGCGCTGGGGGCGGATGGTGGATGTAGAGGTGTGTGTTCGGCTTGCCGAGGATGAGGCGTCCGAGGGCCTCTCTTGGGAGTCGGTGCCGTTGGAGATGCTGTACGCGGCTGAGCCGTGGCGGACGTTCCGCTGGTACATGGGGCAGAAGCACTACTCGGGTTCGTACTGGTCGAGTACGCAGTCGGATCACGTCATCTACGAGTCGCGGCTGGAGCTGGCACGGCTGCTCTACGCGGACTTCGACCGGGATGTGACAGCGATCGTGGCCCAGCCCTTCTTGCTGCGGGCCGAAGTGGATGGCGTGCTGCGCCGGCACATTCCGGACTACCTGATGGCAACCACAGCAGGCCCGTTGGTCGTTGACGTCAAGCCACGGCACCGGGCGGCCAAGCCGGAGCACGCGTTCACCTTCGCCTGGACCCGCGAGGCGGTCGAGTCCCGCGGCTGGCGCTACGAGGTGTGGAGCGAACCGCCGGACGCCGAGTCGGCCAACGTCCGGTTCCTCGCGGGCTACCGCCGCGACTGGCTGTTCGAGCCTGACCTGACCGAGGAGATACACGATCAGGCGGTGGAGGGGGAGTCACCGCCTGAGCGGCTGTTCGACCCGGTCATCCTCGACGACGTACGCGACCAGGTCGGGGACGGGGACACGCTGGGAGAGGCGTTCGACTGCCTGCCCGGTCGTCCGGCTCTGCTGGTCCGAGCCGGGGTCCTGCACCTGCTCTGGAAGCAGCAGTGGCTGACCGACCTGAGCGTTCGACTGAGCGCCTGCAGCGTGCTGAGGACGGCGTCGTGAGCCGGGCCGCCGTGCGGGTGGGAGTGGGGGGCCGCTTCTCCTACGACGGCGAGGTCGTCGAGGTGGTGGAATTCGTCGGCACGCAGGCGGGCGGCGAGGTGGTCCTCAAGGACGGCCGGGGCCGGCTGCTGCGGCTGGCCGTTAAGGAACTGCTGCTGTCCGACCGCGCTCGCATCATCCCGGACGGGCCGGGGCCGGCCTCCGACGATCCACAGGAGATAGCGGCGGTGGTGCTGGACCGGCTGGACGTCGGCGAACGGGAGCGGGTGCTGGAGCGGGCCGCGCATGTCAGGGAGGTGCTCACAGGGTTCCGCAGCGGCAGCGAGGAACTGCCGACCGCGGGGGAGCCTCGTGCTGCCTACGCGGCGGGCGAGCCGATGGAGAGCCGGTATGCGGCGAAGGCGGCCGAGCTCGAGGTGGCGGCTCGCACGGTCAAGCGGTGGGTCGCGGCCTTCCGCCGGGATGGCGAGGCGGGGCTGGTGCCGGCCAGCAGTGGGCCGCGTTCGGGGCACCGGAACGCGGAGGTGTGGTCGGAGGTGGCGCTGGAGGTGATGGTCGAGCACACGGGCCAGTCGAAGCCGTCGCGCAAGATGGTCATCGAGAGGACCCGGGCCCGGCTGCTGGCCAGGGGATTCGAGGAGGAGGACCTGCCCAGCCGGGCGACGGCCTACCGCCTCCTGGAGGATCTGGAGCGGCGTCATCCGACGTTCCGGCTGAGCACGAAGCGGAACCGGGACATCGCCTCCCGGCCCGGCGGGGTCTACGGGAAGCTGCGGCCGACCCGGCCGGGCGAGTACCTCCTGATGGACACCAACCGACTGGACGTCTTCGCCCTGGACCCGGTCACGCTGCAGTGGCTGCAGGCGGAGCTGACCGTCGCGATGGACTGGTACACGCGCTGCATCTGCGGGATCAGGATCACCCCGGTGTCGATGAAGGCCGTCGACTTCGTCCTGCAGGAGCAGCCAGCCCCTCCCGCAGAGGTGAAGAGCGCGAAGTGGGAGAGAGGAGCGACTGTTCGCCGGGCTCGGGCAGCTCTCCCCAGGGACAAATTCGTACGCTTCTACCTCGACGAATACCGCTCGCTCAAGTGGATCGCGGAGCACGCCGGCGTGAACGTCGACGCCATCAAGGTCCTGGTCCGCGAATACGGCATGAAGCGCGAGGGCAAAGCGACCCGCTGGCGCCAGATCGATCTCGACTGGCTCCGCGACCAACGCGCCGCTGGACGCACCTGCCGCGAACTCGCAGAGCAGACCGGCTTCTCGCTCGGAATGATCAGTTACCTGGGCCGGCGGCACGACCTGCCCGGCCGCCACCCGGGGAAGAACCGATCGGCCCCCGAGACTCAAACCAGCAATACCCCGTTATAACGGGGATGGATGGTCTGTCCTGAACAGGCCACCTCGGCATTTCCCACCGCCGAGGCGGTCTCGCAGGGAGGCGCGATGATTCAGATCACCCTCGGCAGGAAGAAGGACGTCGACCCGAACAGCGATCCCCTCCAGCGCTCGCAGATCGGCTGGAGCGACGGGCTGTCCGACAAGCAGCTCCACGACATCGCCCGCGGCGTCTGGGTCATGCCCGGATCGCGCGTCGAACGAGAGCGGTTCGCGGTCGTCAACG
This sequence comes from Streptomyces sp. NPDC051636, assembly GCF_044453765.1. NCBI lineage: Bacteria > Bacillati > Actinomycetota > Actinomycetes > Kitasatosporales > Streptomycetaceae > Streptomyces > Streptomyces sp. NPDC051636. The sequence continues at coordinate 101,855 of NZ_JBITDA010000021.1, read as the reverse complement.
GCGGCGGGATCATCCGCCAGGCCATGGAGATCGAGCGGATCGTCGACGTCCCTGGTGGGCGACGGGCCTTCGAGGGCCGCATCCTCGGCCCCGGGCACCCCGTCCACGACCACTACGTCGGCAAGCCGGCCCCGAACGGCGCTCAGCAGAACCCCATCACCTACTTCGACTCCCCACTGGGCAACCGCGAATGCAACTGCGGATGCGGCAAACCCATCAGCCGAGGCGACTTCCTCCCCGGCCACGACCAGCGAGCCATCCACGAGAGAATCGCCCGCATCGGAACCGTGAAGGACTTCATCGCCTGGTTCGACCAGACCTGGAAGCCCGACGAAGCCCAGCAAGGCGAAGCCGCGTGAGGAAATGCCACCGAACTGAGACGGAAACCGCGGGACATCTGATGAGACAGCAGCACGAGCAGCAGGTCACCGCGGTCCGCAATGACACTGGCTGCGCGAACCTACACAAGTCCGGCCGGATCAGCGCCCCGGCTGAGGGGGAGTAGACCGCCCCCTCAGCCGGCCAGTGCGCGCCGGGCCGCCGCGAGGGCCTGCTCCGCGTACCCGCGGCCGAACAGCACCGCGTGCACCAGCAGCGGGAAGAGCTGGTGCACGCCGATGCGGTCCGCCCAGCCGTCGGCGAGAGGTGCCGCCTCCTGGTACCCGGCCAGGATCCGGTCCAGGTGGGGGCAGCCGAAGAGGTGGAGCATGGCCAGGTCGGTCTCCCGGTGCCCGCCGTGCGCGGCCGGGTCGATGAGGCGCACATGCCCGTCGGCGCCCCACAGCACGTTGCCGTTCCACAGGTCGCCGTGCAGCCGGGCGGGCGGCTCGGCGGGCCCCGCCAGCTCCGGCAGCCGCTCGCAGACACGCTCGACGGCGGTCGCCTCGGCGGGGTGCAGACTTCCGCCGTCGACGGCGCGGCGCAGGTACGGCAGCACACGGTGCTCGGCGTACCAGCGCGGCCAGTCGGCGCAGGGTACGTTCCGCATCGGGGCGAGCCCGATGTACGCGTCCTCGGGTCCGTCGGGTGGCGGCGACCCGAACGCGGGCGCCCCGGCGGCGTGCAGGGCGGCCAGCGCGTGGCCGAAACGCACCGCCGCCCCGGCGCCGGGCGGCCCGGTCGGGATCCGCTCGGTCACCATCCAGCGCTCGTCGTGGCCGTGGACGGCGGGTACCCGCACCGCCCCCGCGGCGGCCAGCCAGCGCAGCCCGGCCACCTCCGCGCGCACCGCGCGCGGGCCGTCCCCGCGTTTGACCACCACCACGGTGCCGCCGTCGAGCGTGACTTCGGCCGGCCCCCCGGCAAGCTGCCGCCCACCGGTCACCGGACGCCCGGTGAGCCGGGACGCCACCGCTCCCGGTTCCTCCCTGCTGTCGACCACGGACCCAGGGTACGACCCGAGGCGGATGGGGAGTTGCTACGACAACTCCCGGCCGAAGCCCGCAGTTACCAGGCGGCGCCGGCGTCCCTCCGCCGGGGACGATCCGGAGGGCGGATCACCCCTCGGCGGCGGCCGACGTGCCCGGGGCACCGGTCAGCCCCACCGGATTCCCGGAGGGGAGCAGCCCGGCCTTCCGCACGGTCCTGGCCAGTGGTTCGAGGAGGTGGGCGAGGCGTTCGGCGGCCTCCGTGCCCAGGGCGGTCCACGGCCGCTGCGCGGCGGCGTCGGTGCGGGCCTCGACAGCCTCGTGCTCCGCGACGCCGGCCGCGGTGAGCGTCCCGTCGGCGGCGAGCAGGCCGCGCTCGCGCAGGCCGGTCTCGGCCGTCTGCCATGCCGTCAGGTCCCACTGGCGGCCCTCCCGCAGGACGGAGCCGTCGGACTCGCCCGCGGCCGTCTTCAGCACCATCGCGGCGACCGGTCCGAGACCGTGGCTCACCAGGACGGCGACATGGCCGTCGCCGCGGTGCTCCCGCAGGGTGGTGAGGGCCTGCCACAGCCGCACGTGCGGCTGCTTCGGGCGTTCGAGGGCCTGGTTGGCGGCACCGAGGACGCGGCCCTCGGTGTCCGCGGCCGTCGCCGCGGCCCAGGCGAGTTCGGCCGCCTCGGCCATCTCCGGGGAGACGACGGCGTCCGGCCCGAACAGCTCGGTCATCGCGGCGTCCACGGCCCGCTCCCGCGCGGCGAGGACGTCGGCCGGGCTCGCATACCCCCAGGCGTCGGGCAGCGCCCGTGCCACACGGCTGGGGTGGAAGACGTAGAAGCAACTGGTGACGACGGCAGGCGGCACCGCACCGAGGGGCGCCGCGCGCAGCGCGAAGTACCCCATCCAGAAGCCGCGCATGCCCAGCGCGTCGGTGGTCTGCCGGATCCCGGGCGCGTAGACCAGGTCGTGCACGGGTTCGTACCGTTCCCACATAACGCGCGACAGCACCTTGCCCACGGCTTCCTCCCGCTCTCTCGGCGTCGGTGAGCAGTCGGCACGATTATGACCGCTGTCATAGTCCGTGGGGAAGTGCCTGCATCCGGCCGACGGCATTGCCGAGGAGTTCGGTGAACCACACGGCGCGGTCCGGGCCGGCCGTGAGGCGGAAGGGGACCTTCCCGGCGCCGACGGGCACCGGGAACTCGGTGATCGCGCCGGTCGCCGTCACGCCGCCGATCCGCCCGGACTGCTCGATGAACCACACCCTGCCGTCGGGGCCACGGGTGATTCCGCTCGGCCCGCTGTCGGGGTGCGGCAGCGGGAAGCGCGTGACCCGGCCGGTGCGGGAGATCCGGTCCACGGAGTTGGTGCCGGACGCGGTGACCCACATCCCCCCGGGTCCGGCGACGATGTCGTCGGGGAAGTCGTCGGCGCCGAGCGGGAATTCGGTGACCCGCCCGGTGAGCGAGATCCGGCCGACCTTTCCTGCGAGCAGCTCGGTGAACCACAGCGCCCCGTCCGGTCCGGCGGCGATGCCGTACGGGTGGCCGTCCGGGGTGGGCACGGCGTATTCGGTGATCCGGCCGCTGGTGGTGATGCGCCCGATCCTGCCGGTGCCCGTCTCCGTGAACCACAGGGCTCCGTCCGCTCCGAGCGCGATCCAGGCCGGCCCGCTGTCCGCGCTGGGCAGGGCAAACTCGGTGATCCGGCCACCGGTGGTGATGCGCCCGATCCTGCCCGTGCCCGTCTCCGTGAACCACAGCGCGCCGTCCGGCCCCGGGGTGATACCGAAGGGTGCGCTGTCGGAACTCGGTGTCGGGTAGTCCGTGAGCGTGCCGTCGGTCGCCATCCGCCCGATCCGGCCCCCCGCTCCCGACTCCGTGAACCACAGCGCCCGGTCGGGCCCGGTGGTGATCCCGGCGGGGGAGCTGTCCGCGGCGGTGGTGATCGGATACTCGGTCACCTCGCCGACGCCGACGCCGGCACGGGCGGGGGAGGCGACGACCGTCACGCCGGCCAGGGCACCGAGGGCAGCCGTGAGGACACGGCGGACACCTCGGCCGCTCAGGAGCAGGGGGGTGTCGGGCATGGCGGCCGGCCCTTCTCGGCGGGATCCTGGATGTCGCGGCTCACGCTAGGGCCCACCCCGCAGCCGTACGAGCCACCGGACCCGAACGGGGGAGACCCCGGGCCCCCCGCCTCAGCCGCCCGGGCGGCCGACGTGGGCGTGGAGCAGCCGGGGGTAGGCCTCGAAACCGTGGCGGGCGTACGCCGGGATCGCCCGGGGACTGGAGCGCACGGTGACCCGTTCGAGACCGAGTTCGCGGGCGCGGTCCAGGACCGCGGCGACGGCGAGTCCGAGACCCACCTCGCCGGCCGGAACGAGGGCGGCCTCGGTGAAGTACAGCACCCCGGCCGTCAGGTAGGCCCGCTGCCGACGGTGTACACGAGGTTCGAGACGGCGAGGACGCTCGGGGGCCGGATTCCGGCAGCAGTCGGGGCATGCGTGACTCCGCGTTCCAGAGCGTGCGGTAAGGACCGGCACAGCTTGTTGCGTATTACTTGTATGGGCAAGGGCAGTGCATGAGAGGCAGGCGAGAGAGGGCATCAAATGAGGAAGCCGGGACACAACGGTGTGACACGACGTCAGGCGCTCGCGCCCGGCGCGGTGGCCGCGGGAGCGGCGGCAGTCGAACCCGACCCGTCGGTGGCCGCCGCCATCGAGACCGGTGATGCGCCCGGGGCCGGCTCGTCCCCGACGCGACGGTCCGGGTGACCTTCGACGTCGACGGCGCGGGCGGACTCGGCCGCGGTCGGCAACGGCAACCCGGACAACGTGGACAGCTTCCAGCGGCCCCGCCGCCACACCTGGCACGGCCAGGCACTCGCGATCCTGCGTCCGGCCAGGTGACCGGGCCGCCTGACCCTGACGGCGAGGGCCCCGGCCCTCGCCCGGCGACCCACACCCCTGCTTGTCCCGGGGACGGTGATGCCGTAGCGACCGCGTCGGCGTCGCCGGGGCCTGACGCGGTGACAGCTCGGCCGCCCGCTGCGGAGGACCTCGGCTCACGGCCTGTCAATGTCGCTGAGCCCCCCACGTCCGGGTGAATGCGCGGGCCGGGAGGGGGGCGCCGGTAACCCGGCTGGGCGGCCCGGATGGTGCGAGCCGCGGGTGTGGCTGACGGTGGTTCATGTCGAAGGTCGGGTCATGACAGCTGATGGAGTATCGGCTGCCCGGCCACGGCGGAAGGATTCCGAGATGCGATCTGCCCGCATGATCCTGGCCACGGCCGCGGCGACGGCCGCCCTCGCGTTCGCCGCTCCCGGGGCCCACGCCTACGGGGGCGACGACAGTCACGACTCTTCTTACAGCAAGGAGCACGGCGACGACAGCAGCCACGACGAAGAGCATGGCGGGGACCGCTCCGGTGGCCGTGAGCACGAATCGAAGGGGGACGACTGGGGCTCGGACAGGGACGACAGCAGGTTCGACCCCGACAGCTACAAGGACGACGAGCACGGCAAGGACGGGTGGAGCAAGGAAAAGGACCACGACAAGCCGCGCGGCGGCATGCACACCGGAGGCGGCGCGCTCGCCACGCCGGGGGTGACCGCCGCCGGGCTGTCCGTCGTGGCCGTGGCCGCCACCGGCATGTACGCGCTGCGTCGCCGCAAGGTCGCCGAGCCGGCGTCCTGACCAGGCGTCCGATGTCGTAGGGCTACGGCCGTCGCCCGCGCACTCCGCGCTCGGCGGCCGGCTGCCCGCATGTGCGACCGTTGCGCTGCCGTGCCCGAGTGAGGTGGTGTCCCATGACAGTTCGCCCGCCGTCCCCTCCCCCCACCGAGCCGGCACCGGCCGGACCGGGCTCCCGCTCCGGCGGCCGGCTGGTGTGGACCGTCGCGATCCTGCTCCTGGCCATCGCTCTGCTCGGCGGCCGGCCGGGCTCGTCCGGCTCCACCGGCTCGACCGGCATGCCCGACGCGCCGCGCGCCGCGGACGCCCCCACCGCATCGGCCTCCACGAGCGTCCCCCCGGCGGGCAGGCACCTGTCCCGCTCCCGGCCGACGCGCCTCTCGATCCCGAAGATCTCCGTGGACGCCCCCTTCACGGCCCTCACCATCGGCGACTCGGGCCGGCTCGAACCGCCGCCCGCCGACAACGTCAACCTCGTCGGCTGGTACGCCGAGGGCGTCTCGCCCGGAGAGGCGGGCACCGCGATCATCGCGGGTCATGTCGACACGGCGACCTCCGCCGCCGTCTTCGTGGAACTCGGCGAGCTCAAGCCCGGAGACCGCTTCTTCATCGAGCGGGCCGACGGCACGAAACCGGCGTTCGTGGTCGACAGCGCGGAGACCTTCGAGAAGGACAAGTTCCCCAGCGAACGCGTGTACGCCGACACCCCCAGGGCGGAGGTGCGGCTCATCACCTGCGCCGGGGACTACGACCACGCGGTCAGGGACTACACGGAGAACCTGGTGGTCTTCGCCCATCTGGTCTGAACAGGGTGCCGGGACCGGGTCGTTGTAACGTACGGCGCTGATGACCCCCTTCGTACCCCGAGGAACGCGGCTGCCTCCGCCTGGTCCTCGCCGTGCCCCTGACGCTGCTCATCCTCCTCGCCGCGTACTCCTGCCGGCCGGCCGTGACCATCCGTCCGTCCGGCCCGTGGGACGGCAACGCGTACACCGGCATCACCGTGGCCTGCGTGATGACCTGGGCTGCGCCGGCGCGGCGACGGCACTGTGGCTGATTCCGTCGGTGCGGCGGGTCACGGGTTGCGGATGGGTGGCGCCCGCCCCGGTGCTGAGGGCGGTGGCGGGGCTGCGCTACGGGACGGGCAGCCGACCCGGCCGGAAAGCCGCCCGCCCGGTCGTCAGCGGTGGCCGCCGGACCGCGCTCGCCCGGGCCACGTCCCTCGACACGGCGGACCGGCTCCTCGCCCACGCCACCAGCAGCTGCATGCTCTTTCCGGTGTCCCGGGCCTGAGCGCACCAGGTTGGGGCCATGTACGCCATGCGCGTCTCGCGGCACGTGAAGGCCCCCGCGGCCGCCGTGTACCGGGCGCTCGTCGACCCGGACGCCGTGGCCGTCTGGCGCGTGCCCGACGGCATGACCGCCCGGGTGCACGGATTCGACGTCCGGGAAGGCGGCGCCTTCCGCGTGTCGCTCATTCACGGCGAGCCGCGAGCCGCCGGGAAATCCGGCGAGCACACGGACACGTATCGCGGGCACTTCACGCGGCTCGTCGAGAACGAACTGGTCGTGGAGGCAATCGAGTTCGAGACGGACGACGACGCCCTGGGCGGCACCATGACCATCACGACCTCCCTCACCGAGGCGGACGGTGAGACCGAGGTCGTGCTCGTGCACGAGGGCATTCCCGACGTCATCCCCCGCGCGGACAACGAACTCGGCAGCCGCATGGCGCTGGACAACCTCGCCCGACTCGTCGAGGCAACGGGTGGGTACCCGGTGGCCGTGAAGGTGTCGCATCCTGCCGAGCGGTCCCAGAACGGGCGGGGATGGTTCGAGCGGCTGGCCGAACGGGCCTCCAACCTCACCAGCTCGGTCCTCTTCTCCTGCTTCTGCCTCGCCCTGGTGGCCGCGTTCGTCGCCGTGCACGCCGCGGGCCTCGACCTCACCTGGCAACTTCTCGTCGGCGACATCATGACCGCGGTCAACCTGCTCCTCCTGGCGCTGCTCAAGAACTCCGAGCGACGCGCCGAGCGCGCGGTGCAGCACAAGCTGGACAGCATCGCCGCCGCGCTGCTGGAGCAGAGCGAGGGCAAGACCGGCAAGGCCCACGAGGCTCTGCGGAAGGCGATCCGCGTGGAGGAGGAGATCTGAACGCGGCAGCCGCTGCCGCGTCAGTGGTTCTGCCCGCGTCCGCGCCCGTGCCGCCGGGTGTCCCCGGTCGGATGGACCGCGGCCGTACCGCTGGACCGTCCGCCGCCGGTCGTGCCGTAACCCCCGGGGACGCCCGGCGGGATGTCGGCGTCGGCCTCCTCCTCACTGATGTGGTGGCGGGCCCGGACGCCTGCCCGGCGCTCCGGGCAGGGGTACTCGAACGGACGCGAGGCCCCGCGTTCCCGCTCCGCCTCGCTCTGCTCGCGGGCGGCGCGCTCGGCCGCGCCCCTGCCGTCGGCCCGGTGCTCGCTGTCGCTGTCCTTCATGCGCCGTCGGGTACCCGGCCCCGGCGTCACCGACGTCCCGGCGTGTCGGACCCTCGGCCGGGGACACTGGAAGACGATGGACATTCCCCGGTAAACCACAGCTCGGGCCGGAGAGGCAGGGCTCCATGAAGCAGCGGGTCGCAGCGGAAGAGGCGGGCGGTACGGTCCCGGCGGACGCCGGCGCCGCGGCGGAGCGCCGGGACGACGCCGACGTACGCCCGAGGGTTCCGCGCGCCGAGACCGACGTGCGGCGAAAGATCCCGCGCACCGACGCCCTGCTGCGTGATCCGCGGCTGTCCGAGGCGGCGACCCGGCTGGGCGCGGCCGTGGTGAAGGCGGCCGTACGGCAGGCGCAGGAGCGGGCGCGGGCCGGCGGCATCCCGCCGGAGCGGGTGGCGGACGAGGCGGTCGCCCTGCTGCCGGACACGGCGGGCGGGCTCCACCCGGTGATCAACGCCACCGGGGTGGTGCTGCACACCAACCTCGGCCGGGCGTCCCTGTCGGCGGCGGCCCGGCACGCGGTCGCGTCGGCCGCCGGACCCACCGACGTCGAACTGGACCTGGTGACGGGAGCGCGGGCCCGCCGGGGGCGGTCCGCGCTGCGCGTCCTGTGCGAGCGGGTGCCGTCGGCCGGCGCCGCGCACGTCGTCAACAACGGTGCCGCCGCGCTGGTCCTGGCCGCGACCGCGCTCGCGGCCGGGAAGGAGATCGTCATCAGCCGGGGGGAGATGGTGGAGATCGGGGACGGCTTCCGGCTGCCCGACCTCCTGGTCTCCACCGGTGCCCGGCTCCGCGAGGTCGGCACCACGAACCGTACGACCGCCGCCGACTACGCCGCCGCGATCGGCCCCGGCACGGGGTGCGTGCTGAAGGTGCACCCGTCCAACTTCCGCATCACCGGATTCACCCGTGCCGCCGGCGTCGGCGAACTGGCGGCGCTGGGCGTCCCGGTGGTCGTCGACATCGGCTCCGGGCTGCTCGGGCCGCATCCGCTGCTGCCGGACGAGCCCGACGCCGAGACCCAGCTGCGGGCCGGTGCCGCGCTCGTCACCGCGAGCGGCGACAAGCTCCTCGGCGGACCGCAGTGCGGGCTGCTGCTGGGCGAGGAGGAACTGGTCCGCGCCCTCGCTCGGCACCCCCTGGCCCGCGCCCTGCGCGTCGACAAGCTGACGCTGGCCGCCCTGGAGGCCACCCTCACCGGCCCCCGGACGCCGACCGCCGCCGCACTGGCCGCCGACCCCGCGGAACTGAGGGCCCGCGCCGACCGGCTCGCCGCCGCCCTGAGCGCCGACGGCGTCGACGCGCGGGCCGTCGACAGCGCGGCCACCGTCGGGGGAGGCGGCGCGCCCGGCGTGGCCCTGCCCAGCGCGGCCGTGTCCCTCCCGGAGTCGTACGCCGCGCCCCTGCGCACCGGCCGCGTCCCCGTGGTCGGGCGTCTGGAGGCGGGCCGGTGCCTGCTCGACCTGCGGGCGGTGCCGCCGGAGGACGACGAGCGGCTGGCCGGTGCCGTGCGGTCGGTCGCGGAGAGGTAGGCGTCATGCGGGTGCTGGCCACCGCCGGGCACGTCGACCACGGCAAGTCGGCGCTGGTGCGGGCGCTGACCGGGATGGAACCCGACCGCTTCGAGGAGGAGCGGCGCCGGGGACTCACCCTCGACCTCGGCTTCGTGTGGACCCGGCTCGGCCCGGGGGGTGAGTGTCTGGCCTTCGTGGACGTGCCGGGGCACGAGCGGTTCGTGGCTACCATGCTGGCGGGGGTCGGGCCCGTGCCGGCCGTCCTGTTCGCGGTGGCCGCCGACCAGGGCTGGCAGCCGCAGTCCGCGGAACATCTGGCGATCCTCGACGCGCTCGGCGTGCGGCACGCCGTCCTCGCGGTGACCCGCAGCGACCTGGCGGACCCCGAGCCGGTGCGCGCCGACGCCGTCGAGCGCATGGCCGCTACCTCGCTCGGCAAGGTGCCGTCCGTCGCGGTGAGCTCGGTGACCGGCGTCGGCCTCGACGGCCTGCGCGCGGAACTGGCCCGGCTGGCCGGGGCGCTGCCCGTGCCGCCCGCAGGCGCGGACGTACGGCTCTGGCTGGACCGGGCCTTCACCGTGCGCGGGCACGGCACCGTGGTGACGGGCACCCTCGGCGCGGGCACCCTGCGCGTGGGCGACCGCCTCGTCACGGGGGACGGGGCGGCCGAGCTGAGGGTGCGCGGCCTGCAGTGCCTGCACGAGGAACGGTCCGAGGTCAGCGGCGTGGCCCGGGTGGCAGTCAACGTGCACGGGCCCTCGGACGGCGCGCTCGGGCGCGGACACGTACTGCTGACCCCCGACCGCTGGCTGACCACCGGCACCGTCGACGTCCGCGTCGTGGGCGAGCCGGTCGACGACCTGCCCCGCACGGTCACCCTGCACATCGGCACCGCCGCCGTCCCCGTCACCGTCCGCCCGCTGGGCCCGGACACCGCCCGGCTCACCCTCGGCCGCCCCCTGCCCCTGCGGGTCGGCGACCGGGCGGTGCTGCGCGAGCCCGGTGGCAACCGCACGCCCTGCGCCGCGACCGTGCTGGACGTACGACCGCCCCGGCTGGCCCGGCGCGGCGCGGGACGGGCCCGGGCGGCGGAACTCGCGGCCATGACCGGCCACCCGGACGGCGTGGCCGAGCTGCGCAGGCGCGGGCTGGTGCGCCGCGCGGACCTGCTCGCGATGGGGGTGCCGCCGCCGGCCGCGCCCGTCGTCGGCGACTGGCTGGCCGACGAGGCGCACTGGACGGCACTGCGCGAGCGCCTGGCCGCCGAAGTGGACCGGTACGCCAAGGCCCGTCCCCTGGAACCGGGCCTGCCCGCGGAGGCGGCCCGCCATCTGCTGGGCCTGCCGGACCGGGCCTTGATCGACGCCCTCGCCCGGACCCCCGGCCGGCGGCCGCTGCTCAGCCGCCAGGGCCGGCTGTACGGCCCCGGCAGCACGCGTCCGACGCTGCCCCCGCCGGTCGAGGCGGCCGTCGACGCCGTACGCCGGGACCTGGCCCGCGCTCCGTTCCGCGCGCCCGAGGCCGACCGGCTGACGGAGCTGGGGCTGACCCGCAAGGAGGTGGCCGCCGCGGCTGCGGCCGGTGCGCTGCTGAAGATCGCCGACGGCATCGTGCTGCTCCCCGGGGCGGACGCCCAGGCCGTCGCCGTGCTGCGCCGGCTGCCCCAGCCGTTCACGCTGAGCGAGGCCCGCCGGGCGCTCGACACCACGCGCCGGGTGGCCGTGCCGCTGCTGGAGTTCCTGGACGCCCGGGGACACACCGAGCGCGTGGACGAGCAGCACCGGCGCTGCCGGTCCGGGCCGGTCAGCGGAGGCGGACGGGAATCGAACCCGATTCTTTCCCCTATTGTGACCTGCGAAGATGCCGGGAACCGGGACAAATAGATGCGTTTCGATGACGCTCAATGTCACCGGGTCTGCTTCGGATGCAGTCGGTTTGGCCCGGGCCAAACGGGCGTGAGCGAGGGCCCCTGTGCCGGCTGGTTTGAGTGCAGATCGCCGCACACGGCAGAGCCCCCCGGCCACAACGCGGCCGGGGGGCAGGAGGCCGACCGCCGCGCCTGGGGGGCTGACAGCGGCCGGCCTGTCTTAAGAGGGGGGTGTCTCACTTAAGGGACTTGCCCCATACGGAGGTCCCAATCCGCAATCACCTGTACGTGTGCTTTTCCTGCTTAGACCTTGCCAACGATCACATTCCTTGATCCAGGAATGTACGGTGCACGATACAGACAGCCGGATCATGATCGCGAAACTGTGGGCGGGTGCCATTCGCCCCACCGCCCGACTGGGTCATCGCCCGACGCCGGGCCGTAGGCGACCGCATCCGCGAAGCCCGCTTGCACGCCAACCTCACCCAAGAGCGGCTGGCTGAGCTGGCGGGCATGGACCGGCAGGCCATCAACCGGATCGAGCAGGGACACTCCTCGCCACTGTTGGACAACCTGATCCGTATCGCCGACGCCCTCGACGTCGACCTCGCCGACCTCGTCAGATAGCGGACTCCCCCTAGGCCCTGACACACCTGCTCTACGCGCGACGACGGCGCGTCCGTCGCGGCGGAAGCAGACTTTCTTTTGACGGGCAACTGATCCAGTCAGCACGAGTCCCCGCACATCCGCCACGGGGGGAGGCAGACGAGCAGGGCCGACCAGGGATATGACCATCAGGTCGTGTACTCCAGCTCACTCAGAGCCGCCTCCCGAACCCTGCCTACCACCTCGGTCATGTCCAGCTCGCTGAGGAACACGACGATCGCCTGCCTTGTCTCGCTCAGCCGGTCGGCGAGCACTGGCTGCTCCAACTCCGAGGGCAGGATCACGCGGCGGAACTCCGGCTTCTCGATTGCGCGCGCGAGGAGTTGCTCGGCGAGCCAAAGCGGGGTGCGCTCGCGGATGGCGAACGTCAGGTGCAGGCTGGGCTCGTCGACGTGGTTGAGGGCGTGCGGGTTGTGGACCCAGCCGCGGGGCAGTAGCAGCGTCTGCCCGGCCGTCAGCTCGATCGTCAGGTCCGGCCCAGCCGCTTCCCACTTCGGGATGAAGTCCTCACGCCACACGCGGAACGACTCGTTGTATTCCCGCATCGGGGCATCGAGGACCGGCTTCCACAGCTGCCACGTCTTAGTGCCTGCCACCTGCACGATGACGGCCATCTGCTGGTCCCAGTGGTGCAGCAGCCCCTGCTCGCCCCCGGGGGTGTAGAAGGCGTGCATGTAGTTGGAGTAGCCGGTCTCTCGCTGGATGCCCCGCGAGATGTGGTGGAAGGCGGGTAGCCAGCGCTGCAGGTTGCCGAGCCGGATGGTGTGGCCATGGTCCCGCAGTCGGCGCAGCTTGGCCGGGTCGGTGCGGCCGTTCGTCAGGAACGCGGTCCGGTTGGAGGGGCCGGCTTTGATGACGGCGATCTCGTCGGGCGGCGCGCAGCCGGTGTCGATCAGTTCGGTGAAGCAATCCAGGCTCATGGCCTCGTCCACGTCGGTCCGCCCGCGTTCGTACACGCGGGGTTCGTCGGGCCAGGTGCTCAGGAGGTCCGCTACCCCTTCAGTGGGCAGCAGTAAGCGAAGCGACATGAGGGTGTCTCCTCACTGTTCATGAGGGCGGCAGCGGGCAGGGGATGGTCGGGTGGAAGAGGTTCGGGCAGCACACGATCGAGGCGGAGAACAGGCTCCGAGACTGTGTGTGGTGGACCCATGAGACGTCCACGCCGCGGGGGAGCACGTCGAGGGCGTAGGCAAGCTTGGCGTCCAGCTCGACATACGCCTGCAACCCGTCGGACCGCTCGAAAGGCTGATTGGCGGTGTAGTGCTCCTTGAGCCAGTCGACAGCTTCGGCCGCGTCTGTCCAGGTGCTGACGCGAGTGGTCTGGTTCTTCTTCATCAGCCAGTGCCCGGTCATCAGCGGGGGCAAGTTGCTGCTGGCGAACTCCGCTCCGGCCTGGTGGTGGCGGGCGGTGTCGAAGTTCGCTCCGGGCCCGGGTTGCAGGGCGTGGACCGGGCGCCGGTTGCCTTCTGCGGCGTATACGTCGGGGGCGCCGATCCAGGGGCCGAAGCCGTGCCAGTGGCCGGCCCATGTCTGGCTGGTGAGCATCGGCTGCTCAGGTGAGGTGGTGGTCATGAGACTCCTCCAGGACGGGCCGCCCCGCGGTGGCGGGACGGCCCGTGTGCGTGTGGCGGGCGGTCAGACTAGAGGGCCAGGCCCCGGCTGCGGGCCCACTCGATGGCGAACGAGTCGAGCTCTGCGCCGGTCATGCGGAGCTCGGTGCCGCGACCTTCGGCCTTGGAGTCACCCACGGCGAACGCGTCCACGGCGCCCGCGAGTGGGGTGGTGGTCACGCATGTCTCGTTGTCGCCGCCGAGGTTGCCGCCGCACCACGTCGTTGCCGGGGCGTCGGTTGCTGCCGACAGCTGGTACAGGTTCTGCATCACTGCCTCCAGTGAGGTGATCTACTGTCGGAGATGCGGTCTCCGGACCGTTGTTGACCCGCCCCGGGGTTCGACCTGTCCAGGGTCCCGATCCCCGGGGCGGGGGCCTGTGTGAAAGGGGTGCGGTGAAGCAGGCGTGGGCGTCTGGGCCAGCTCAGGCATGTGCTGCCTGAGCGGCGAGGTACGTCCTCCATAGGCCGTTGGCTATGGGGCATCGCCGTTTCATTGCCGCGCAGCCGGAGCAGGATGCGGCGTGCCTGAGGTACTGGCGCTTAGCGTCCTCGGGATCGACCGGGGTCGGGTGCTGGCTCTGGTCGCTGTTCACGGCTGCGCCTTGTGCTTGGGATGGCGGCGGATCTCTTCCTCGCAGTCCGTGGCTCGGCCGTACTCGTGCCGCTGCTCGTGGGCGGCGCGTTGGCGATCGAGCGCCTGGCACACGTCGCAGCCGGGTGCCGGGTTCGGGGGGCGCGTCGGGTCGAGCAGGTTGACTGGCTGTTCCTGAGTGCTTCTGGCCATGCGCTACTTCTCCTCGACTTCTGCCCACACCTCGGGGACGTCGGCCGTGTCGGTGCTGCCCCAGCGGTCTGCGGTGCGGAGCGCGGTGAGTAGGTCGGCCCAGGTCTTGTGGTCTGTGCTGTCCGGGGCGGGGATGATGATGCGGTAGCCCCGGTCTGTGGCGAGCAGGTGTACCGGTTCGCCGAGGGCGCTTTCCAGCGCGTCACGTAACTGGGCTGCTCGCTGTAATGGCACGACTGTCCCCCACTCACTCTTGCGCGAGAGAATGACTCTCGTACGAGAGTAGCGGGATCGGCAGTACTGTGTCACGCAAGTCACATCAAGAGGAGGCGGACAGTGAGTACCGAGACGCCCCTGTACCTGCGGGTGGCGGAGGAGTTGCGTGCCCGTATCGAGTCCGGTGAGCTCCCGCCCGGTACCCGCCTTCCGTCGATCTCGGAGATCATCCGGCAGTACGGCGGTAGCAACTCGGTGGCGTCCGGCGCGTACAAACTCCTCGTCGACGACGGCCTGGTGGTGTCCCGTCACGGTGCCGGGCACTACGTTCGCAGCCCGGAAACACCTGAGCTCCTCGTCCGTCGGCACCGGCGGCGCAGCGAAGACTCTCCGTTCGCGCAGGGCGCGGCCGAACAGGGCGCGGTCGGCACTTGGCGGCACGAGAGTACGACCGAGCAGGCCAGCGAGAGCGTTGCGGTCCGGCTCGGTGTAGACCCGGGCGCCCCAGTCATGCACACCTCGTACGTTTACCTCGCCGACGATCTGCCGGTGCAGGTGGCTGAGTCGTGGGAGCCACTGGCGTTGACCGGTCAGTCGCTGGTGGCGCTGCCGGAGGTTGGGCCGTACGCCGGGGTGGGTGTGGCTGCGCGGATGCGGGTCCTCGGGGTGGAGGTCGGTGACCCGGTTGAGCGGGTTCGTGCCCGCATGGCTACCCGGCAGGAGGCGCAGATGCTCGGTATGACTCCGCCCGGGCCGGTGCTCAGTATCGAGCGGACGTACTACGACCAGACCACCGGTCGGCCGGTGGAGACCGCGGACATCGCGCTGCGCGGTGACCGGTGGGTCGCTGTGTATGGGCAGCCGCCTGCGCGGTTGTGAGTGCCGTGCTCGGCGTGAGTTTGGCGGGGTTGTAGCCGATAGGCTTGGGGTATGTCCCCCAACCTCCCGGCCTCTGGCCGTGTGCGGTCTGCTGCAGAGGAGATTAACGAGCAGATCCGCGCGTTCTGGATCGGTCCGGGCGCGCACCCGACGGTGCCGTTGTCGCGTGAGCAGCGGGCGGAGTACGAACGGCTCCTCACCGAGCTGCGGCGGGTAGAACGCGAGGACGTCACAGCGGTGGTATAGCGCTTTGGGGCTGGGTTGGCGGGTTCTCGGGCGGCCGGCCCGCAGCGTTGATAGTGTCCCCTGTGTTCCCCGCTGTTGCGGAGGTGAGCCGCGATATTGTGCGAATTCTGATTGCGGTTGATCGTGTTCCCCGCGCGGGCGGGGGTGGCCCCGGCTTTCGAGCCGGGGCCTTTTGCGTGCCTAGTTCACAGCCATCCGGGTTGACGCATGCGTTTACTCTCCTCTACAGTTAACGCATGCGGAAATGGTCCGCATGGGGAGGGGAGTCGAGATGACCGCCACCATCACCACCACGACCGCCGCCACCCAGGCCAGCGTTACCGTTGCCACCATCCGTACCTGGTGCCGCCTCGGAGCCGTAGCCGCCGTCAAGCAGGCCGGCCGCTGGATCATCGACACTGCCTCTCTCGCCCACCGCATCACCATCGGTCAGCTCAAGACCCGCAAGTCCGCCGCCAAGCCGGTCGTCTTCAGCACCGAGACCATGGTCGCCATCGGCGGCAACCGCTGGCAGCGCGGCGACAAGGACCGGGTCTACCTCAACAACTGGGCCGAGTTCGCCGGCATCGAGACCAGCCACTACAACACCGGCAACATCTCCTCCGCCTCCTACCAGGGCGACGGCATCTCCAACAGCCAGGCGTACAAGCTCCTCGGCAGCATCGACAAGGTTTGGTTCGACGCCGCCGACGGCAAGCTCCACTGCTATTACGGCTACGGCGAGTCCCGCGTCGCCTCGCGAGAAGAACTGTGGCAGGCCGTCGTCACCGGCGTCCGCTTCGCCATCGCCGCCCTCTGATTACCCTCACCACCCCTACCGTCAGGAGCCCACCATGGCCCGCATCAGCTTCACCGACACCGCCACCGGCAAGCTCAGCTGGTTCGACCCCAGCGCCAGCCAGGCCGCCATCAGCGAAGGCCGTCGCTGGGACGGCAACAACTGGATCGGCGTCTGCTCCGGACTCCAGATCGACCAGGCCGTCCTCTACCTCACCAAGGGCGGACGGTGGATCGAGAACGTCGACGCGACCAACGAGTTCAACGGCTCCGACAGCTACCGTTTCCTCACCGACGAGCAGGCCCGGGAGTGGCTCATCAAGGCCGCAGATGCCGGACGCGACACCGAAGAAGCCGAGGAAGCCCTCGAGAAGTACTTCCCCGACACCCCGGATGAGTCGGTCCCCAGCCTCGGCGGCCGGCCGCCGGTGGGGCCGAAGGTCGAAGTACGTCTGGACCTCGACACGCTGGCCCGTGTGGATGAGCGTGCTGAGCGGGAGGGTGTGAAGCGGGCGGAGATGCTGCGCCGCCTGATCGTCTCCGCTCTCTGACTCCAGGAACGAGATGGCAGAAGGCCCCGCCCGCGTGCTGCGGACGGGGCCCTCACTGTACGGTCTGCTGCGGTCGTGAGCGAGGACTCCGAGCCCTCGCCCGCGCCGCGTGGGGGCGGCCGTTCACCGACCAGGAATGGGCCATCTACGAGCGGCTACGGGACGAATGGGTCGAGGCCGACCGCACCAAGGTGACGACCGCGGCCTGACCCCGTCACCGGGGCATGAGCGTGATCTGAGCCGGAGTGACGTCGAGCCGCATGTTGTAGCGGGCGAGGACCTCCTCGATCTCGGCGGCGCACTCCCGTATCCGTCGGTCCTCGTCCGCTGCAAGAGCGGCGCGGGCCGCTTCGAGGTCGACGGGTTGCGCCGTCGCAGGTCCGGCGGACTGGGCGCCTTCGTCGGTGTGGTGGCTGTGCATGGTGGCTCCTAAGCGGGGGCGAGCTGGGTGACAGTGCCGGAGGAGCCCCGCCAGAACAGGGCCCCGCCGCTGGCATAGAGGACGCCGCCGCCGGTCGGGTTGACCGTGGGGGCGGTGCCCGCGTTGGCGAGGCCGATGACGCCCGTGCCGCCGCCGACGCTGGTGGTGTTGATCCTGAGGTTGGCGCCGACCTGGAAGCTGTTGTCGGTGCCGACCACAGCGGCCGACATGCGGTACAGGTTCACGTCGCGGGCCGTCGAGCCTCCCGGACCCCAACTGAAAACGCCGCCCGCGGTGACGGCGAGGCGGGTGACGGTGTCTCCCGTGACACGCGAGGTGAGGAGCAGACTGCTCGACGTGGCGGTCTCACCCCGGTACAGCGGGCTGGAGGTGTTGCCGCCGGCCAGGGTGTTGGTCAGGTTGATGCCCGCATTGTCGGTGGCCAGAGAAACGGTGACGACATCGCTGCCGTTCGGGACCGTACCCACGGACAGTTGCGTGCCGACGGTCAGCGCGGTGTCGGTCTTCAGCCGCCCGGCCGCGACCCGGTACAAGTTGGCGTCGCGTGTGGCGGTGCCGTCGCCCCACTCGTGCTTGCCGTCGGCGTAGATGACCAGGCGGCGGTTGGCGTCGCCGGTGACCGTGGCCTGCACGGCCCGCTCGGTCGCGGCGGACATCTGCGCATCGAACGCCGCGGCTGAGCCGATCGTGGCGGACGGCTGCGCCGAGAAGCCGTGGATACCGGACGTGGCCCACACAGTGGCGAACCGCGATCCCTTGGCCGCAGCGGCCCCGTTGGTGATCTGACCGTCCGACCGCTGAATGAACAGCGGCGTCCCCAGTGCTACGCCGGTGTCGTCGTAGCGGACCAGGCGGAAGTTCGTGCCCGCGTTGGAGCCGGACTCCGTGTCGGTGTTGGCCTCGACAGCCCAGCGGCGACCGGACGCCTGCATGTCCGAGGAGATCGACAGAAGCAGCTGCTTGGGGACAGTGTTGCCGCCGCCGATCCGGAGCGCGGTGTTCCCGTTGCCGGTGTAGTCACCCGAGGTGATGGTCTGCGCCCGCACGCTGAGGTCTGCGAGGTTGGTGCGGATGTTGGTGTAGTCGATCCCGATCCGCGCCCCGTCCAGCTGGCCGCTGGTGGCGCCGTAGCCGCCGCCCTTGGACTGGTCGATGAAGGGGATTTCCAAACGGCCTTGCAGGGCGCCGGTGGAGTCGGCGATCTCCAGCTCCCAGTGCCCGTGGATCGAGGTGTGGGAGTTCGCCTCGTAGTGGGCGCCCTGCCACACGACGGGTTTCCAGGTGACGCCGGACGTCTTGGGATCACGGGTGGCCGGGTTGTAGCCGCCGGTCGAATCCGATGTCTGCACCGGCAGGTAGAACGCCTGCATGGTCTTCGCGTCGCTTCTCATCACGAAGTTGCGGATGTTCTCCCCGAACGAGCCCACGTTCGCCCGCTGGTACGAGTACAGGTTGATACGGCCCGTGGAATCCGTGCCCGTACCGTCATCGTCGCCGCCCGCATACGAGCTGGGGACGCTCAGGCTCTCCACCGCGCCCGACCGGCCCAGCGGATAACCCGCAGGCGCCCCGAAGTGATCCACCACAAGCGTGCGGAAAGAGGCGACGCCAGTGATGGGGTCGATGGTGTGCTTCACCGCGCCGTACAGGGAGTCGACGACCTCCACCTTGCCCGCGATCTGCATGTTCTGGGCGTCGGCGGAGAGCCGTAGGTAGCTGCGCTGCGTCCCGTCGAAGCTGCTGCCGGACCAGTTCGAGATGAGCAGATCGGAACCGGTGGCTTCAAGGTCAAGGCTGGATCCGCCGCGGCGGAGCCGGTATCCCTTGCCGGTGCCGAAGATGCTCAGGTCGGCGCCGCTGACAGTGACGCCACCGGTGAACGTGGCGCCAGCCAAGTCGGCTTTCCCGCCGAGTGCCGCGGTGAGCCCGGTGACTTGGGACTGAACGACCGTGACCGGATCGCTCCCACCAGAGCCGTGCGTGGCGGCGTGCGCGGTAGGAGTACGGGCGTCGGACAGTCGGGAGTCATTCCCCGCGGCGACCGTGCCTGCGGTCGTGCCGACGTTCAAAGTCGCGGCGCCACCGAGGCCGAGGTTGCTGCGGGCTGCACCTGCGGAAGCCAAGTCGGACAGGTTGCTGGCGGTTTCGAGGAGGCCGGTGACCACACCGGTCCGGCCGTTGACCGAAAGGACAGCGGGCATAGAGACAGGGCTGCCGTCCGATGCTTCAACGTCGATGAGCGACGGCAGAGAGACGGTGCCGGACGAGGCGGGCAGGCTGATGTTGTAGGCGCGACCGGGCGCGTTCGTGAACTCCTCATCGACCCGGTACGTCCACCCAGACGGCTCGAACCCCTCAGCGTCAGTGGCAAGGAGATCAGGGTCCTCAGTGAACTGACCGGACGCCCCCAGTGTGACGTTGACGGTGCCCAGCGCGATCACGCCATGTACGGCGGAGGCAACCCGGCTGACGGACGGGGTGAAGCGGAAGGTGCCCGCGTAGGGGGTGCCGTCCAGCATGTGGTAGCCGGAGGCCCCGGCGGTCACCGTCACGGTCTGCACGCCAACAGGGAACGGCATCGGGGTCTCCTATACGTACTGCCTGCGCTGTGGGTCCAGCGCCAGCGCTTGCGGGGACGGGCTCTCTGAATCGCCAGGCTGCGGTGCGCCGTCCTTACGGCAGACCAGCGCATCCGGGTCATAAGACGGGGCCTGCAGCGAGTAGCCGTCCGGGCAGGTCGGACCGGCCGGGCCGCGCTCCCCCTGCGGGCCCCGCTCGCCCTGTGGTCCTGCCGGACCGGCTTCGCCTTGCGGCCCCTGTGGGCCGGCCGGTCCTGATGGTCCGGTTGCTCCGGCTGCGCCAGGTTCGCCCGTTGCACCCGGGCTGCCGGTGCCGTCGGTGCCGTCGGCGCCGTTCTTTCCGTTCCTGCCGGACGGGCCTGTCGGCCCTCTCGGCCCTCTCGGTCCTCTCGGTCCTGGTTCGCCCTTGGGGCCGGTGACGCTCCTGCCTGGCTCGCCGCGGGACCCGGGGGGCCCAGCGACCGGTTCCTCCCCCAACTGCTGCACCTGGCGAGCCAGAGCATCCCGTGCCAAGTTGGCCTCACGTAGATCACTACTCAAGGCCTGCACGCTGAGGAGGATCCACGCCAGTGCCGCCCCGAACATCAGCGCCGCCGTCACGACCAGCACATCGCCGCGGCGTCCCCGCCGCTCCTCCGCGCGGATCTGTACCCGGCTCACGATCCAGACCCCCGTGTCAGCAAGATGATGACGGGGAGGAGGATCCCGACGAGTGGCACGATCACAGCGCCGATCAGCCAGCGGCGGGTCGCGATCAGCTTCTCGGTGTCCTTCTCCCGCAGCGTTTCCAACGTCCCCACTCGCGCTGTCAGTGCCTCATGTCGCAGGTCGTAGATCCGCTGGTCCACTTTCTCGTCCATGCGGCGGCCGAGCTGCTGGATGTCATCGCGGACGTCGGCGAACCTCTCGTCGAAGCGTCTAACGACTTCACCCAGCGTCGGCTCATCCGGCATGCACGGCTCCGATCAGAGTGCGGTCGGCGTCGCGGGCTGCGAGGCGGGCGCGGTGGGCGGGACGGGCGAGACCTGCACACGGGTGAGCAGGGTGAGCACGGCGAGGACAGCACCGTTGATCGCGCCGACGACCGGCTGCGACACCTCGAAGCCGAACGTCCCGACGAGGACCGCGCCGGCGGCCACGACGGTGGTGAACGCCTGCGGAGCAACGGGCCTCGTCATCGCCGCGGCTGCCGCACCGAGGACCGCGGTGACGAAGGCGACGATGCCGCCCGCCATCGCCGGAGTCAGCGGGGTGACGCCGAGGCTGACGATGAGACCGAGGATGGCGGACAGCGTGTTCAGAACCGCGACCGGTTCGCGTCCGAAGATTCTCATTTTTCTGCTTCCTGTTCGGCGCGGGCTGCACCCGCTGCTGAGAGGTGGGCGATGACGATCGCGTAGATGGACATGAAGGCGACCCACAGGATCGACTCGCGCCACCACACGACGGTCGGGATGGTCAGAAGCGCCCAGACTGCTGCCAGCGTGAAGTGCACGATGGTCAGCCGGTGGGGCGTCTTCTTGCTGCTCACGCCGTCACCGTGAACCCGTGGCGGGCGGCCAGCCGTCGCAGGGATGCGGCGCCCGGGATGCCGTCGGCGTCGGAGCCGACGTAGCCTCCGCCGGCCGGGGAGCGCTGCCAGCGGGCGTATGCGTCGATGGTCTTCGTCCCGAAGGAGCCGTCGACCCACTGCGAGGCGAGGAGGCCCTCGGCCTTCAGGGCACGTTCGACGACGAGCACCTCGTTCTTGTGGCTGGTGTGGCCCTGCGCGGCGGCCGGGTCGTGGCGGGCCGCATACACGACGTGCGCGAGGCTGACCTTGGGTTTCGCGGGCGGTTCGGTCGGGGTGACGTCGACGAACTCGGGCCAACTGCCTGGGTCTTGGTGCGTGTTCTCAGGGACCTGCTGGTGGCCGTACCATCCGGCGTCCTTCTCCCATATGGCTTCGGCGCGGTGAGAGGTGAAGTCGACCGGGCGGCCCATGGGCCAGGTGTTCGGTACGCCCCAGGAGTGCACCCAATCCTGCAGCTGCTCCCAGCCTTTGCACGGGGTGTCGACGAGGCGGGGATACACGGTCTGTCCGACCCGGCAGTACGGGAAGAAGAGCGCCTCGACTTGGATCACGACGCTGCCCGCGCGGTTGGTGCGGGTGCCGCCAGCCTGGTCGACGAGGCTCTTGGAGCGGGAGTTGGCGGGGACGAACTGCGTGAACCTGCCGGTGAAGACATCCCACAGGATGTGCGGGGCGACGCCCTTGCCGCTGCCGGAGAAGTAGCTGCGGAGGTCCTCGTAGGAGACGAGGTCGGTGGGCTTGGCCGCGGTGGCGTTGCGATCCCACGTGATGTGCGCGACGGCCTTGGCGGGGCCGCCGTCGGTGGGGGCGTGGTCGCCTATGTCGAGCCGGGTTGCGCCCGGCATCCAGAGGTCTGCCATGGGTCACAGCCCTTCAGGTGGTGTCGCGTGCCGTCTAACGGTTCCTTCGAATCGTAGCTTGAATGCCCATGTCTACCTATGATTCGTAGGCTAGAGTTCCGGCATCCCTGGCTCAGGGGATGGCGGCGGGAGCGTGTCCGTGCGGGTCGCGCTCTCGCCGCGCCAGGCACCCGCACCCCACCCGCGCAAACCCGCACAGGAGCAACCGCATGAGCAACCTCGTTGACCACGCTCGACGCGAACTGACGCTCATCCGCGAGGACCAGGACGTCATCGACGGCCTGTGCCGAGTCATCCAGGCCTTCGCCGACATGGGCCACTCCGGCGCCAGCGCCTACTTCGCCACCCAATACATCGAGCGCCTGCTTCGCTACCAGCCGCTGTCCGACCTCACCGACGACCCGGGTGAGTGGATTGACCGGCATGCTGAGGGCCTTACCACCTCGCCGCTCTGGCAATCCGTGCGGAACCCCGAGGCGTTCTCTACTGACGGCGGCAAGACGTACTACCTGCTGTCCGAGCAGGAGGCTGCTGGCGATCTGGCCACTACCCCGCTCCACCGAAGCAAAGCCGTGGACCGAGTGGTGAGCGAGTCATGAGCTACCTGTGCGCCGCGCTCGCCGCGCTGTTCGCGTTCGTCGCCCTCGCCCCACCCGTCGAAGTGCGCATCGAGCCCGCGCCCGCCGCCTGGAGCAGCCGATGAGCGAGGCCCTGCCGCCTTACAGCGGTGATGAGACCGTCTGCCGCAAGTGCCAGTACAAGGGGGCCAGCACCCGCTACATGGCTGTCGGCCGCTGTCTCCATGAGAGCCGCGACGTCATCGGCATGGACAAGAACGAACGCCTCCACCGCGAGTGTCTCCGCTGCGGCTACTCGTGGGACGAAGCCCTCGCCGAGCCCGCAGGGAGCAGCCGATGACCGGCCCATGCCCGCGCCCGGAATGCGGCGGCGAAGTCCACACCGACGGCTGGGGCCAGCCCACCCAATGCCCACGCGCATGCCCGGCGTCTGTGTTCGCCCACGACGCGCACGACGGCTGCCCCGGCTGGATGCCCGACGACGGAACCCGGCCCGAAGCCCCGCCTCAGGCCACTTTGCTGGAAGAAGCGCAGGCGACGATCGAGTCTCTTCGCTACCAGATCCGCCGCGCCCGCGAAGCCCTCGCCATCGACGAGCCGAGCGGCGCGGATACAGCCATCGCCCGCGTCCGCGCGCTGCACCGCGAGGAGTGCGGCAGCTGCGCCCACTGCACCCGCGCAGACTCCGTGCCGTACCCGTGCCCGACCATCCGCGCCCTCGACGGCGACACCACCAGCAAGGAGCAGGCATGAAAACCCTCGTCACCGGCGGCGCCGGATTCATCGGCGGCTGGATCCGCCGCGAACTCCTCGCGCGCGGCCACAGCGTCCTCGTCCTCGACCACCAGGACCGCCGCCAGCAGCTGGCGCCCGGTGAGGAGTTCTTCCTCGGCGACATCCGCGACCACGTCGCCGTCACCGAAGCCGCCGCCCACGTCGACGGAATCATCCACCTCGCCGCAGTCCTCGGCACCCAGGAGACCATCAGCAACCCCCGCCCGTCCGCGGAGACGAACATCCTCGGCTCGCTGAACGTCTTCGAGGCCGCCACCCAGTACAACCTGCCCACCGTGTACGCGGGCGTCGGCAACCACGCCTTCCGGCTGATCGGCACCGGCTGCTACACGATCACCAAGAGCGCAGCCGAAGACCTCGCCCGCATGTACAACCTCTACCGCGACGGCGGCCGCATCACGATCGTCCGCCCCGTCAACGCCTACGGCCCCGGCCAGAGCGTGGCCGCCCCCTACGGCACGAGCAAGGTCCGCAAGATCGCGCCCGCTTTCGCGTGCCGTGCGCTCGTCGGTACGGACATCGAGGTGTACGGCGACGGCACCCAGATCAGCGACTGCGTGTACGTCGAAGACGTCGCCCGCGCGTTCGTCGCCGCGCTCGAGCACAACGCCTCCACCGGCGGGCCTACGAAAGAGCCGGTGGAGGTGGGGCCGATGGACTCGGTCACCGTCAACGACATCGCCCGCCTCGTCGCCGCGGAGGCCGCCCGCATCACCGGCCGCGACCCGGTCGGCGTCAAGCACCTGCCGATGCGGCCGGGCGAAGTCCCGAACGCCGTCGTCAAGTCGGACACGTCCACGCTCGCGCAGATCGGGATGACCGCCGCGGACTTCGTGCCGTTGGACGAGGGCATCCACCACACGGTCCGCTACTACGCCGAGCAGTGGCTGCCCGGCTACCTGAAGCAGGACGGCCCTTTCAGCGGCGGTGGCGTGGTGCCTGGGAACGTGTCGATCACTCTCAGGCCGGGTGACAGCGTCCTGAGCGCGGAGGCTGTGGCCCGTGCCGTGAAGCGCAGCCCCAATGGCCGGGCCTGAGGGCGTGAGCTGATGAAGGTCCACTGGTGGTCCGCCGACATGGCAGGTTCAGGCTTCTACAGGGCCGTGCTCCCCGCCATGTCCCTGTCCTGGCTCGGGCACACCGCCAGTCACGGCGTCCGCCTCCCACCCAACTGGGCCAGCTACGACACGATCGTCGGCTGCCGTGTGGCCCAGGTTGACCCGTCCCGGATGTGGCTCAAGCTGAAGGACGAAGGGAAGCGCCTCGTTCTCGACCTCGACGACGACTACTTCCACATCGACCCGTCCAACGTGCACGCCCGCCAAGTGTGGGACCGGGACATGCTCGGCCGGCTTGCCCACAACATGGGCATCGCGGACCTCGCCACCTGCTGCTCGGAGCCGCTCGCCAAGGTGCTGCGGGACTACGCGCCGCGGGTGGAGGTGATCCCGAACGGGCTCCCGGCCCAGTACCTCGGGCACCCGCGGGACTACCAGGCGGAGGGCCGGCCGCTCTATGTCGGCTGGGCCGGCACCTCGTCGACCGTGGCGGAGTTGCCGGAGGCGGTGCGTGCGCTGAACCGCATCAGCCAGTACGGGCGGCCGGGTGGGGTGATGGTGCGGCTGGTCGGGATCAGTCCGGAGCAGGCGATGGGCCTCGGTCTGCGGGGGCGGCAGATCGGGGCGCTGGGGTGGGTGGAGCGGATCGAGGAGTACCTCTTCCGGGTGAGCGAGTTCGACGTGTGGTGCGCGCCGTACCGGTCGACGCCGTTCAACGCTGCGAAGTTCCCGACGAAGTGGCTGGAGGCCAGCGTGCTCGGCATTCCGTTGATCGCGTCGGATACGGAGGCGTATCGGCGGGTTATCCGGCATGGTGAGAACGGGTTCCTGGTCCGGTATGAGCATGAGTGGGGGAAGTACCTCAAGCAGCTCGCGGACGACCCGAGCTTGCGCCAGCGGATCGGTATGACCGCGCGTGGGGAAGCGTCCGGGTCGATTATGCAGGCGTTGCACCACCAGTGGGAGGCCGCCGTGCGCGTGCCCGTGGAGGTGACAGCGTGAGCGACGAACTACAGCGAATGCTCGACGCAATCCAGCTCATGCACCTCGCCCGCGAGGAATCGAAGCGGACCATCCTGTGCGAGCCGCACCGCGAGCACCAGGTGCGCGCCGCTGTCGACCAGGCGGGCGCCGCCCACATCATCACCGTCCGACCGAGCGCCGCCTGTCCAGAAGACAAGTTGATCGTGATCGACGAGAACGCCCTTGAGGCGGGGTCCCGGGAGGCGGCACAGCGAGGCCCCATGTTCCCCTGGATGAGGCGGCTCCCGTGACCGGCCCTGAGCACTACCGCGAAGGCGAGCACCTCCTCGGCCGCTGCCTCGAATTCGGACACAGCGAGCAGCGGCAAGCCCTGGCCGTCGAAGCCGCCGCGCACTTCCTCGCCGCGCTCGTCGCTCTCCACGCGGCCGAGAAGCAACCCGAATCCATCCGATGGCAGGAGGCCACCAAATGATCGACGGCAAACGAGTGGTCGCCTGGACCCCATACGGTCGGCGCCGCACCTACAGCATCCTCTTCCAGTACCTACGGCGGGACTTCGAGGACGGCCTCATCGACGAGGTCTGGCTCTACATGAACACCGACCCCCAGGGCCAGGAAGACGACATCGCCTACGCCCACCAGCTCGCCGCCGAGCACCCGACGTGGGTCCAGCTCAAGCACCGGCCCGAAGGCGTCCACCTCGGCCACCTGCCAAAGCAGAGGTACACCGGGCTCGCCTACCGCGAGATGACCGACCCGGACACCGTCTACCTGCGGTTCGACGACGACGTGGTGTACATCCACGAGGCAGCCGTGGAGAACCTCGTCCGCGCGCGCATCCAGATGCCCGCACCGACCGCGGTCTTCCCGATCATCATCAACAACGCGATCTGCTCCCACTTCCTCCAGGTCTGCGGGAAGATCCCCATGGAGTGGGGCGAGGTCAAGCCGTACTGCATGGACCCGACCGGCTGGGCCAACGGGCCTTTCGCCGTGCGCCTGCACGAGATGCTCCTCGACCACATCGACGCAGGCACGGTCCCAGAGCTGTACCTGTACCAGGACTTCCCCCTCCAGCCCGGCACCCAGTTCTCCGTGAGCTGCTTCGCCTCCCGCGGCGAGGACTACGCGGCCCTGCCCGAGCCCGGCGTCCTCGTCCCCGACGAGGAAGAGTCCTGGCACACAATCCACCGGCCGCTCGCCACCGGCGCCCCGAACATCCTCCGCGGCGACGCGATCGTGTCGCACTGGAGCTTCTTCCCACAGCACCCGTTCCTCAACAACACGGATCTCCTGGACCGGTACCGGGGGATCGCAGACAAGGCGGTGGCCTGATGGCCGGACAGCAGATCAGCCCGGAGGTGGCGCTGCCGTTCTTCCGGCAGCGATGCAGCGAGCTCCAGGACGAGACGCTTCTCCTGCGCGCCCGCAGCGCCGAACTGGAGCAGACCGTCTCCACTCTGGAGCAGGAGATGAAGGCCGCCGAGGAGCGTGCTTCCGAAGCAGAGCAACAGGCCACCGGCGCAGAGCAGCGGATCGCGCTCTTGGTGCATCAGCTCGACCAACTGCGGCAGGAGAACGAGCAACTGCGGGCCCAGCCCCCGGCGGGCCAGGCACCGCAGCCGCTGTCCTGCGTCGACCCCGACGCGCTGCCGTAGCCCTCAGACCGGCGTCGACGTGACCGAGTAGGTGGTCGCACTCACCGAGATCGCTCCCGCCGCCGTGATCGCATCCTTCACCGCGTCCACGACGGCAGCGTCCTCAACGGCGTCCCCGTTATGGGTGATGGACAGCTTGACCTCGACGCTGGATTCGACCGGGAACTGGCCGGTGATCTGCGTCCACGGATAGGTGAGTTCCACGAGTTCTCCTCTGATGGTTAGGCGACTCGAACGAGCTGCATCCACGAGTCGGTACGCAGGATGGTGCCCGTGGCGTCGGAGGCAGCCTGCGACCACTGCACAGTGAACGCGCCGCTCGATGAGGTGCGCACGATGCCCATGATTTGGATGGCCTGGTTGGTGGTGTCGCCGCCGTAGGAGCGGGGCTGGGTGGTGCCGATGTCGTTGGTGTTCATGCGGACGGTGAAGCCGTCGGTGCCGATGGAGGCGGTGACGCCACGGCCGAGGCCGGTGCCCTGCCACGAACCTGCGGCACCGGTGGGTTGGGTGAAGGCAACGTTGATGTCGCCAGTGGTGCCCGCCTGGTAGACGAGGTAGGCGTAGACGGTGTAGGTGGCGCTGGCGGCGACGTTGACGGTGAGATGGGGGTCGTCGCTCATGGTGGTGGTGCTGGTGCGGGTGGTGTCGGCGGTCTTGCGGGCGAAGAGGGTCTGGCCGATGCCGGAGACGGTGAGGTTGCCGGTGACGGCGAGGTTGAGGGCGACGTTGAGGTTGTCGTCGGTGGTTAGTGTGTTGGCGGCGGAGCGGTACAAATTGGTGTCACGGGCGGCGTTGCCGGGCCCGGCCTCCCATTTGCCGTCGGTGTAGACGCGTACACGGTCGAAGGAATCGCCAGCTACGAGTGCGCTGTAGGCGACGTCGGTGGATGCGCTACCGGAGCGCTGATAACCGGTGTTTGAGGAGATGGATCCGCCGGAGGATCGGCTGAGGGTGGCGGCGCCGATGGATAGGGTGCTGGTGCTGGAGAGGGCGAGATTTCCGCCGTAGGTGCCGCTGCTGTTGGGGATTTCAACCCATGACGCGGATGCGGGCGACGTCCCGTTAGAGAAGTACGTTCGGTAAGCCGTATTCGTTTCGAAGATCGGTTTGCCGGAGTATGGCGTGGACGGCCGAGTCGATGAGGTGCACGCCTGGAAGCCGACCGCCGCGTCGATCTTGTCGAGGTTTTGGCCGATGTCCTGGGTGTAGTTGACCAGCTCGGAGCCGTCGCTCTTCGACTTGTAGAGCGAGAGCCGAGTAGTGGACGGGTCAGGCATGGGGGACCTCCAGGATCGACAGAGCAGACACGGGCAGTCCCCCGTACCGGCGGTTCCAGCGGTAGACGTCGACCAACTCACGCTTCACGCGGAGACCCTCGGCAGTGATACCGGGCCGGGACCGGATCACGTCCAGTGCCCCGTTTTTGCCGTCCAGGATGATGCGCTCACGCTCCCGCTTGCATGCGCTGATCCGGTCCAGGTGCCCGATGCGGGCATCGACGGTACTCGGTGCCGTGAACAGGTTGGCGGCGGCCTCCTCGTCGTCGAGGAACGGCTCGTGCAGCACGACGTCAAGGAGCGTATCCACATCGGTTGGGTCGATGCCGTACTCGGCAGCTCGCCACTCCAGAGTCGCTTTGGGGAACACGTGGGTGAGGCCGTGGCCGTCGGCGGCCCGAGTGACCACGTGCCAGCAGTCCGTGGCTCCGTGCCGTTGTTCGTCTACTGATTCCACAATGCGGATGCGTGGAGCCATGGCATTGTCCCCTCTCATATGCGGTACACCCAGAAGCCAACGGCGCCCGTGTTCGTGGCACTGGGGCCTAGCGATGACAACTCCCACGTGAATCCGGTCGCCGTGTTCGACGTCACCTGGCCGGAACGGAAAACCGTGCTCGGGTATCGGAATTGGCAGATGGGGACCATGCTGGAAGCCATGGTTGGCCCATACGACAGCACAATGCCTGCGGTGCCGGATGTGCCGTAGTTCCAGCTGACGGTGCCGGTGAAGATGCCCTCGTTGCTGTCTGCGAAAGTGTAGTTGGCCCATTGCCCGATATGTCGTGTGCGGCCACTGACCAAATCAAAGTACTGGCCGTTGGTGGTGTCGCTAGGGTTCCATCCGACTCGGACTTTCCCGGAATCTGCGTAGAGCATGCCGCCGTCGATGTCGGCGCGGTTGAATCCGGCGAACAGAGTGTCTGCCGAGGCCCACAAGTAGCCGCCTCGCCGTATCTGGGTATCGGCTCGGACGACGGCAATTTCCGCGTTCACAGTGTTCAGATACGTACGGGCGATGACCTGTGTGCCAGTGCCGTCGTCGTAGGGCGAGGAATTCATGCCGAGGCTGACGTCGGTGCCTGCACTGCCCGCGTTGATGTAGCCGTAGTCGGTGCCGGTGTTGGCGTACCAGCGGATCTCAGGCAGCAGAGTTGAGGTGGGGTTAATCTCAATGCGCTTGCCGCTGGTGCCGGACTTGAGGGTCCCGATGATACTGACGGATCCGTCCGCGCCGGCGATGGCCACAGTCTGGGTGCCGGCCGCGTTCCAGGCGCCGATGCCGCCCGAGTTGAGCTCAACCCGCGGTCCGCTGTCAGCGGTTTTGATGCGGGCACCGACGATGAAGTCCGCGTTGATCGTTCCCGCCGTCACCTTGGAGACGGTGAGGTCGGAGATGTGGGCGTCGTCGATGAGGAGGGCGGTCGCGGTGGCCGCATCCGACGGGCCGGACTTGTTGCCGGTCTTGTCGACTGCGACAACCTTGACGTATCGCGTGCTGGTCTCCTCGACCTGCACCGTGTACACCACAGGGATCTGCGCCTGGATCATGCCCGCTGTCGCGAGCGCCTTGCCGAGCAGGGTGGTGGAGTCCGGCGTGAACGTCGGCTCGTAGGAGACGTGGACTTCGAGGTGGTCCAGGTCCGACTCCAGGTTGAATGTGCCGCCAGAGCTCTTGCCGAGGGTGTGCGTGATCTGCACGGCAATCCGCGACCCGGCCACCGACGGCGGCGCCGGCGTCGAGGGCGGGATGTTATCGGCGGACGCCACGAACGTCGTTGTCGGTGACCAGGCGCCCACATTGCCGGCCTTGTCGACCGCGCGGATCTGTACGTCGTAGCCGATGCCTGGGGAGAGGTCCTGGATCTGAGCGGTGGTGGTGTCCCAGTTGACGACCATGGTTTGCCATTGGGCGTTGGGCGCGGCGAAGGGCTGCGCCCAGATTTGTAGGTCTTGCCAGCGGACTTGGGACACGGCTGCCCAGCTGGCTGGGTAGATCATGTCGGTGTCGACGGCCCAGCGGATTTCGTAGTGGTCGCCGTCGAGGATTGTGGAGCCGTCGATGTTGTTGGGGGCGTTCCACGACAGGATGACGCGGGCGCGGGTGAAGCCCCTGTTGTCGAGGTAGGCGACGCCGGTGAACGGTGTGACCAGCACGGGCTGGCCCGGGATGCTGGTGTCCGCGTTGGGGCGGGAGCCGACCGGTTCGGTGCCGGTGCTGGTGAGCTGCCGGGAGAAGTCCCCGACGGTCACCGTGCTGGTTCCATCGGTTTCCCATTCGACGTACTGGGTGAGGTCGATCCAGGTGCCGTCGACGGTGCGGTAAGCGACCGTGTATGCCTTGGTGATCGCCCATTGGGTTTCAGTGACCTGCAGTTTGATGGGGTTGATCCGTGTCCCACGGAAGGTGATCTCTGTCGACGTGTCGATCAGCCCGGAGTCGGGGTCGTACACCCACACCCGGTCGCCGACCTGGAAGGAGCCGTGGACGTCATAGTCGGCTGTCGAGAGTTGGAGGGCGTTGCGGGCCGATGTGAACTGGGCCAAGGCGAGCTGTGCGCGGGTGGCAGCGTTCGCGGTCGCCGTGTCCGACTCCGACACCAGGCGCGTCAGCTTCAGCGGGTTGCCGTGGATGTCCTTGTACGGCGTCGCCGGGGAAATGTCCGCCGCACCCGTGGCGATACTCGACCCCTCGCCCTCCGCGAGGAGCACAACCCGCGTGCTGTAGTCCTCCACATCACGGGTGACATCGATACTCCCAGGCAGGGCCCGGAGCGTCATATCCTCGCCCGACCCCTTGGTGGTGATCACACACGTCGGGTTCGTGACGAAGAGATTCGAGTCTGGGCCAGCGTCGAGGGTCCCGTTGCCGTTGACCCGCCACGACACCGGCACCGAAGAGGTGGACATGGTGTCGCACACGTAGGTGATCGCCTGCCGGGGCGTCTCGTACTGATGCCGGCCGGTGTACTGCCCGGCCACCGGGTAGACCGTGCCGACGGTGACCGGGTACGCCCCGGACGCCGGGAGCAGCATGTTGATCGTGTCGGCGAACGCCGCGGACGCGGGCGTCACGGCGTTCTCGTAGACGGCGCCTTTGTTGTCCTCGTCGCCGAGCCACATGGCCATGCCGACCCCGCCCACGGAGAGGTCGTCTTGGGGGGCGTTGGTGCGGCCGTCGTCGCCGATGGTGCGGGTGCGCAGGACGCCGACGTAGCGGGCGGTGGTGAGCAGGTTGTCGCCGTACTGGAGTGGGTCGAGGCGGCCGGGGATGATCGCGATGTGCCCGAAGTAGTCGAGGGCATCGAGGACGTCGCGCGGGGTCCCGGGCAGGAGTTTGACCTCCCACGAGCCGAGGGCTTTGAGGACTTCCTGAACGGCCACCCGCTACCTCCGGACTCCGTAGACAGCTTCGGGCATACAGGCGATGTACTGGTTCCGCAGGTCGGTGGCCGCGTCCCCGGACACTGCGGAGCCGCCACCCGCGACGGCGCCGAGCCAGAAGTCCAGGGTGGTGACGTTCGTGCGGACGACGCCGCCGTTGGCGTGGCCCGTGAACGTGCGAGCGGACCCGGCGGCGAATCGGTTGCCGTCGCTGTCGTTGCTGGTGGCGGTGACGTAGCCGCCTGAGGCGAGTGCGGTCACGTTGGTTTCGGCGGTGACGAGCCGGACTTTCAGTTCGTCCGCGCTGGTGTTGCGCTGCATGTAGCCCTCGACGAACCGGCTTCCGCGGCGCAGAGTCAGATCGAGGGTGAGGCGTCCAGGGGAAAGGCCCTTGGTCAGGCGGAGGATGCACATCTCGCAGTCGTTGCGCAGGAGGGTGGCGCCGTCCCAGGCGATGACCTGTGTGCCGGAGGCGGAAAAGACGGCCCACGGTTTCGACCGGTAGACGCCGCCGGTGTAGGACTGCACATCGAGGCTGCCGCCGCCGGATGCGGACCAGGTGACGTTGACGAGGCCGTTGGTGAGGGACCAGCCGGTGGTGGCGAGGGGTACGTCGACGCCGTACACCTCTTGCCCGCTGGTGGTGGTGACGCGGACGCGGCCGTTCAGGTATGAGGTTGGCGGGCAGCCCCAGCGCGGGCTCACGTTGGCGGGCACGCCGCGGTAGACGGTGATGGTGCCATCAGCGCTGGTGCGGGTCATGGTGGTGGGGTTGGTGGCGCCGGTGTAGTAGCCGTAGTGGCCGATGGGCGGGGCGTGCCAGCGTTCCCCGGTGAGGCTGAAGTCGTTCAATCGGACTGCGCCGGTGAGGCGGGACTGGAGGTCGGTTTCGGCGTCGGATCCGATCCGGTCCAGGCTGACTTTCCAGTCGGCGGTGACCATCTCGGTGCGGTACTCGGTGTACGTACTGGCCGCGCTCTTGACCGCGTAGTAGCCGTTCCGCTCGGGCTTGTCGGTCCAGGTGACCGGGATGCACTGGCCTGGCGTCAGCGAGTTGATGCCGTCGTGGCGGGCGATGACCTGCGCGCGGGTGAGTGGCGGGTACGACTCCTGCCCTTCGAGGTCGAGGCTGCGGTCGTCTCCGCCGGACTCGGTCGCGACGAATCCCTCCCGCAAGGGGATCCTGCCGATGGTCAGGTCGCCCCAGTTGTACGCGCTCACCGGGCCCGCCCCCTGTCGTAGTTCCGCAAGGCTTCCTTGATCTCCACGACCAGTTCCTGCGCTGCCTGCTTGCGGGCGGACCGGCTGGAAAAGTCGAACGTCCCGCTGACCGTGATGTTCTCGATGGTCACGCTGCTCGCTCCACCGCTGCCGTTGACGAGCCGCTCGAACATCGCGGTCTGCTGGGCGTCCAGCACCCGCTCCGGCCGCCGGGTGGCATTCACCGCCATCGTCGCGCCAGGCTGCAGCAGCCCACCCGAGTCATACTTCGCAGCCGGAGCGAAACCCCACCGCGAGGTGAAGAGAGGGTCGTTGTAGCCGCGAGCCGTCTTGCCGTAGTGGACGCCGGCCCCGCCGCTCGATTCCACGTTGACCCCGGCCAGCGTGCCGGCGGTGTGGCCGACGCCCGCATTGGTGATACCGATCATGAACGGGCTGTTCAAATTTCGGACCCAGCCGGCTGGGCCGGAGTTACCGACGAAGCTGCCGGTTGCCCATCGGCGGTGCGGATGCTCGCCCCGGATGACGGACTCGATCGCGGACATGAACCCGCTGCAGTCCCAGCTGGGGTTGCCGTTACCGGCCCACTGGTACGGCTTCCCGCCTTGGGACTTGGCCCAAGCGAGGGCGCGCTGTACGGCCGGGCCACCGACGGCTTTCTTATCTTCGTTGCCGAACCAGCCGAGCATCCCGTCGACGGCCTTGTTCGCCAGGCCGCGCATCAGGTTCCCGATGCCGCTGCCAGGGATCTGGTTGATGAGCGGCCGCACGAGGGCGTTGAGTGCCTTCTGCGCGGCTGCCTTCAGGCCGCCGACGACGACGTCCTTGACCCAGTCGTAGGCCCCGCTGATGGCGCCTCCGATGCCGGAGGAGACGCTGTCAACGATGCCGCCCAGCCCGAAGTGCTGCCCGCCGGCCTGCTCGCGCTTGCGTTCCTGCTGCCGTGTGGGGTTGCCGCCGGTGCGGGTGGGCTTGTCCTGGCCGAGCATGGCGTCAATGCCTCGGTGCCCGCCGAGCTGGGCCACTTGCTGCTTGGAGAGGATACGTTCGCCGGGGGTGAGCATGGCGGGCACGGTGTCGGTGTTGCCTGAGCCGGGGACGACGCCGCCTCGGTTGAAGCCCAGCTTGATCTGCGGAAGCGTGATCTTGGAGCTGATCTTTCCGGCGATGCTGTTCCACATTTTGCGGATGCCGTTGTTGTAAACGGTGTTCACGACGAATCGAACGGGTGAGGCGATCTTCGATTTGATGCCGTCCCAGATCGTTCCCAGGCTGTCCCGGAGCGTGGAGAACGCGGTCTTCATCGCCGACTTGAAGTCGCTGATCTTCCCCCGGATCGTCCCGAAGATGCTCGACATCTTGTCGCGTGCGCCGTTCCACAGGCTGTTCCACGTGCCGGTGATCGACGACTTCAGGTTCGACACGCTGTCCTTGAACCACTTCCACGAGCCGGACACCGAGCTCTTCAGGCCGCCCCAGAAGGAATCCCACTTCGAGCGGACGCTGCCCCACAGGCTGTTCCACGTGTCGACCACCCACCTCTTCAGGGCGCCGAACAGCTCCTTCGTCTTCGTCCACAGGATGGTGAACCAGCCGATGATCGCCTTCACCAAATCCGGGATGATCGAATGCCCGACGAGGACGTCATACAGCCACTGAAAGCCGTCGACGATCCAGCCGACAACCTTCTTCGCGCCGTCCGCCAACGCAGTGAGCCAGCCGATGACCGTGGTGATGACCGGCACGAGGATGCCGATCGCACCCGCCAGAACGCCCGTCAGAAGCTGCGCCAGGCCGACAATCAACGGCATCAACGGCGTGATCACCTGCATCGCCAGATTCAGCAGCGACACCACCAGCTGAGCAACCGGCGGAATCAACGGCACCAGTGCCTGAATCAACGTCGGGAACAGCGGGGCAAGCGCGGCGAGGAGCTGACCCACCAACTGCACGGCTGGCACCAACGCCTGCACCACCGGGGCCAGGCCCTGAGCGAGCGTGGCCACTAGCGGTACCAGTGCGTCCATAACCGCTGAGAGGACCGGCGCGACCGCTGTGATGATCGCGGCGATCAGATGCCCGATCGGCTGCAGCAGCGGCATGACCGCCTGCGCTAGGCCAACGATGACCGACCCAATGTCCGACACCACCGGCAGTAGCGCGTCCACGATCGGCATCAAGGCCTTACCGAGTGTCTCCGCCAACTGCGCCAGAACCGGCCCGAACTTCTCCGCGAGGTCCTTGACCACCGGGGCGAGCGCGGCAAGCACCGGCAGCACAGCCTCGATCGCCGCACCGAGGGTGGTCGCGAAGAGCTTGGCAATCGCGTTGATCGCCTTGAATATTTCAGTGAGGGCCTTTTGCACCTCCGGCATCGCCGTGATCCTGCGGAGTTCTTTGAAGGCCGCGCCAAGACCGCCGAGCGCGTCGCCGCCTGCATCGCCCGCCGCCTTCATGACGTTGCCGAGGGTGCCGAAGATGTCACCGATCAAGTGGCCGAACTGCGTGGCAACGTCGAGTGCCTGATCAATGATCTTCTCTAGGTGGCCGTTCTTCGCGGCGGTGTCGATCTGCTTGGAGATCCGGTCGAAGACCCCGCCGGTCGCCGTGGTGACTCGCTTGAACGCTGGGGCGGCGGCGATGCTGATCTGAGTAAGGCCCTTTATGAACTGGCCCGGCACCTTCGACAGAGGCTTGAGCCCCTCGTTGAGGCCAGCGAACAGCTTCTTGATGAGCCCGGTCTTGCCCATCTCGGTGAGCGTGCTGGCGACGTTCTTCGCCATGGTGTTGAGGACGCCCGCGGTGTCAGTGAGCCCGGTCTTGAGGTCGGGCAGGATCGCGCGGCTCATGGTCGTGAAGGACTGCCCCAGCCCCTGGAAGAGGCGGTCCTGCACGTCCAACTTCAGGGCCCGCCACGCACCCGCCTGCGCCAGCACTGCCCCCACGAAAGCCCGGGCCTGCGGCGACAACTTCGCCATCGCGTCGGCGACCTTGGTCGTCGCCGTGGCGCCCGACGTCTGTGAGTCAGCCAGTGCGCGGGCTGCGTCAGCAGCTGACTCCTGAGCGTCCTTGATCTGCCTCGCGCCGTCGACGGCAGCCTTGGTCGCGGCGGCTTGCGCGTCAGCCACTCCCCGCTGAGCGTCAGCGATCTGCCGGGCACCGTCCGAGGCAGCCTTCGCCGCCGCAGCCTGAGCGTCCGCGACGTCCCGCTGCGCCTTCGCGATCCGCTGCGCCCCGTCCTCCTGAGCGCGAGCTGCTTCGACCTCCGCGTCCTTCAGCTCACGGGTCTTGTCCTTGACTTCCTGGTTCGCATCCTTGATGTCGCCCTTGGCCTTCGTGACCTTCTCCGAGCCCTCCACCCCAGCGGCGTTGGCGGCCTCGGTCTGCTCCTGCAAGCGGGCCGTCTCCGTCTGCTGCTCCTGCAGCGCCTGAACGGCCCGGTCATACGCGAGCTGCGCCTTGTCGATCTCCTCCTGGGTCGCCGCGGCGCCCTTCGCCTTGACCGCAGCGAGGTTCTGCTCGGCGTCTTGTAGATCCAGCACCTTCTGTCGCTGGTCAAGCTGGGCGTCCTCAAGCCGATTGTTGAGGTCCTCCAACTCCTGCGCCGCGTCCTTGCGGGCCTGGGTGAGGTCCAGTTGGGCCTGCCGTGCGGCGCGCTGCGCGTCGGCTAGATCCCGCTCGGCGGAGGCAACGGATTCAGCGGCGCGCCGACTGGCGTCCGCCACGTCCTCGATCGTGGTCCGCAGTTCCTGCTGGGCGTCCTGTATATCCCGGGCCGCCCGGGCGCGGGCTTCTGCCACGGTCTGCTCGGCGTCCGCCAAAGCGCGTTGCGCGTCTTCGATCCGCCGGGCAGCCTCCACGCGGGCCTCAGCGGCGTTGACCTCGGCGTCCTTCACGCCCTGCTGCGCCCTGGCCAGCGATCGTTGAGCAGCCTCCACTCGCTTCGTCGCCGACTCGGCCGCCGCACCGGAGGTTACGGCAGGCTGGAAGGCCTGTTTGAACGCGGCGCCGATCCCCGATGTACCGATCTTGATCGCAGCGAACGCTGCACCCAGAGAAAGCACTGCCGGCGCAGCAAGCGCGGCTGCCGGGCCCATCGCTGCGATCGACTGAGCGAGAGACGCCACAGTGGGCAGCGCCCCGATAATCACTGCCGCGAGCTTCGCCACCCGCGAGGAAAGGATGCCCACCCCGCCAGCCGACCCGCTGGCGCTGTCACCCAGCCCCGACAGGCTTCCGAGACCGAACATGCGGGTGCGGACGTTCACGGTGCGGTCACGCGTCAGGAACCTCAGCGATGTTGCCGCGTCCGTGGTGTCGGCCCGGGCCTGCACCGTCATCATGCGGCGGCGGGTGAGGTTGGCGATTGCGTCGGCTGCGGCGCGGGTGTTGACGTCGATACCGATGCGGACTTGCCGTCGCTGGGTGAGGTTGCGGATCTCGTCGGCGGCGACGCGGGTGTCTGCTCTGGCGAGGATGCTGACGGTGCGGTCTTTGGTGAGCCGGTCGAGTTGCGCCTTGACCCGGTTGTACGCCGCGTCGCTCATCTTGGGGCTGACGGTGACCTCGATGTCCTTCAGCCTCAGCCGGGACAGGGCGGCATCGTCCACCTTGAGCTTGACGTTCGCGATCCGCTCACGGGCGAGCCTGTCCAATTTCGCGACGGCCGCCCGGTCGTCAATGTCAACGCCGATCTTGACCGTGTTCCGCTTCGACTTCAGCCGGTCCATCGCACGGTCGTAAGCGGACTCGTCGGCCGTGACCTCGACATAACCCTCCGCGATGCGAAAGCTACCCGCCACCTGCGCTTCCTCCCACGCTCACGAGCCCCGGGAACTTGGCCCGGAACTGGGTCAGCGAGACCTCGGCCGTCTCGTTGCTGCCGCGCCCTGCTGGGGCGGCGGTGCTGCTCGTGCGGGTTGGGGTACTGCTGGTCGTCGGTTGCTCGTCGCGTTCCTCCTCAACGCGGGCGGCCATCACGCCGTGGTAGGCCGTCAGCCGGTGCGCCAACGCGAAGTAGCGGGGGCCGGGGACCTCTTGCTCAAGGAGGTCGATCCCGTAGATGGCGAGGAAGTCGGCGTCGACGTCGTCTTGGTGGTCGAGGACCCAGCAGATCTGCTCGATCCGCTCGGCCAGCCCGACCGACCAGGTCAGCGTGCTTTTCCCCCTTTGACCTCGGCCCGGCCGAACGCGATCTTCTGTGCCATGTCCATGATCTGCTGCATCTTCTGGTCGTCCAGCGTCGGGCACTGCTCCAGCGCGGTGTACGCCTCCGGGCCGAGGAGCCGCTCCAACAGCCGAACGGCGGCAACGTTCTCGCCGTGCTCGCGGCCGATCCGCAGGAACTCCAGGGCGATGCCCTGCGGCACCACCTTGGGGATCGTGTAGACCGTGCCGTCGATGGAGAAGAGGCCGACACGCTCCTCTCCCTCCACCGTGCTCGTGAGTTCGACGAGCTCGAACTCCTTCTCGTCGACGGCCGGGGTGGGCTTGGGGGCGGCTCGCTTCCGGGCGGCTGTGGTCTGGCGGGTACGGGGAGTGGTGGTGGATGCCATGGGTGGTGCTCCTCGCTACGGACAGGGGTGGGGGTGTCGGCTCAGCTGGTCTGGTCGACGAGGTGGAACGGGGCGATGGACGCCGAGACGTAGTGGCCGGCGAGCTTCAGCGGGATGAGGGTCTGCTTGTCCTTGGTGTAGGCGAGCTCGACGCTGTCGGTGTTGAGCATGCGGCGGCCGATGATCCGGCGCCGGAACTGGTTGGGCGCGTACCCGTCCATGATCACGGCGAAGTAGGTGGGCTGCGTCGCGCTGGAGCTGACGTTGGGGTCGTAGGACTTGAAGCCCGCCCCGGACGCGCTGGTGCCGCCGTTGAGGGTGGTCGACAGGTTCTCCAGCGTTGCCTCCGCCAGGGAGGTCTCGATGGTGAAATCGGCCTTGGTCAGGCGGGAGCCGACGCGGAGGGTGATCTGGTCGACCTCCAACTCGCTGTACGTCTGGTCGACGGACAGCTTGACGCCGTCCTGCGTGCCGCCCATGTCCGTCCAGCTGCTCGCCGGGGGGATGGCGTTGACGGCGGTGTCGGCGGGCTCGGTCGCACCGAACGCGCCGGAGTACAGCGTTGCCGGGCCCTGAATAAGATTCGTGGTAGTTACACTGATCGGACTCACATCCTTCAGACGGCGGCCGGGACCGGCCGGGAGTAGATGGTCAGGAGGCCGACGGCTCGAACGTGAGCGTGTAGGCCTGCTGCGGCTCGAACAGATCCGAGGCCGGGCCGTTGAGCGTCATGCTCAACGACAGATGCGGGGTGGCGAGGGACCACTCCTTGTTGCGGCCGTCGGCGTAGTCCGGAACGAAGGAGACCAGTGCCTGACGGCTGCTCCCTTCGCCGGTCTCGGTCTTCGAGCCACAGACGACCTTTGCGGTGATGCTCATGCCTCAGCTCTCCTTGCTGCGCAGCGTGCCCGATACGGCCACGGGCTTCTTGTTCGTGGGGGGCGTACCGGCGTCGGTGCGCGGTTCCTGACTCTCGCTTTCGGCGGTGGGTTCCTCGACGAGGAGGCCCTGCCGCTGCAGGTCCAGGTATTCGGCGTCGTCGACGTCGATGGCCTGGTCGGGGCGCATGGTGGTGCGGATGGTCGGCATCAGCGGTAGTCCTCTCGGCGAAGCGGAAAGCGGTGGTGGGCGAACTGCGGCAGGTGCGGCAGTGCGATGGTCTGCTCGGGCGGGATGCTCGGCGGGCACGGCACGATCCGGATAGGGCCGGCCAGCAGGAACTCCAGCTCCGCGCGGTCGCCGTGGACGATCGTCCGGCCGTTCCAGGACAGGAGCTGCCCGTGCGGGGTGTCCTCTTGAATCGCCCACATCCGGCTCATGACGGCACCTCCGTCCATGTGATGACCAGGCCCGGGATCGAGTAGCGGGCGTAGGACGACGGGTCGTCTGGCACGCGCCGCGGCTCCCCCGTCAGATAGGCCGACTTGATCTGGACGGCCGGGTAGCCAGCGAGTAGAGCGAGGTTCTGCGGGATGGCAGCGTGGTCTTGGCACGCGGCGGCGATCGCCTCGGCAAGCACGGCGGCCTTGTTCCACGGCGGCTTCTGCGATTGGGGGTTGACAGCCCAGCAGTCCACGCCGATCGCGGGTTCGCGCAGGGGGACGTACATGTTCGGGGTGCCGCCGGCGACGACGAGTGTGCAGAACCCGGACGCCGCCCAGCTGGTGTTGTCCTTGGGGAGAGTGGTCGCCACGCGGTCGCCGACCACGGTCTTCAGCCAGGCCGTGGCGACCAGCTCTGGGGTGGGGCGCAGGCGGAGGCTCATGCGGTCCTCCGCTGGAACAGGGCAGGCCTCAGGTACGGGGAGGGCTTGGTGCCGGGGTGGTTGACGCGGGCGACCGGGTGATCAGCGTCCGGCCACGACAGGGCCTTCTTGTTCCTGGGGAGGATGACGTGCGGGCCCGTGCCCATCTCCACGTCGACGGCGTAGTTGCAGTCGAGCGAGCCGACGCGGAGGACCTTGCCCTGCACCTCGGCGCGCAACGACTCGGCGAGACGGCCGGACCGCTTCGGTACCAGGTTGCGGGCGTCGGTGAGGATGTCGCGGCCGATGACGTGCTCCAGCCAGTCCCCGATCGCTGCGTCGACGTGCGCGCGTGAGGACGGGTCGATCCGCATGCGGGATCGCGCCATGGCCGCCTCCTCTCCGAAGGTGGTCTCGTACTTGGCCGCCCGGTCTCCCCGGGCTGGTGGCCTCTGTGGTTGTCAGGTGGTGCGCCGCAGGTCCAACCGGATGTCCGGTGTCACTGCGGGGTTCGCCATCTGGGAGACGGCGTCGATGGCGTAGATGGCACCGGTGCGCTCGTCACGCACCCGGTCCTGGTCGGTGA
The DNA here is from genome assembly GCF_044453765.1 of Streptomyces sp. NPDC051636. NCBI lineage: Bacteria > Bacillati > Actinomycetota > Actinomycetes > Kitasatosporales > Streptomycetaceae > Streptomyces > Streptomyces sp. NPDC051636. The sequence continues at coordinate 60,908 of NZ_JBITDA010000021.1, read as the reverse complement.
CGTCCGTGCCGGCGGCGACGCGGGCGACGGCGTAGCGGACGATGCGGGGGGTTGGGTCGTCGCGGGTGGTCACCCGGCGGGACTGCTCGGTCAGGGCGGCCGGGATCCCCGTGTACACGGGGGTGTCGGTGTCGGCTTCGTCGCCCCACGCGTCCTCTGTGGTGCCGCGCAGGATGGCGATCGTGGTGGTGGCGAGAGCGATCGGCATCAGGGCCCCCCGTGGTAGGGCGCCCAGACGAGGGAGTCGTCCGCGGCATCGGTGAGCGGGTCGCCGAGGCGCGGGCCCGACCCTTCGACCGCGGACCGGACGTGCACGGTCCGGGACCGCATCCACGACACCTTCCGCAGTGCGCGGGCTGCCATGGGTGCGAGGACCAGGCCGTCGCCCTGCAGCGTGGTGGAGACCTGGTCTTGCTGGATCTGCGTGGCATCCATCCGCGTCTCCAGCCCGAACTGGCCTGCCAGCCACGCGGCTTGGTAGGCGACGGCCCGGCCCAGCCAGTAGAGATCCCGCGTCCGGACCCGCGCGGTGTCGGCGTAGATCCGGTTCGTGAAGACCTCGATTGCGGCCTGTGCCTGGGCAAGCTGCTGGTCCGTTACCGACACGCCTGTGCAGTCGATGACGTCCTGCGCTGTGGCCCAGGCGTTGACCATGGCTAGCCCTCGGCCTTGCTGCTGCTGGTGTCGCCGCCGTCGTCTTCGATGACGTCGCGCGGGGTGGTGGTGTCCTCTGGGGAGTGGTCCACGCTGGACGGGACGGTCTCGACCGAGTAGGTGAGCACCACGGACACGCCATCGTCGTGGTCCTCGGCGCCGTCGAACAAGGCTTCGCCGCGGGGGTGGAGGCCCCTCTGAATCGCTTCGTTGGCGACCGCGGCCTTGTTCGCCTCGTGCTGGTACTCCTCGCCCGACCAGCCCGCGCTGTGGACGACGAACTCCTTCACGTGCCGCGTACCGGACGCTCCGTCCGGGGACCGCTCGTCCACCTCGACGTCCGGGGCGCCCACCTTGGCGGGGAACTGCCGCTGACGAACCTGTTCGCGGTCCTCGCCCTTCGGGGCCTGCGCCTCGGTGCTGGCCTTGTCGGCGGGCTTGCTGCTGGTGGTCTTCCTCGCTGCCATGGCTCACCTCCCTTCCTGCGGCCGTACCGCCCGAGAGCCAGCGGGCGGTACGGCGTTCTGGGGGTGGGTCAGCCGACGAGGATGCTGGCGCCGTTGGGGTGGCCGTAGGCCCAGCCGCGGCGGGCGCGCATCTTGAGGATCGACTCGTCCGTCAGAGCGGAGAGGCCGTCGCGTCCGTCGATGAACACACTCTCGGGACCGCTCCTGACACCCAGCAGCATCAATTCCGGGTTGACGAACGCCATGATCGGGCGCCCGGTCGGCGTCGGCGTCGCGGTGGCGGAGAGCTTGGCGCCGAGGCTCCAGCGGACGGGGACGCTGAAGATGGTGTCGGGGGTGCCGGACAGGCCTTCCATGAAGATGGGCCGGTTCTGTCCGTCAAGGACACCGCGGAGGCTCTTGCGGAAAGCGGGGTGGGCGATGGCGATCATGTTGCCCGGGTCGAAGTAGTCACCCGTCTCGACGGCGCCGATCGCGGAGGAGAACTCCGCGTAGCTGGGCGCGTTGGCGGACGCGGCGGTGACGATGTTCGTGCCGCCGGTGTAGCTGAGGGTGGCGTCCGTTGTGTTCAGCAGCTGGTAGAGGCTGGTGAACGGGACCGTGGTGCCGTTGGACGCGGCGCTGACGGCCAGCGTGGCGTTGTCGATCATCTTGGCGTACGACTTCGACCAGCCCAGCATCTTCGCTTCGATGACATTGGCGACGCTGTCGTCGATGTCCTCTTCCGCAATCCTGGCCGCTTTGCCGAACTTGACGGCGCTGAGCAGGACTTCGTCGTTGAGGCTGGTGTCCTCACCGTAGGCGCCCCCCTTGGCGACCACGTCCACGCCCATCCCGGCAGTGCGGGGGACGTGCTTGGTGTCGGAGCCCATGGGGATGCGGGAAGCGAGCGCCTCGACCGCAGAAATCTGGTTGATGCTCGTGATGACCCGGGAAGACTCGTACTCTTCCGGAATCCACGCCTCAAGCGTATTGCGTGCCACTGTGGCCCTCCTGCGGGCGCGTGATGGGGAAGCTGTCGGGCTGCGGGCCCCATCACGGGCGCCTTCGCAAGAAAGGTCTTCAGCTGCGTTCGATCACCGAATCGAAGCTGTTGCGCCTAATGTACCTTCGATTGTCAAGCCTTGCCCAGTAGGCGAGCCGCATGCAACTCAGCCGTCGACTTCGGCTTCTCCACCGCCGCCGGACGAGGCGCACCCGTCGGCCGCGGCTTCGGCTTCCGCGGCGCCGTAGCGAACAGATCCGGGAAGTCCCGGATGACATCCGCCACCGCCGACTCCAGGCCCGACACCGAGCCGTCCTCGTCCACGTCCAAGGCGTCCAGGTCGACCAGCTTCATCAGCCGTGACAGACGAGACTCCCCCTTCTTCACCGTGTCTTCGGCCTTCGGGTCCTTCTCGTCCTGGAGGAAGGCGAGCGCTCCGGCCTCGACCAGCGCGCCCCGCACGGCGGTGCGGACCAGCGGCGTGCGGTACCGCTTCTCGCCCTCCTCGCGGGCCTCCCGCAGCTGCTTCTCGTGCTCGGTCTCGTCGCCGCGGGCTTTCTCCTCCAGCTCCTTGTTGCGGAGCCGGTGCCGCTTCGCGTCCTCGTTGGCCTTCCTCAACGCGGCCTGGGTGCGCGCCCACTCGTCCTTGGACGGCGGCTTGAAGTCGTCCGCCTTGTCGTCGTCCTTCTTCGGCGGCTTCGGCTTCGGCGTGCTGTCCGACTCGGGCTCGCCGTCGTCGGCTGGCTCCGGCTCCCCCTCCGGCTCCTCGTCGGGAACCTCGATGTCCGGGCCGTCATCGTCGGGTTCGGCGCCGCCAGCGATGACGTGGATCGGCCGGCCGTCGGCGCGGTAGCCGAGGATCGTGCCGGGCGGCAGGCTGATGCCGCGGGTGTGGCGGGGGGTGGTGTGGATGCCCATCTGTGTTCTCCCATCACGGGGGCGGGTTGGCGGCGGCCCATCGGCGGGCGCCGGATCTATGCGGCCTGCGTGAACCGGCCGGTGCGTAGCGCGGTGCGGGCTCGGGCCTCGACTGCGGGCAGTAGGTCGTCAGTGGTGCGGAGCAACTCGCGTGCCGCCCGGAGTCGGGCCGCACGCGACTCCGACGGGCGGGCGGTGCCGTAGGCGAGGGACCGGTGCGCCTCCCGCTGCAACGCCAGCGGGAGGCGCACTCCGCTCGTAGTCCACGCGTCATTCCACGGAACAGCACGGCACCTGCAATGGGAGTGAAGCGGCGGCCCGTCCACGCCCGGCTGGCGAGCGGCACGCTGGTGAGGGTCCCACGACAGACCACCCGGGAACGGCTCACCCGGGCGGGCGGTACGGCCGGTGTAGGCGAGGCAGCGCACGCACGCGTCCGCCTCCGACACCCACAGTCTGAGGGGAGCGGTCGCGCGGACGACGGCGTCGAGACCCTCGTGGATCGCAGTGTTGATGACCCAGGCGATGTGGGCGCGGACCGCGGGGACAGCGGCGCGGGCGGCGCCGAGCCCGGCCAGCATGTGCGACCAGCGCGTCACCCGGTCCGGGTGCAGCAAGAACAGGGCACGGTCGCGGCGCTCGACCACCATGTCCCGGATGCGGCGCGCCTCATCCCGCAGGACCCGGCTCACACTCGGCACGGCCGGCGTGCGGCGCCGGCGGCCGGATGCGGTGTGCATGAACTCGCTGCCCTGCCGCACTCCCATGGCCAGTGCCGGGCCGAGCCCGTCTTCCAGGACTCCGGGCGCGCGGGCGGCCAGGTCGTCCAGCAGACTGCGGGCCGCGACGCGGGCCGCGTTGATGATGCGGCGCAGTATGTCGCCGGGCAGCGCAGGTTGGTTCGGGCCTCCGTAGGCGCGGGTCCAGGCGGCGAGGGTGCGGCGGATGAGTTCCTCGAATGCCCGGTCGCTGCCACGCAGGACGCGGCCGGCGAGCTGGTTCTCCAGGTCGACGACGTCGCCTGTGTGGTCGTCCTGCACCAGGCTCATGAGGCGGTCGCTGGAGTACGGCATCAGCCCTCCTCCTGCGCCTGTGCGAGCGCTTCCAGGTCGTCGATCGCGCCGGACATGAGCGCGGTCACCTGCTCACTGTTGATGACGCCGAGTGCAGCCGCGGACCCGAGCTTCTGCGCGGAGTCGGCCAGCGACGCGAGGACGTCGACGCGGCGCTGTAGCTCGGCATCGTCGGTGCCCGACAGCCAGGCGTCGACCTGCTCGGCCCGGTATCCGGCCTCCATAAGGGCCTGCCTGCGCGGTACCCCGGCCTCGATCTTCGCCTTAACGGTCTGCCAGCCCTCGGCCGTGGACACGGACCGGGCCGGCACCCAGTCGACGGTGACGACCGGGTCCTCGACGCCGAGACGGCGCAACGCGAACACGAACGCCTCGTGCAGGGTGGCACCGTAGGACGTCTGCCGGTTCTCGACCTTGGAGATGAACGGTCCGTCCTCCTCGCGGTAGGACTCCCCAGAGCGTTGGTTGGACTGCGGGTCGAACATGCGCAGCGGGGTCTCGGTGATCTGAGCCATCGCCCGCACGTTGAACATGATCGGATCCAAGAACACGGACGGGTTCGCCGCGTCGAACTGGCCGACCGCCTTGTAGCCCCGCAGGAGCCACATCTCGCCCGGCCCGGCCTTCAGGCTGCTGTCCTCACCCGCATCGGACGGGCCGAGGCCCTTCTCTGGGAGGGGCCAGTCGCCGTCGTCCCAGTCGCCGGGCTCCAGATCGCTGGTGTCGGTGGTCGCCGTCTCGGTGAGTGCGTACCGCTGCGGTGCGCCCTGGTAGTCGACCGTACCCATGTGGGTGGCCTGCAGCTTGGTGATCGCGTTCTGCGGGCCGTATGCCCCGTAGTGCTCCGGCGTTCCGTAGGGGCGGTCGTTCCTGAAGTGGAAGCACGGTTGCTCACCCCAGTCGTTGTCGATGCGCCACGACTCCGGGTCTTCGGGGTCAGCAGGCCACGGATGCCAGTCGTTGGGCTTGTCGCCGCGCGAGCCTTTCTCTGTGGTCCACCGCTCGGTCAACCCGTCGGTGAGTACTTCGGCCCGGTGGTAGGGGCCGTCGCACCAGCGTTTGACCGTCATCCGCTTGCGGCGGGGGTTCTCCTCGTCGTAGATGACGCGGACGGTCTGCGGACTGTTGTAGAACATCTCGACCCGCAGCACGTTGCCCTGCTCGTCCTCGACGGGGAGGACCATGAGGTAGGCGTCGCCGAACTCGCCAGCCCGGCGGAAAAGGTCTGGGAGCTCGATGTTGAGCTGGTTGTCCTGCCAGATTTTCGAGATGAGCGCGTTGGTGGCCGGGTCGGGGCTGGTGACGGATGCGACCTTCAGCTTGTTGGTGATCGCGTTGACGGGGGTCTTCGCGAAATTCAAATCGAAGTCGATGTCGTGGGCTTTGAGAGCGCGGCGGAGGCGGGCGTTGGTGAAGACCTCGGGGACCTTGCCGTCGTAGTAGAGGGCGGCTTGGTCGTAGGCGGGGCGGGCTTCGGTGAGTTGCTCGATGCCGAGCATGAGGTCGGCGCGTGGGTCGATCGCCTCGTCTTCCAATGCGCCCTCCAACTTTGACCTCAGCTTCAAAGGCAGAGTACCTCCTAGATGTCAACACGTATGCAACGAAAGCGCCTCTTACCTTCGTTTCGAAGGCAAGAGGCGTCGGTGCGTGGGGGTCATCCCATCCGTCGACCGCGGCCAGGGCCCGGATTCGATAGGCGGCACACCTTGCAGTACGGCTTACCGTTCACGTCCTCCGCCAGCTCATAGGCGTGCCCCTTCTCCTCCGCGTGCCGCTCGCGCTTCCGTGCGGCCCGGGCCGCCATCGCGTCGTGATTGCACTGCCGACACTTCACGTACTCGCCGAACGTGTAGCTGTTCTCCGGCGTGTACTCGTGGCCCTTCGGGCAGTGCGTGCGCCGATTCCGGACTCCCACCTCGCGAGCGGTGGCAGCGCGGCAGACCACACAGTAGGCCCTTCCCTGCGCGTCCACTTCGGGCGTGAACTCATGCCCAGCCGCCTCGCACTTCTGACGCTTCGCCTGCTCCCTACGCGCCCGGAGCTTGCTGCGACGGCAGGTTCGGCAGTAGCGCGCCCCTCGCGATATCAGGAGGTTCTCGCCTTCGTATGGGTGTCCCTCGGGGCATGTCTCCTTGGCCTTCTGGTACCAACCGATCCCACCTCGCGCCTTGTTCTCGTCAGGGGTGCACAGTTCGAGATGGTCTAGGTTCACGCAGCGTCGGTGCGGGCACTCTCGGCCGAGCGAGCAGACGCGGGGATCGTGGCATCGATGGTCGAGGGTCATCCCTGGCGGGATGGGCCCGTGGCTCTGCTCCCAGACTCTTCGGTGGGCGAGGCTCGCGCCGATCGTCCCGTATCCGTGTTCGTTGATCCGACCAGCCCACGGCGTGCAGGTATTGGGGTTCTCCATGGACCCAATTGTACGCAGTGGGTACTGCTATACGTAGGCTGCTCTGGAAGCTGATGGCGGCGCAATCTTCTTCGCTGGCGGGATGAATCTCCTTACCGCTGACCCAACGGCATCAACCATGTCGTCAAACGGCCCCTTCGGGAACGTGCACATCTGCTGCTCCAACTCCGGCAGCTTCCGCGCATGCAGCACCCGGCCCCGCTGGTAGTGGTTCAGCACGCCCTCCGCGCGGGCGAACTTCGACTCGGACTGCGACACCGGCTTCACCTTCACCGGCATGTCATGCAGCACCGAACGCCACGTGTCGTGCCCCTGGTTCACCTCCAACAGGATCAGTCCGACCTGCGGGAACTCATCCAGGATCGCCAGTACCCGATCCCGCAGCAGCGGCCCGGGCGTCAGCTTCACCGCCCACGCCGCATGTACCGTGCACCGCTGCCGCTGCGCCGACCACGACACGACAGCCAACGCTGTGAAGTCGCTACTCTTCTTCGCCGTGACCGCAGGATCGATGGACAACATCATGTGCGTCACCGGGTCGACGCCGCCCTCGTCCGGGTAGCGGAAGTCCTCCGGCGTCCACAGCGCACCGTCCGCGGCGAGCGGATCGTTGGCCATGTTCTTCGCGTAGCTGCGGGTGTGCCGGATCTCGGTCAGATACGAGTACGGCCACTTTCCTGGCCACATCGACCGCTCCGTGCCATCCCGGCGCTGAACGATCGGCAGGCTGTGGTGCGGGCGGATGCCCTCCTCGCGGATCCACGCCTCCGCGTGGACGCCCTTCGCGGCCCGGACGAGCTGGTGGATGATGCTGCCCGGCATGGTGACGGTCCCGCAGATCACCACTCGCGCGTACACGTTGAGCGGAAAGATCGCGTCGACCAGGGTCGTGCGCCGCTTCCGGGCCAGTTCCGCCGAGTACGACGACTCGTCCGGTTCTATGTCGTCGCACAGGATGAGGTCGGGCCGCTGCTCGCCGACCTTCATGCCGAGGTTCGAGGAGTCGATGCCGCGGGCGGCGAACACGAACCCGGACTCGGCCATGTACATGGCCTGCGTGTCCGCGACGTTCGTGCCGGACGGACGCTTCGCCGCGGCGCACAGCGTGGGGAAGTCGCGGCGGAGCAGCTCGTTGGTGTCGATCTCCTTCTTGAACGTGGAGAGATGCCCCTGCGCGAGGCCGGCGGCCATGGCGAACGCGGCGACGAACTTGACGTGCCCGTGCGCGGCCGCCCACATCGGCAGCAGCAGGAACCACCACGTGCTCTTGCCCGTGTTGCGGGGCGCGATATAGGCGTCTCGTTCCTCGGCCGGCCCGGACGGGGGCCGTACCCAGCGGCGGCCGGCGCGGCACCAGTCGAGGTGTGCGTCCCCGAACGAGATCCGGCCGTCGGCGTCCTTGAGGTGGTGGCGCAGGTAGACCAGGGCGAACAGGAGCGGGTCCAGGCGGGTGAGGATCCGCCGGCCTTCCGGGTCGGCGAGGAGCCGCGGGTCGAACTGGGCGAGGTAGGCGTGCAGGTTGAAGGCCTCGGCGTCGAGGCCTTCGAGATAGCCGGGTGTGCGGGTTGCGGTCGTCACGGCTCAGCCCTCGCTGGCTTCGCGGTCGTCGAGGCTGTGGTGCACGGTGAGCCATCCGATCGAGCCGTCGTCGCGCTTGACGAGCTTGTCGGTTGGTCCGCAGGCGCACTGGCCATCGATGCTGGTGTCGTGCTCGATGAGGTCCCCGATGGGGGTGACGTGGAGGTCAGCCATCCGTACCGCCGTCGAGGATCTGCCGCTCTTCCAGATCGGTACGGGCCTTGGCCTCGCGCAGCATCTCCTGGAGCTCCAGATCCTGCTGGGTGACTTCGTGGACGGTCGCGTCGACCTTCACCGCGGCGTCCAGGCCGAGGAGCTTCCGGAAGCTTTCGCGGGCGCGGAGTGCGCGGTCGATGGCGCGGAGTTTGATGTCGTAGTCCGGGAGCGGGTTGCCGGCCTGGTCGTAGATGACCTTGCCGTGGGAGACCAAGACGTGGTCGGCGTTGAGGATGTCGAGGACTTCGTCGTACATGGCTTCGAGTCGGGTGACTTCGAGGTCGACGAGTTCTTTTCCGGGGCCGGCGCAGGCGTCGCGGATGGCGCGGCGGACGGCCATGATGGCGTTGGATTTGTCGATGCCGAGTTCGTCGGCGATCTGTTGGTAGGTCCAGCGTTGGGCGCGGAGCTGTGCGGCATAGGCGTCTCGTTGGGCGCCTTGGAGGGTGCGGGAGAAGCGGCCTCTGCCGTCGCGGAGCTTGTGGTCGTCGTCGGTTGGGTCGGCCATGGTGGATGCCTCCTGCCAGCCTGATACCTTTGAATCGTAGGCTAAGGCAGCTTTGAGGCTTTGATTCGTTCCCTTGAGGGGGATGATGGTGATGGTGTCCGACCGGGGCGGTCGCTGGGGCTTCGTCTACAAAACCAGGCAAAGGGTGTACAAGGCGCTGCGCCGCAAGGGCATGTCGAAGTCAAAGGCGGCGGAGATATCCAACGCTGGCCGGACGCACGCGCAGCGCAGCCTCATGGCCCGTAAGGCGGCCCGCACGCGGGAGGCGCGGGGGCGTAAGCGTCACTGAGAGGTGGCGGGTGGCAGGAGCCCCGGGGTGGCGGCGCCCCGGGGCTTCACCGTTTCCCGGCGGTCGCGTTCCTGGCGGCGGTAGCATCCCGGCACTGCGCACCGGGGGGTGCGCGCCTGAGCTGGGGGGTTTGTGATGGCTGGTGGCTGTCGGGATTGTCGAACATGCACGATGCCCGGGTTCACAAGGCTGGGGCAGAACTGGGCAGTTGGATTCATGCACCTGATGACGTGTGGGATCAGTTGGGTGGTGAAGCGGGGCGGGATGTCGCATTGCCCGCAGTGCAGGCATCTTCGTAGCCGGCACCAGACCAGGGTTGACGGCTCGTACTTGGATTGATGGCGGTATGGCGGAAGGCCCCGGCCGGGTGGCGGTCGGGGCCTTCGGTGTGTCGGGTGAAGTCTGTGGCAGGCGGGGGCTTCGGCCATGCAGGGGTCAGGCAGAGAGTTCGGTGATCTCCTCGTCGGGCACCGTTGCGGCAACGAGCGTGACGGTCTCGGCGTGCCCGGCGCGGGCCTGGTCCTCGGTGGCGTACCGCTGCATGTACTGGTCGCCGTCACCACTGCCGAACACCATGGTCTCGAAGATGATCGGCGGCCCGTCGTTGGTGAAGTTGTGGTTGGTGCCGAGCCAGACCGTGGACACGTCCCACTCGATTTCGGGAACGGTCGTTGAGGTGATGCGGGTTCGGGCAACTCTGGCGTACTTCATGTCGCCGAGGAGCCGGTCAGCGGTGGCGACGTCGAGGGGCTGGCCCTGGCGGTCGTACCAGATATGCATGGGGTTCGTCCTGTCGTGTCGGGCGGTCAGTCTGAGGGCGTCGCGTAGGAACGGAAGCCGATGCGCTGGGCTTCGGCGGCCAGGGTCTCGCGCCAGCCGTCCGGCGGCGGGTGCTCCGCGTCCTCACCGTCACCCCGGTAGTACAGCCAGGGCTCCGAGTCGGGGCCGACCGCGATGAACTCGATGCCGAGCCGCTTGGCGTCGGCAAGGAGCACGTCCAGGGCGACGGCAAGGCCGCTACGGGTTTTCGCGTTACGGACCGGGTAGCGGGTGCACAGGGTTCCCTCTGTGGAGACCTGCGCGACGTCGGGGTCGTTGTCGGCGAACCCGTCGTCGCTGTATTCGACTTTGGCGTGCCAGCCGCCGTAGGGCTCGTCGTTGATGCGTTCGGCGAGCGGCGCCCAGGTGACGGTGATTCCGGTGGACCAGTAGCGGCCCGACTTGCTGATCACAGGCGGGGTCCTTTCGTCGCGGTGGGTTGAGCAGGACAGTCACGCGGCCGGATACACAGGCCAGCCACCCATGCCGACCGGCCGCCAGTCGTCCGGATCGTGGACATCAGCGGGCCGGTGCTCGTCGATGATCTGCCGCAGCCAGTCAGGCATCTCGCTGACCGGGGGCCAGAGGCTGGCCTCGTCCTGCCACTCGATGACGATGTCGACGCGGGTGATGTCACGGCGCAGGCCGTAGTCGAGGCGTAGGCCGACGGGCTTGCGGCTGCGACCGGTTAGGTCTGTCAGCGGAGGAGCGTCGGTTAGGTCGATGCGGATCTGGTGCCGGATCTCGCGTATGGAGGCGGTGGCGGGCATTGCGGCTCCCGGGCGGTTGCGGTGGGTTGAGCGTATGGCGGGGGGCAAGCGGTGTGGGCGGGCGCGCGAAGCAGGCCCGCCAGTAGCTGGGGTCAGTCCTCGTCGTCGTAGTCCCAGGTGATGCCGCGCTCGTGCTCCGCGACGTGGGTCGTCTGGCCGTCGTCCCACTGGATGGCCTTGATGTCGTCGTAGCGGCCGCCGATGGCGGTGATCGTGCCGCCGATCTTCTGGGTGCTGTCGTCGGTGAGGTATCCGTAGACGCGCGCGTTGATCATGACTTCTCCTGGGGTGCGTAGCGGGCGGGATGGTCAGGCGGCCAAAGCGTCGGCGAGCAGCTCGACGCGGGCGGTGGCGGGGCAGTCGACGGGGTAGAGGACGGTGACGGTGGCGAGGCCGTAGGCGGGGTGCGTCTTGGGCTCGTCGGCGGCCGGCCGGACGACCGTGTAGGCGGTGCGGTGGATCGTGTAGGAGACGAGGCGGTCCAGTCGGAAGGAGCGGGACTCCTGGCTGTCGCGGTCCATGCTCTTCAGGAGGATGTCGCCGGCGGCGCTGACGACGATGTCGTACAGCTCGATGGTGCGGATGGTCTCGGTGCCGTCGGCCTTGGTGTAGGTGATGGTGATGGGCTGCTGCTTGTCGAGGGCGGTGATGAGGCGGGTGAGGGTCTGGGTGGTGGTCTCGTTCTTGGTGTGCCTCATCGGGTCCCCCTTGGTGTGGTGCTTGTACGGACTAGCGTAAGGGGTCCCCTTATGTGCGTCAAGGGACCCCTTACGGAGTTCAGGAACGGTCAGGTGGCCGACTTCTCTTGCTGCTTCATCCACTCGGCGAGCTTGTCGAGCGGGAGGACGCGGAACATCTCCCGCGAGAACTCGGCCTTCTGCTTCAGCTCCGTCAGGAGCTGGTGCAGGTGATAGGCGCACGCGTAGTTGGTCTTGACCTCGTCGGCTTCGGGGTCGCCCCAGTACACGACCCAGATGGCGGGGTCATTGCAGGGCGCCTTGTGCCTGCTCCGCGCCCCCTCACAGTAGAGACCGTGCGGGCTGGGCTTGCGGGGCATCAGTTGTCCTCTCGGTTCGAGCCGTCGTCCTTGAACTCGAAGCCGCGGCGGAGCATCTCCTGCCACAGCGCTCCGGCGCGCTTCGCCCGGATGGCCAGCAGCTCGTGGTCGTACTGGCTCGTCTCGCTGAGGTGTCGCATGACGATGCGGAAGGTCTCGGCGAGTTCGCGGATGCCCATGCCTTCGGGCGCCTTGCGGAGGGCGTAGTGGCACAGGCAGACGCAAGCGTCACGCAGGCTTCCAGAGCAGTCGGAGCCGGCACCGCCAGGATTCCGGCAACCGCATGGTTTCATCGAAGATCGCTGTACTTGGGTGTTCACGGACGCTCCTTGAGGATGTCGCGGATGTCGGAGAGGAGGGGGCGATAGCGGGGCTCGTACTCGCCCTGGCGGTCCTTGAGGCACCACTCGGTGGGCCGGCTGACGTCGCCGCCTCGGATGCTGGACCCGTAGACGGGCTCGACCTCGTAACGGCCGTCGCTGGTGACGTAGCCGTTGGTCCACTCGTTGCGGCGCAGGGTGCGGCGGGTGACGGCAGCCTTGCCGGAGACGGGCTGGACGGTCCAGCCCTTGGCCTCGGCGTCCTCGCGCCAGATGCGGGTGCAGTTGTCGCAGGCGTACACATCGTTCGAGCCCTCGCGGGTCATCACGTTCGTGGCCATCTGGCGGCAGGTGAAGCAGGTCTTGCGGGTCTGAGTGGCGGTGTTCATCGACCGAACGCCTCCTTGTTGATGCGGGCGAGGAAGGTGAGCTGGGGGCGCTGACGCCAGACGCCGCGGTAGCCGTGGGAGGTCTCGACCCACTCGGTCTCCCACTCGACGTCGACCAGGCCCAGGCGTTCCAGGACGCGGATCGTGGCGCGGGAGACGCCGTTGTAGGAGTAGAGGACGCCCGCCCGGTTGATCGCCTTCACGGCGCGGATCTGGGCCGGCGTGAGGCTGACGATGCGACCGTCGGCCAGCTTGATCTTCGTGTTGGCCATGGTCAGCTCTCCTCGATGTTCTTGAGCGCCTGGATTGAGTCGGAGACGGTGCCGAAGCCGATCGGCTCGTGGATGAGTCGGCGGCAGTTGAGGTAGTTCCGGATGGCCTCGGCGGTCTCGGTTCCGGCGTGCTTGCGCAGGAGTGAGCGGAGGTAGTTCTTCTGCTTCTCGGTTGCCGGGCCGCCGTTGTTGAAGCCGTAGTACCGGTGGGGGATGCCCTGCTTGTCCAGCGCGTCGGCGAAGCGGTCGTACACGCCCTGAACGTCCGAGCCGAACAGTTCAGTAGCGAGGCGGTTCTCCTCGTCCTCGCTCATCCGGTCCATTGGGCCCCCTTGGTCGGTGCTGGACCACAGAGGGCGGATCAACCTTCATCACGTGGTAGGAGCGGTGTACGTCCTCACTGGCGCTGATCCGGCCAGGATGCTGCCACAGTCCTGCAGCAGTGAGGATCCACTATCACCACGCTCGCCTTGGGCTTAGCCACTGTGTATGCGTTTACGGGTCAATTCCCGGTGCGCCTTTCGACGCCGCTACCCAAGTTCTGATTCGCCCTCTGTGGAGTTGTTGCCGGGTTCCCCCGACACATCCACTGTAAGGGTACCCCTTACGTCATGTCAAGCCTCCCCCTACACTGAATCCATGACCACACCGCCGGCCCCCTTCGAGAACCTCAAACACCTCGCCGAACAAGGCAACGCCACCCAACGCGCAAAGGACGTCAGCACCGCCCTTCAGGCAATCCCGGACCTGCAGAAGTGGCTGCGCGAGATCCGGCACGGCGCCGTCCAGGAGATGCGCGAGGACGGCCTGAGTCACGCGCAGGTGGCCGCAGAGCTCGGCATCAGCCGCGCCCGCGCTCAACAGATCGCGGAGGGGCGCACCACCGGCAAGCGGGCCGACCTGCCGGCCCGCCCGGCGAGCAGCGAGGAGAAGACCGCATGAGCAAGCAGCTCACTGTCGCCGCCTACCCCTCCGGAGAGGTCCGCCTATCCGCGAGCCTGCTACCCGAGGAGATCCGCCACGGCGCTTACGTGCGAGGCCTCAGCGCCGAGGGTGCCCGCGAGTTGGCGGCGGAGTTGCTCAAGGCTGCAGGCGAGGTTGAGCAGGACCCGAGCGTGGGCCCGGTGCGCCCGGACGAGGAGCCCACGTGAACGCCGTGCTGCCCATCATCGTCAGCCTGACCGCGCTGTACGGCTTCGCCTGTGGCCACTTCGGCATCGAGCCGGGCGGGCCCCTCTGGCTGAGCTGGCCGCTGCCGATCTGGAACCGGATCGCCCACGACTGGCGACACCCCCGACCGCGCCCCAACTACGCGCGGATCGCCCGACTGGAACAGGAACTCGGCATCGGGCGCCCGGAGGAGGAGACCACCACATGAGCAACGTGACTGACTGCTTCGTCATCGTCGGCGACACCGAAGACGCAACCGCCGAGACCATCGCTCCCAAGGTGGCCGCGATCATCCGCCCCTTCCTCTATCTGGTTCCCCCAGACGATGACCAGGACCTTACCGACGTCCCGGTCATCTCGGCGGCACGCGAAGACATGCGCGGTCTTCAGGGTGGCCCGAAGGCGGCGGGCAGTGCGGTGATTTGGTTCGCCTGGAACTACGCCCGACCCGCCGAGTTGGTGGAGCGCCTGAAGGCGGAGGGGTTCAAGCACATCACCGTGTGGTGGCACCACGAGTTCGCTGGCCTGGACGGCATCCCGCCGACGGTGGTCAGCTGGTAGCCCACCGCATGACGACGGCCCCGCCCGGAAACGAGCGGGGCCGCAGTACGCCCGGCCTACCCCTGCACCGTCACGCCTGTGATCTTCACCGACACCTTCGTACCCGACGACGCCGTACTAATCACAGTCGGCGTGTAGTTCAGACTCGTCTGGTCCGACAACTCAGCCGTCTCGATCACCGCACCCGACTCATCCCCGTGAATCTCGTACGTGATCTCGTACACCGCATCCGGGTCAACAGCCGTGCTGTCACCCAGGAACGTCAGGTCGGGCTCCACCGTCATGTTGCAGCCCGCGGACCCGAAGCACTGCCGCTTCGTCGTCTTCAGCTTGATCGTGAAACTGTCGACGGTGACGTCCTCGTACGTCGGCTCTGTCTCCTCCGCGGCAGCGGTATCGGCGTCCTCCTCGCCTGAGGCTTTCGACGCGGTCGCGGTGGTGGCCGGCTTGCTGTCGTTGTGACTGGACTGCACGACCACGATGCCGGTCGTGATGACAGCGGCGATTACGGCGGTGGCTGAGCCGATGATGATCGCGTTGGTGCGGTTCTTCTTCGGTGGGGCGGGCGGTGGGAAGGCGGGCGGTGGCGGTGTGGTGCTCATGGTCCCCCCAAGGGCAGTGGTGCAATGCCGTGCATCATCCGCCTCGATGGCTGCCGCGTGTAGCCGGTGTGCCCGTTCTGTAACCCGGACAGGGGAAAGCCCCGCCACGACGGGGGAATGCGCGGCGGGGCCTCGGATCCAGTGTGGCAGGCGGTCAGCTCTTGCCACTGCTCTTCCGCTTGCCCGGGATCGGCTTCTGTTCCGGCCTCACCCAGCCGCCTCGTGACGACCGGTACGTCGTCTCATGCCCCTGCAAGCGGGGGTCGTCGTCCTTGATGGGCTTCTTGAATCCGAGTGCCATGATGGCGGTCTCCTGTCTCGTGTGAGGGATGGGGACCGGGGCGGCCGGCTAGCTGCCAGGCGGACGGCCGCCCCGGGGTAGATGGCCCGGTAGATGCCGGGTAGATGGCGGTAGATGAGCCGGTAGACGTGCAGGTCAGGCGGCGGTAGACGCCTCGGTAGACGGCTCTTGGGCGGCGGCCGGGGAAGGGGCTTCGAGATCCCTCCGGCGCACCCCCCAAGTCGGGATCCCGCCCACCTTCACGTTGCGGTCGACGGGGATCCCCCAGCGCTCCAGATGGGCCCGGAATGTGGCCACATCCAGGTCCTCGAACATGCCGTGAGTTTGGGCGTGCGCGAGGAGGTCTCGGAGGTGCACGCCTTGGGCGTCGCCGATGCGCTGCCGAATCCAGTCGAGGGTGGCCGCGCGGACGTCGTCCGGGGAGTGCCCTTCGGGCTGCTCGGGAACCTCCTCGTCACCCGCCTCGATGCTGGCCCGTCCGGCCCGCCAGGAAGCGATCAGCCATACAGTGCTGAGGAGCCACAGTAGGTTGGGTACAGCCCGGACCAGCCGCCACAGCAGGTACAGGCCGAAAGTGAGGGCGGAGAGGCGGAGCCAGCAGCCGAGGGTGGCACGCCAGCCGGTCAGGTCGTGGCGTCGGCCGCGCGCGACCCAGGCCGCCAGGCGCGCGCCCAGGCGGCGGCTGACGGCCGCGGACCCGGCGGCGAGCCGGGCGGCCGGGCGGGCGAGACGGCTCACAGGATCCCCGACCCTTGCACCGCGGCGACTACCCCGTCCCCGACCCCATTGAGCGCGCCGGGCAGCCACGACAGGGCACCTGCGACACCCGCGGTGAGTAGCAGATCCGATCCGACGAAGAAGCCGCCAACGATCCGCCGTTTGTCCTTCTTACCTGCGGATTTGTAGGAGAGGAAGACGAGGAACACGGCCAGGACAGCGATGACGGCGCCGGTCGCGCCGAGGCCGGTGAGCTGACCGGTGGTCAGGCTGTTCCCGGCGGTCACGCCTGCGGCGTTGGCGCCTGCGCGCTCGCCTGTCCCGTTGGCGACAGACCCGGTGTGGGCGTGGGCCCAGCCGAGGAGGCCGCCCGGGCAGGCGGCGGCGCAGGCGGCGGCGGCGAAGCCTTTGCCGAACATGGTGAGTTGCTTCATTTCCCGGCCGCCGGTGTACCAGGGGTACAGGTTCGCGGTCAGGATGAGGAGGGCGGCGAGGAGGCCGCCGAGGGTGAGGGTGGTGGTGCCGTTCATCGGTGGACTCCGGTAAGGGCCAGGATCGGGTCGAACCAGTTGAGGACGCCGAGGCCGCCGACCAGCGCGGTGACGAGAAGGAACCGCGGCACGGCCCGGCCGGTGTGCCGGTCCAGGCCCCAGGCGGCGGCGAGCGCCACGCCGGCGATGACGTAGGCGGCGCCGATACCGGCTTCGGTACGGGCCTGGTGGACGGTGTGGCCCCAGATCCCGACCGGGCTGCGGCCGTTCGCCCAGGGCAGGAACGCGACGATGATCGCGACGATCATCCGCCAGGTGACCAGCGCATCCCACGCGCGTTCCCACAGGCGCGGACCGGGCTCCGGATCGGGGTCCGGGCTGGTCAGGACGATCTCGTGGACGTGCCGGACTTCGACGGTCCGCGGCTCCGGAGCCGGTGGGACGGGCAGCGGACCCGAATCCGCGGGCGGTGGCGGGGGCGGGGGTGGTGTCCGCCATGGCGGGGCCTCGCCGGGCTCGGGGAGCCGGGCGGGGAGCGGGGTGCCGGCGGGGATGACGCGGGTGGGGGTGACGGGGCGGCGGGGTTCGGGGATGGACACGGTGGGCTCCTGGTGGCCGAGGGGGCGGGCGCCGAGGCGGCGGAGGTGGTGGCGGGCGCGCAGTTCGTCACCGTCGGGCGACGGCTGCGCGCCCATCAGCCGGCCACCTTCCGCAGCAGCCGCATGTAACGGGCGACGGTGTCCGGGGACGGGGCCTTGCCTGTGGCCTTGGCGACGTAGCGGACTGCTTCGCCGTCATCACGGATTCCGCTGTCCCAGGCGATCCGGACGGCGTCCTTCGTGCTCACAGCGCCGGGTCGGATCGCGAGTACGTCGGCGTCCGGATCGTCCGCGGACTCGTCCGGACGGTCCGGATCGGCGGATCCGCGGTCCGCTTCGAGGGCGATCCGCTCGGCTTCTGCGAGTGCGCGGGCTCGGTTCACTCGGCGCCGGACGGGCACGCGGGACAGCTCGACGGCGGCTTCGGCGAGTTCCTGCTGAAGGAACGCGGCGTCACGCTTGCCGAGCGGCACGGCCTGGTAGTCGAGGACAACAGCCCACAGCCCCTTCGCAAGACCGGACACGGCGGCACCGACGAGGCCGGTGGCGGCGTTCCCGAAGATCCAGCCGTGCGCGGCGACTGCGCCCATGGCCACGGCCAGCGACAGGTATCCGCCGACGCGGGCCTTCCTCACGCGGTCGGGGGTGTACCGGCCGAGCCACTCGATGATCGTGCAGCCGATCCAGACGAGGTCGAACAGCGCAGCGGCGCCGTATGCGGCGGCGGCCGGGGTGACGCGGTTGAGGAGGTCACCGATGGAGGCGGTGGAGAAGCCGACGCACCCGAGGAGGGCGAGGGCGACGATGGCGGTGACGACGTTGAGGCCGATCTGGTCCCAGTCCCGGGGCGGCAGGGGGACCTCGATGGTTTCCTCGTCGGGGACCATGCGGGTCCTACCGTCCATGGTGTGGGGGACGAGGCGCTCGCGGGTGATGCGGCGGGTCTTCACGGTGCTCCTCCGGGAGCGGGCTGGGCGGGGTTAGTGGTTGCGGGCCCAGGCGCGGATGTTGGGGCCGATGCCGGCGGTGATTCCGGCGATGCCTGCGATGGCGATGCAGATGATGTACGCGGTGTTCATGGGTGGCTCCTGTCTGGGGTGTGGGTGCCGTCCCTCCCGGCCGTGGGGGAACGGGTGCGGGAGGGACGGCTGCCGCGCGGCGGGACGAGGGGATCGGGTTACCGCCGCGCGGCGGTCTGGGTGGGTTAGCGGTAGCGGCGGCGGTCTTGCTGCTCCCAGAGCTGCCCTTGGGTGGCGGCCTTGGCGATGGATCGGCGGTGGCCTTCGCGACGCTTGCGGGCGGCCCGTTCGGTGGCGGACTCGCGGCCGGCGTACTTGGCGGCGCGTTCGCGGTCGTTGCCGAGCAGCTTGTCGAGGAAGCCCATCAGGCGTGCCCTCGTCCACTGCAGGTGCCGCAGGTGCGGAAGACGGTGGTCTGGCTGCCGTCGGGGTTCGGGGTGGTTTCGGGGTGGCCGCCTTGGCCGCCGCAGGAGCCGCAGGTGGGTCCTTGGTAGCTCATGCCGCACCTGCGATCTGGCGGAGGCGGTTCGCGTAGTCGCCGCGGGTGGTCGGCTGGGTGATGCGCGGGAGGAGGTCGAGGAAGTGGCGGTCGCCGCTGGTGATGTCGTTGGCGAGGGCGACGCGTTCGTCGGTGGTGAGCGGCAGGCTGGCCGGGTGCTCGGGGTTGTGGTCGAGGAGTTCGGCCATGGTGATGAGTTGGTGGCGGAGGATGCCGGGCTGGCTCATGCGGTCACCGCCGGGGCGCTGAGGTCGTTCCGCTCCAGGGAGAAGGCGAGGAGGACGAACTCGCCGTGCTGCTCGCGCAGGAAGTCCATGACGGACCGGGTGATGTCCATGCGGGTGTGAATGCCGGGCGTGACGTCGATCGTGGCGTCGCGGGTGAGTTGTTGTCCTCGGATGCCGATGGTGGCGATCCAGTAGTAGGGCACGGGCTGCGTGGCAGGGGTGGGCTGCGTTTGGGTTTGGTCGGTACGCTCCATGGCGGACCTGCTCCTTCGTCACGGTTGTGGGTGGGTCCGCCCCCGGCCCATATGGCGTTCCAGCGCCGGGCCGGGGGCTTTTGCATCAGCAGCGTTGGGCTGCTTCCGCCACTGTATGGCATGCCATACGCTGAGGGGAAGCAGCCCGCCCGAACGAGATGAGGCCGGGTGTGATCGAGGAGGTTCAGAGGGTGGTCGACGCCATGAACGCAGTGCGCGCTATCGAGGACCCGGCGCGAAGGGCGCGGGCCATCAGTGAGCTTCTGAAGGCGCAGACGGAGAAGGAGCCTGAGCTCCGGGAGGAGCGGCGGGAGATCGTGCTCAAGATGCGAGAGGAGAAGGTCTCGTTCCGGAAGATCGCTGCCGCGCTGGACGTCTCGCTTGGCACGGTGCAGGACATCGTGCGCGGGCACTCAGGCCCGTGGGGTACGCGGGCCAAGTCGGAGAAGCCGGAGGCGTCGGATGGATGAGCTGGTTTTTTTGCGGTGGCTCGGCGAGCAGATCGACGAGGACGAGCGGACCGCGCGGGCGACAACGTGGGACGGCTCAGACAACAAGCTGTCGTGGGAGCTGATCGCGTCCGCCACGATCGACGTGGGCGGCGATGAGTTCTACGTCGGTGACCGCACGATCGCGAACCACATGATGGCGCACGATCCGGAGCGGGTGCTGCGGGAGATCGACGCCAAGCGGCAGCTGGTCGCCCTACACAAGGAGATCGAGGACCCTCAGGAGATGCAGGACTACTGCGCCACCTGCGAGCCAGAGGGAAATTACCCGTACTACCCGTGCAAGACGCTGCGCCTGCTCGCGCTGTCCTACGCGGACCGGCCCGGCTACCGCGAGGAGTGGCGTCCGTAGCCGTCCTGTACGCAGCTGCGCCCCCGTCGTCTACTTCGGCGGGGGCGTTCTTGCTGTAGCAGCGCTGGTCTGTCGGCAGCAGCATTGCGACGGCCAGCACGACCATGGTCACACGCCCGTCAAGCCGCTGTCGGGATGCCGCTGCCCCAGCCCGCTGGCAGGCTGGGCTTATGCCCACGGTGATCGTGTACCCGCCCGACGAGGACGGCGGCCGGCGTGTCCGCGTGGGCGGGGTGATCTTGGGTCGGGCATTCCGGCTGGAGGACGTGGCCGCGTTCCTGCAGACGGCCGGCCTGGACGGCATCGACGACCTGGACGTGGCCGCCGCGGGCTGGATCGTATGGCGGGGCGGCGGGCCGGACGACTGGGTGCACTAGCCGTCTTGCTGCTCCTCGTGCTCTCGGATGCCCTGGCGGAATCGGGCGATCAGTTCCTCGTCGGTCATGGCGTCGGTTTCAGGGGTGCGTTTCACGCTGACGATGTAGCGGGTGTCTCCGTTGTAGTCGGAGGAGGCGACGCGGTATTCGCTGCTTTCGGCCATGGCTGGTTCCCTCCCCTGGGGGTGAGGGTTCAGGGTGCGCCCGGGCATGACGTGCGTCAAGGGCGCATACATCTACCGTTCCGGCCGGGCGGGGCGTAGCGTCGGGGCTGCACAAAAGGGGGGCGCCCTCACTGGCCCGCCGCGCCTTCGGGTACGGCGGGCCGCGTGCTGCCCGGGAACGCGCGAGCACCCCGTCCGGTTCAGTTCGGGCGGGGCGCTCGGGGGTTGGCCGTCGCGCCCCAAGGGGCCGTCGCCTCTGGCCGCCCTCGATCGGGGCGGTACAGCTGGTGGTCGTCCGGCTTTGGGCCGACTGGTTCTCGGGTGCTCGGGTTTCCCACGCGCAGACGGACGTCCCACTGTCAGGATGCCACGGGCGTCAAGCGGGGGCTGTTGCGCGTGGCCATGGTGCGGCGTGTCCGGTGGTGAGGAGTTCGGTGTTCAGCACGGCGCCGTCGGGTGCGGTGATGGTGCCGAGGAGCCTGCCGTAGTTGTCGTTGCGGTCGCGCTGGGTGCGGACGGTGAGGAGCCCGTCGGGGCAGTGCTGGCCGAACCAGTCGATGACCCAGGCGAGTGCGGCGCTCCCCTCGGGCGTGGACAGTTCGGGGGCGTTGAGGCCGGCGGCGCGGATACGGACGTCGTGCTGCCACACGTGCATGCCCAAATCCACATGCAGGATCCACGTGTCGGCGTCGATGGGGCGGACGAGGCGGGCCTGGTACTCATACACGGGGCGGCTCCTGGTGGACGGTCGCTTGGGTCGCTGCCGTGTCGGGTGTGAGCGGGCCGCGTATCCGGTTGGAGCAGGTATCCCAGTGCATTCCAGTGCTGGACCAGTAGCCGCATTCGACGTAATCGCGGTCGTTGCAGCTGCTGGGGTTGCGATGGCAGGCGGCGCATTGGTGGTCGCCGTGGGCTGGGCACTTCGCGGTGGGGTCGGGGAAGCAGGGGCCGTCGTGCTCGCTGCAGGTTGTTGCCGCTGTCGTCGGTTGGTCGAGTGCGGTGTGCCAGCGGTGGAGGGTGTCGGTGTCGATGACGGCGGTGGCTTGCCGGGTGCCGGGTGTGGGCCGGAATTCGGCGAGGACGACGGCGAGGATGCGGGCGAGTTGGTCGGCTCGGTCGCGCTGCTGCTCCCAGTCTTCGACGGTGGGTGCGGCGTCGCCGCGTCCGCAGGTGGGGCAGTAGCCGCGGGAGACCTGGCGGAGCGCGGCGAGCGTGTCCAACTCGGTCCGCAGCTCGGCGAGGACAAAGTCGGCTTCGCCATAGTGGTGCTTGCTGGGGATGTCGTTGCCGGACAGGGCGTGACGGTTGTCGTACCGGTGGATTGCGTGGGCGATGCGCGTGCGGAGCTCGGCGTTTGAGGCGGCTTTGGGGCTGGCCTTGCTGTCCTCGTTGGGCTCAAAGTCGGCGTGCTGGTCTGTCATGGCTTCTTCTTCCTGCGGGTGCGGGCGAGGGCGCGTCGGGTGGCCCGGTTCGGCTTGGGGTCGGGTGCGGTGTCGTCAACGAGCTGCTCGACGATGCGGGTCTGCCAGGTGACGCCTGGCCGGGGCGTGTGCTCGCCGCGGGGGCTGCTGCTGGGGCCGGTCACGGCTGCTCACCTCGCACGGCTGTGCGTCGGGCGGGTTCGGTGGCGTCGAGTAGGGAGAGGGCGTGCTGTAGCAGGGCGCGGCAGATGGCGCGCTCTCGTGGGTCTTCCGGGGCCGCCATGTCGATGAGGTAGTGCGTGCGGGTGCCGTCGAGGTCGCGGGTGCTCCGGTAGACGAGGTGGGGGCCGGGGTTCAGGTCGTCGGGCATGGGGTCTCCTGTCGGTGCGGGGCTGCACGCCTCTGTGAGGCTCTGGGGCGGGCGGACCGCCGTACTCCCCGCGGCGGCCCGCAATGCATCCGCTAGGCCGCTTCGGTGGCCTCGTGGTCGCTGAACCGGAGGTCGCTGCCGGGTGCTTGCCAGCAGGTTCCCCACGGCTGTTCAGTGGCGACGAGTCCGGCTTCGGTGGGCGGGAGGCAGCGGCGGTCGTCTCCGAACTTGCCGACTCGGTGCTTGTCGGCGGCGCTGTCGCTGTTGAAGGTCTCGTGGCAGGCGGGGCAGTGGGCGCGGCGGAGGCCGGTCCAGGTCTTGCCGCATTCGGCGTGGGAGTGCATTTCGGGTGTCCTCTCTGGGTGGGGCTGTGGCTGGCGCTCTGGGGGTTCGAGGCGGCGGGGGAGCCGCGTGAGGGGGTTAGGCCGTCTGGCGCTCGCTATGAGTGCGGAAAACGGCAAGTTCGGGTTGGGGCGGCAGATGGGCGCACAGGGCCGTGGATGGCGGTTGTGCGCCCGACGCGGGCCGTGGGGTCAGGTGTCCGTCTCGGGCTGGCCGGACCGGATCACCCGGGGGCGGTCGGGGTTCATCAGGCAGGTGTCGGGGTCGATGCCCTCGCAGTTGCGGCAGGAGTGCGTCTCGGGCTGGCCGGGCCGCGCCACGGCGGCGTCGGCTCCGATGCCGAGGATGTGCACCGGGTCCATCGGCGGCTGCTTGACGGGGTGTCCGGGGCAGTGCACCGGGTCCATGCCCGGCTGCGGCTCCCAGTTGTGCTGTGCGTGTGGCTGCTGGGTCCTGGCCCAGTTGCACGGGAGCGTGGTCCGGCCGTCCTGTGTCGGGTCCTGCTGCGCCTCGCGGGGGCCCTCGCAGCACCAGTCGCCTGCCGAGCACGGGGTCGGGATCGCCGAGGGCCGTCCGCACGGCTCTTGCTGCGCCTCGCTGGCGTAGCAGGGTCCGTCAGTGCGGTGCACGGTGCTGGGCGTCTCGGGCTCGCCACAGACACAGCGCCGCGTCTCGTCCTGCTGCGCCTCGCCAGCCAGACGACGCAGCTCGGCCGTGGCCCACGTGATCCCGTTCTGAACGGCGATGGGGAATGGCGCTCGGGTCGCGTCGATGCGGTCGGCAGCGTCACGCAGGACGGCTGTCTGGTCTGTGGGCGCGGGCAGCACGGCGTCGGTGAGGCGACGCACCAACACGTCCGCGAGATCGTCGACCTTCACCGTGATCTGCAGCGGCCCGTTGGGGGCGTGGTCGACGCTGCGGAGTTCCTCAAACGGAGAGGCCTTGATGGCGGCGACGACCTGCTCCCGCAGCGTGTTCCGGTCGGTGGCGGGCGCCGGGCCAGCAGACGAGACGGCGGGGTCGTCGGGCTTGTGCGGGACGGCACCGATGGCGTTGTCGCCCCAGCAGTACCGCACCCCGCGGTCGTCAACGGGGCCACAGTGATCCTCGCCCCACTCGCCGCCTGTGTGGCCGGCCTCGCGGATGCAGCGATGGGTGCCACCACTGTGCTCGTTGACGATGTACGCGGTGCACTGCTCGGTCGGTTCGGTCACGGCTTCTCCTGGTGGCTGGTGCGGGCAGGCGGACGGGCGGTCAGGCGGCGAGCATCTGGTCGGCGATGGCCTCAGCGGCCTTCACCCGGCGCACGCACAGCTCGGCATCCGCACGGTTGATCTCGACGAGGAAGCAGCGGCGACCCTCAAGGACCGCGGCCACGCCGGTGGATCCCGAGCCGGCGCACGGGTCGACCACGAGGTCACCGCGGACCGTGGACGACTCGATCAGATCGGCCATCAGCGGAACCGGCTTCTCATTCGAGTGGCGGGTCGCAGCACTCCTACCCGGCCGCTGGTAGCGGAGGATCGAGCCGCGACGCAGACGGGCCGACAAATTCCCGGCCCCCTTCTGCCGGTCGCTGGCCCGCTTGACGTGGACGCCGTAGGTGATCGGCTCGTGGCCCGGCCCCCACGGGGACGTGAGATCACCGCTGCCGATGTCGAGCTTGTCCCAGACCAACTCGGTGGTTCCGCCGAGGCGTAGCGGGCCGGCCAGAGTCTCGGGCCGGTAGCCGAAGACGTACACGTGCCGGGACGGGGCGAGTCCGCCGTTGAAGGTTCCCTCCGGGCCGACCCACTGGCCGAGGACGGCGGGCCAGTCGACGGATCCGTCGTCGCCGGGGATCTCGGTGAAGGTGCTGGAGCGGCCGGAGTTGTAGCGCATGCCGTAGGGCGGATCGGTGCACAGCAGCCCGTACCAGTTGGGGACGGTGCCGATGATCTGTGGGTCGCGGCAGTCGCCCCAGATGATCGTGGCGCGGTCGGTGTGGTGGAGGATTTCGCCGCCGGGTGGCGGTGTGAGGGCGAGGTCCAGGGCGGGCGCGGTCACGGTGGTCCTTCCAGCGGTTCGGGGTGGGCGGGTGTCGCAGGGCGGGATGTGGGAGGCTGGCGCCGGCCTGGGCGCGGTAACGGCGCGCCCAGGCCTTGCAGTGCGGGTCATGCGGCGTTCTTGCTGGCGGCGCGTTGACGACGCCGGAGGTTGTAGACAGCCGACTCGCCCTTGCCGACCGTCCCGCGCACGGCGCCGGCCCGCCGGTCACAGCCCCAGTGCGACGACGCGGTCTCCCCTTCGTGCCACAGCCCGCGGAACGCTCCGCGCGCACGGCCGATCAGGGACCGGAACGTTTGGGCCTCGATGTCGAGCAGGTTGGCCGCCTCCAGGTAGTCGCCTGTCGCAGCAAGCGCCGTGAAGGCTTCGCGCTGGCGCGGGGTGAGCGAGTCCAGAATCTGCTCCAGGGCGATCCGCTCGATGATCCCGGCCTCGGGGCTGGGCGTGGCGCGGCCGGCCCATTCCCAGTACGCGGCGTATCGGGCGCCGTTGTTGCTGGTGTCGCGGCGGGCGCCGTGGTGGCGCATCGCAGCCTTCACGTCCTGCACCAGGGCTTGGCGGCCGGCCTCAAGGAGGTCGCGTCGGCTGGGCGGTTCGTCGGTGGTGCAGAGGTGTTCGACGATGCCGTGCCAGGCGGCGGAGTAGAGGTCGTCGCGGTCGCCTGCGGGCCACCAGGTGCGGTTGTTCATGACGACGGCGCGGGCGAATGCGTCGAGGTCCCGCATGGTGTAGCCGTGGGCTACGGCGGTGGTTGCGGTCATGCGCTGCTCCTGGTGGTTGGTGTGGGTGTGGTCACGGCCGGGCGGCGGCAGACACGGCGGCGGTGCGCAGCTGCAGCGGCGGCATGTCGGGCTTCTTGTGCGAACCCGAGCAGGCGATGTTCAGGTCGTTGCGGTGCAGGGGCAGGCACCCGTTCTTCAGCGGCACGAAGAGCGTCAGTGGGTGCTTGGTGCACTTGAACGCCGCGGGGCAGAGCACACGGCCGACGGCCCATTCCTGGTCCGTGAACCCCTCGGTCAGTTCCATTCGCTTGGCTTCCATCCGCTCGTAGGTGGGGTCTGTCGGAGGCAGCGGGACGCCGCCGATGAGGGGGGTGCCGTAGGCGGCGAGCCGCTCGCGGGCCTCGGCGAGTTCGGCGCGGAGGCGGCGGATCTCCTCGGCCAGCTGCGGCACGTCGGTCCCGGCGAGGACGTCGGCTTCGTCCGACTGATGGACGTACTCGTACAGGTGGCCGGCGCGGCCGAGGATCTCGTCGAGGTCGAGGGGCTGGTCGGTGGGCGGGGTCATGGCGGGCTCCAAGGGGTGACGGGGCGGGGGGCGGGGGTCAGGCGGCGGGGGCGAGGTCGGTGAAGCAGCCGCAGCCGCCTTCGTCGAACAGGTCGAGCTGGTCGGGCTGCTCCTCGATGCGCTGCCGGAGAGCGGCCAGCGTGAGCGGCTTCGTCTCCCCGCCGGTGCGGTCCCGGAGGATCGCCACGTCCTTGCCGAGCAGCGCGCGCATCTTCGCCTCGGCGCGCTCGGCACGGGCGTACCTGGCGGGGAAGACCCTCAGCAGCCGTATCCACTGGGCTTGGCCGCCCTTGACGCAGGCGCCGCCGCAGTTGTTGTGCGCGAACCCGAGCTCGTACAAGCGCGGCACGGGCAGACCGGCGTCGCGGGCTTCGGTGAGGAGCTGCCGCTTGTCGAAGTACGGCGGCCGGGTCAGTGGCGCGTCCACCGTCCACGGGGCCCAGCCCTTGACGATGGCGGGCAGGCGCTCGGTCTCGGTCCAGTCGATCCCGACGTACAGCGTCGTGTTGTCGAACGT
This sequence comes from Streptomyces sp. NPDC051636, assembly GCF_044453765.1. NCBI lineage: Bacteria > Bacillati > Actinomycetota > Actinomycetes > Kitasatosporales > Streptomycetaceae > Streptomyces > Streptomyces sp. NPDC051636. The sequence goes on along the minus strand of NZ_JBITDA010000021.1, from coordinate 34,358 downwards.
CAGCTCAGGGTTGGCGGCGAGCCAGATTTCGCAGGGCCTGAGCTTCAGCTCCAGTGAGCACTGTGCGATCCGGGTGTTGCCGAGCCAGCGCTTGTCCTCGAACACCTGCCACGGGTCTCGTTCCTGCGCGTCGGCGACGCGGGTGATCGGAATGTCGAGCTGAGCGCTGGCCGCGTCGTTGAACGCGTGGAGCCCTTTGTCCTCGGCGTTGGTGTCGGCGAACAGCAGCGTGACGCTGGCCGCGCCGTGTTCGGCGATGACCTGGCGGGCGGTGGCCCAGGAGGTGATCCCTCCGGACCACATCACCACGTGCTGGGTGCTGGCCATGTCGGGTCCTTTCGTGGGTGTGGTTGGGGTGGGGCGGGGACAGGCTCAGGAGACGGGCTGCGGGTCCGCACCGGCCGCGACGGCCAGCAGCACGTCGGCATGGCACGGCTCGTCGGGCGGGCACCAGCACATGAGGTCCCGTCCTGCGAGCTGCTCGCGCGCGGCCTCGACCAGGCTGGGCCGCCCGGCGAGCCAGCGGCGGTACATGGCGACGGCCTGTTCCCGGGTGGCGTCCTGCACGAGGTGCCACGTGACGGTCTTGTCGGGGTGGACGAAGGCGTGCCGCTGGCCGGAGGTCTTGCCGAGGCGGCCTTCGTGTTCCCACTCGGAGCCGTCGAGGGCGGGCATGCGGACTTGGGTGCAGGGGTTGCCCCATCGGGTGCCGCGGCCGACGTAGACGGCGCCTTCGGGCTTGCGCCATCCCTTGGTGCGGCGGCGTTGGATGCGGGTGGGCATTTCGGGTCCTTTCGGTGCGATGGCAGTGGTGCGGCGGGGTCAGGCGGCGGGGTGGTTGGCGAGCTCCAGCAGGACGTCTGCGTGGCAGGAGAGTTCGGGTGGACACCAGCAGAGGAGGTCGCGGCCGGCGAGCTGTTGGCGGGCGGCGGCGTGGAGGTCGGGCTGGCTGGTGAGCCAGGCGCGGTACCAGGTGACGGCGACGCGGTGGGCTTCGGTCTGGTCTTTGCTGCCGAAGATGACGCCGTTGGTGCGGGTGTCGATGACGGCGTGGGTGGGGCCGCATTGCTTGATGGCGTAGGGGTTGCCCCAGGGGGTGCCGCGGCCGACGTATTTGGCGTCGGCGGGTGCGCGCCAGCCTTTGGTGCGTTTGCGCTGGAGGCGGCGGGGCTGGGTGTCGAGGGCGAGTTGACGGGTGGTCATGGTCGGGTCCTTTCAGGCGGCGGTGCGGTAGGCGGAGCGGAGGCGGCTGGTGATCCAGGCGTGGCCGCAGTCGGGGCAGCGGTAGGCGCTGCGGTTCTGGGTGTCGTCGGTGCGTTCGGCGCGGGGCTGGACGCCGGGGCGGCAGCAGTTGGGGCAGGTGTCGGTCACGGTGGGCTCCTGTCAGGCCGCGTCGTGGGGTGCCTCGGGTGGGTGGCTTCCTGATTCGGGTTCGCAGCCGAGGTGGGTGTCGTAGCCGCGGTCGAGTCGGTAGCCGGTGAGGGGGGTCTCGCAGACGGTGCAGAGGGGTGTTTGTGAGGGGTCTGCGGCGGGTGTTCCCTTCCCCTTCCCCTCTCCTAGAGGGGGGGAAGGGGGGGAACCTGGGCCGGGGGAAGGTTCCCGTGAGGTTCCCGGGGAATGGTTGACCTGCGGTTTTTCAGATTCCCGGGGGGTTCCCGGGGAACCTTCCCGGGGAACCCCGTCGGGGAAGGTCTCGGGGAAGGTATCCGGGGAACCCAAGTTGTCCCGGTTTTTCCGCATCCTGACGGCGGCGGCGATCTTGTCTTTGCCGATCTTGATTTGGGCGTGCGCGAGAGCCGCGATCGTCCGCGGATTCCCGGCGTCGTTCGGCAGGCCGAGGTCGTCAATCCGCTGGACGAGCCACTCGACGGTGCCCTCGGCGGCCTGCTCCATGTGGTCGTAGTCCATGAGGACGTGGCGGGTGCAGCCGGGCCGGTAGCTGTTGCCGTCCTTCTGCGCCTGCCGGACGATGACGAACGCGTCTGGGCCGATCCCGGTACGGGTGTGGGTGCGCTTCAGCAGCAGCGTCCCACCTCCCTGCGCCCGCAACTCCCACACGTGGTCAACGTCCTGGGTCTTGGCGGAGGAGCCGCGGGCGCCGCGCTCGCCGTCCTTGCCCATGTGGTCCAGGCGGACGGAGGCAATGCCGGCGCGTTTCAGCGGCAGGAGGGTGTGCCGGTAGAGGGACAGCCAGGTGTCGGCGTCGTTCTCGGGTCCCGAGATGAATCGGGAGACGGTGTCGAGGCAGACGACTTGGGCTTCCACTTCTTTGACCATCTGCATGAGGTCCGCGCCGCCGCCCGCGGTGTCGAGGGGGCGGATCGGCGGGAACGAGGCGTAGGTGAGGAGTCCCATGCGGCCGGGCCCGCCGCCGTAGGACAGGAACCGTTCCTGGATGTCCTGGTGGCCGTTCTCGGCGTCCACGTACAGCACGGAGACGGGCGGTTGGGGACGGTCGCCGAGGAAGGATTGCCCGGTGGCCATGCGCCACAGCCACTCCTGTACGAGGAGAGACTTTCCGGCTTTGCCGTCGCCGACGATGGTGATCTGCTGGCCGGGCGCGAGGAGTTTGCCGGGGAGGAGTTCGACTTGCCCGAAGTTGGTGGCGAAGAACGGGTCCCAGTCGACGAACGCACTCGTCAGGTGGGAGGGGCCGCTACCGAAGGCGGCGCGGCGCTCTTCGTAGGCCCGGTGCTCGGCATCGAGCTTGTCGAGTTCCTCACCGGTGGCGCCCGCGGCGATGGCCGTCTTGATGCGGTTGGCGTGCTCGTCGTGGCGGCGGACGACCGCGACCTCGGCGATCCGCTCGGCGAACGCGGCGGCCATGCTGCCGGAGATGGTCTGCGCGCCGAGCTTGACGAGGAGGTTGCCGCCGTCGACTTCACGGATCCGCTTGAGCTTCTCAATCTCGGCGCGGACGGTGACGGGATGGAGCTGCTTGTTCTCGGCGACCATGCCGCCGACGACGTCCCAGATGAGGCGGACGCCGGGCTGGTAGATGTCGTCGCGGTCGATGATCTGCGCGCACTCAAGGTAGGCGGTGCGGTCGTGCATGATGACGCCGCCGACGTAGTTCTCTGCTTCGGCGTCGTGGGGGCTGGCGCGGATGAGGCCGTCCTGGTCCGCCGTGTCGCGCGGGCTCATGTGGCGGACGTTCTCCACGGGCGGTCTCCTCAGAAGAGCGTTGTCGTCGGGCACTGGTGCGATATGAGGTGCTGGTGCGGGCAGTCCGGCGGGTGCCTGCTGTCGGTCCAGCGGAGCCGGAGGGGGCGGAAGCGTTGGCGGGGCAGGCACCACACGGGGTTGTCTGGTGTGCTGGCGATGGCGGCCGGCCAGTAGGGGTGGGGCTCGTCGGCGGGTGGGAGGTCGACGCTGGCTTTGATTGCAGCGACGTGGCCGACCCACTGGGTGAGGATGGGCGCGGAGCAGGCAGGGCAGCGGGAGCCGTCGCCGCCCTGCCTGCTCGCGCGCCCGCTCATCAGGCCGGGATTCCGTTCATGACCGCGGTGTCGATCTGCTCGCCGATCGCCTTGACCACGTCCGCGAACGCGGTCTTGCGGACCTCGTCGGGCCGTTCCAGCTTGTAGCCGAGTTGCAGCCCGTTCTGCCCGATGCGGTGACGGAGGCGGGCGGTGAGCTTGTAGCCCTCCGAGCCCTCGAACGGCACCAGCCCGATCGTGAAGGCCTCGGGGACGGTGAGCTGTCCCTTCTGCCCGGCCTTGGACTGGACGGTTTCGACGTACTGGAACTGCCGCTGTCCGGAGGAGAGTCGGCTGGCGGACTGGAAGTCGACCTTGACGGCGGCCTGGAAGGACTGGGCGATCTCCAGCATTTCCGCGGAGGACGGCTCCAGCAGTTCCGGGAGGTGGTCTTCGAGGAACTCGGCGAACTCTTCCTGCCGCATCAGTTGGCCGTCCTGCTGGATCCACTGCTGCCATGCGGTGGTGGGGCGCAGTGCGAGGTGGAGGCGGTGGCCGGCCCAGCGGGCAATGTCGGCGGTGTTGGCGTCGAGGACGGCGGTGACGGTGAGGCGTTCGGCGTCGGCGTACACCTCGCTGTCGCTGTCGCTGTGCTTGGTCCAGTAGGCGAGGAAGGACTCGGCGTCCCGGACGGTGGTGGTGCCGGTCTTCCGGGTGGGCTGGTCCTTGTACTCGTCGCTGGTGAGGTCGACCTGGTGGACGCCGGTGGCGGTGTGGAAGGCGTACACCTTGCCGGGGGTGAGTTCGGCGGGAGGTGCGGTGCGGAGCGCGGTGTCGACGATGACCTGCGCGTTGTCGGTGTTGGTCATGGATCAGGCGTCCTTGAAGGTGTTGTTGGCGGGTGCGGTGCGGAAGTCCATGGAGAGTTGGCGGGGGTCCTCGCGGACGGGCATGCCGTCGTCGTCGAGGAAGTACAGGGACTTCACCGGGGTGGGCTTCGGCGCCTTGACGGCGGACTCGACGCCGATGGGCAGGGGTGCGGACTCGACGCCGTTGGCGGGGGGCTCGACGACGATGGTGATCGTCATGGAGCCCTTTTTGCCGTGGGCGCGGACGGCGTCGAGGAGGGTGTGGAACTCGGCGCTCAGTTCTTCCTCGGTGCGGCCGTTGAGGTGGCTGGCGAGGAATGCGGCGACGGGTGCCTGCTGGATCTCGCCGGTGTCGGGCTGGACGGTCATTCGGCAGTGCCTTTCTGCTGGTCGTTGGGTGTGGCGGTTGAGGTGTTGCACATGCGGTGGTGATCGCGACGCGCGTGACGAACCACCAGTGCAGGGAGGCTTGATCGCCTGCTCCTCTGCGTCAGATTCTACCCCGGGGTGTATAGTCACCCGCAATACATACGGCATACGCGCGGACGACCGGGGGTGTATTGCCGCTGACCGGTCAGCTACTCTGTCGACATGACGACGAAGGGCACGCCCGGCCGCATGGTCCGCATCGATGACGAGGTGTGGACGGCGTACGGGCAACTGTGCGAGGCGGAGGGGACCTCCCGCGCCGATGACATCCGTCGTCACGTCCACTCGCGCGTCGCCGCCTGGCGCAAGCAGCAGGCCCGGCAGAGCGCGCTTCAGCGCCGGCTTGACGGCCTGCGCGACTCCGAGTCCTGACACCGTTCCTCCTCTCGTCTTCGAGCCCCGCTTCGGTGGGGCTTTGTGCTGTCCGGGGTGGCGGCCGCGGGGGAAGCCGCGGCCGCCAGCTGGCGGGTCAGGTACGACCTGGGCACTGGATTCGGTGTTCGTGCGTGGGGTTCGAGCGGAGGAAGTCGGTGACCTTGTCTCGGCCTGAGGTTCGCCGGTGGTGCCAGCACGCGGTGCACAGAAAGTCGGCGACCGGGGTATGGCCCTTCTCCAGGCGCCGCACCTGCACGCCGCCGAGCCACGGGCTGCCGGTCACGCTGCGGCCTTAGCGGTACCGGTGCGCGGCATCCGCTCGGAGTCGTCCGCGATATGGGATGGCATCACGCACCCGCTGAGGCTGCACGTCGTCAGCACCCGCCCGACGGGTGGCCGGCCGCGGTCGAGGATGAATGCGATCTGCTTCGGCTTGTAGGAGCGGCCCTTGAACGACGGCCGTTCCGGGCCGGTCCAGGCGAGGTGGCCGTGGATGATGCGTTTGGTGTGGGCGTCGAAGAGGTTGCGGAGACTGGGGTACGACGTCCGGGGCGGGGCGGTGGCCTTGGCCGGGGCTCCCGTCTGCTGCGCCTCGGCGGCCTTGTGGCGGCGGTTGAGTTCCTTCTTCACCGCGCGGCGCTCCTCCGGCAGCAGGCCGCCGCGCATGCCCCACTGGTTGTCACCGGTGTTGATGGCGTCCCGCAGGCAGACCAGGCGTACCGGGCACTTCCAGCAGATGGTGCGGGCGTCGTCGATGCGGTCCTTGTCGCTGTCGGGGAACATGGTGTCGGGGTGGATGTCGGCGGCGCGGCAGGCGGCGTTGTCGCGCCAGTCGGGCTTGCGGCGGCGGTTGTCGGGGACGGATCCGGTGTAGTGGTTCACGGCTGGTCCTCTCTGTGGTCTCGGATGGCGTCCCAGAGCCGGTCGCATCCGGCATCGAGGTCGGGGTCGGGCCGCTGGTAGGCGGGCAGGTCCCAGCAGAGTTCGAGGTCGTCGACCTGGGCGGCGAGGCCCGCGTATTCGCAGGACTCGCGGATGATCCGGTCTCGTACGGACTCGTGCCGTTGCGCGCGGCGGATCTGCCAGTAGGCGGCGGGCAGGCTGAACGCGAGGACGGCGGCGGTGATCAGGACGGCAGTAGCGGTGCTCACCGGGCCACCGCCTCGTAGCCGAGCGGGTCCTCACCCGCGGCGAGCCCGTGGACGACGAGAACGAGTTGACCGCCCTTCGTCTTCTCCCCGAGCCGCATGTCCGGTCCGACCACGCGGGTGTGGTCGTCGTCGTCGAACAGGCCCGCGTCCACGAGTCCGTCCACGGCAGCCTTGAACGACGGGTACCAGTTCGCCGGGTCGGCGCGGCGGGCGGTGGCGGGGCGAAGGATGCCGAGGATGTGCGCGCGCTGGTACAGCGGGCCGGGCTTCGCCGCGGCGAGCGCGTCCATGAGCGCCGGGTTGTCGCTGACTGCTTCCATCGCGGCGTCACGGATTGCTGCGGTCAGCTTGGCCTTGGGCTTGTGGTGCATGCGCTGGTTGGCGTTCAGCAGCTTCATGCCCGCGGGGAGGGTGATGGTGTAGGGCCGGGGCCCGGCCGCCGTGGGGGCGGCCGGAACCTGCGGGGTGATCTCGAACAAGGTGCTCACGTGCGGTCCCCCTCGATGATGGTGGTGCGGCAGTCGAGGCACTGCACGCCGCCCGTCCGGAACCGGACGTGCAGGGTGGTGCGGAGCTCGACCGGGCAGCGGGCCTCGAACCGGTCGAGGGCCTCGACCGGGCGGAGCAGCGGGGTCGGGGCCGGATCGCCTGCCCGGTGCCGGCCGGTCGTGCCCGGCCAGGAGCGGCCCATCGCGACCGCGCCGACACCCACCGCGGTCATCGCCCCAGCCAAAGCCGTCAGATAGGCGCTCACGACGCACCCCCGACCGGGCGCAGCGGCCACGCCCCATCCACGACCGCGTCCGGCTTCCCAGACCGACGGAGCAACCCCTGGTAGTTCGTGGCCCACCGCTCGTGCATGGTCACCTGCCAGCCATGCAGCACCCGTGCGGGAACCTGGAGGTCCGGGTACTTCTCGGCGATCGCGCGGGCCACGTCGAGCGCGGCGAGCGCGTCAGCGTGCGCCTGGTGCGCGTCCGTCAACGCCACGCCGTAGTGCGCGGCCAGAGAGCCCAGGTTCCGGCGCCCCTTGCGGAACTTGTCGGCCGCCCGGTCCAGGACGAGGGGGTCCACGATCGGCTGCACCGCGCCGATCCGGTCGGCGACCGTGGGCACGCCGTGTCGCACGCACTCGGCGTCCAGCAGGCTGAGGTCGAATGGCGCGTTCATCACGATCAGCGCGGCCCGGCCGGCCGACAGCTCACCTGCCAGCGCGTCGGCGATCTCCTCGATCACCTGCTTCGCAGGTCGGCCATGGGCGTGGGCGTGCTCGGTGGTCACGCCGTGGATGTCGGAGGCGGCCGTAGGAATCTCGGCGCCGTCGAGGTCGGACAGCCACTCCAGCACCTGCCCGTTCGGGCGGACCAGGGCGGCCGTGACGATCCGGTCGGTGGCGATGTTGAGGCCGGAGGTCTCCGTGTCGAAGCTGGCCAGCGGCCCGCGGTGCCAGGGGAGTTCGACATGCCCGGTCAGGTCGGGCTGTACGGGGGCGGTCATTCGGAGCCTCCGGCGGTGAGTTCGGGCAGTACGGCGGCGGTGAGACGGCCCTCGCGCCAGGCCTGCATGACCTGTGCGCGGCCGTCCTTCTTGAAGCGGACGTTGTGGGTTCGCGCCCGGGCGGGGGCGATTGCGACGCCCGGCACCTCGTGGATGACGCCCGTCTCCGGGTCGGCGTACTCGGTGGCGCCGGCCGCGGTCATCTCCTTCAACAGCCGGTCGACGAAGGCCTGCCGCACGCTGGTGACGAAGCGGCGCTCGATCTCGCTGCTGTAGTTGGCGAGGACCCAGGCCTTGAACGTCTCCTCGTCCACGACCTTCGCCGCGGCTTCGCCGGAGGAGAGGCTGACGGTGGCGATGTCCGGGCCGTCCGGCAGAGACACCGCGACCTGGCGGACGCCCGTCTCCTCGGCGGCGGCTTCAAGCGCGGTGCGGGTCACCTTGCGGGCGTCGTCGTAGGCGTCCTTGACGGTGTCGAGGAGCGTCTTCAACGCGGCCTCGCGCGCTGCTGCTTCCTTCAGGTTCATGTGCTACTCCTTGAGGGCGGGGCCCCTGCCTGTTTGCGTCGGGCAGGGACCCCGTGTGTGCGGTGGACGGTCAGGCGGCGGTGCCGTTCAGCAGGGCGGTCATCTCGCGCATCTGCTGGGCGCCGGCCTCGCGGATGGGCAGGCCGTAGCTCTGCTCGAACTCCTCGTCGAGGTTGTCGAGCCCGGCGTTCGCAGCGGCGGCGCGCAGCTCTCGTTCGGCGATGTCCGCGTCGGTCTCGCCCTCAGCGACGACCTCCGCGTCCGTGACCTCGTCCTCGGCGGTCGCGGGGGGCGCTCCCTCGGGGAGTGCCTTGCCGAGTCGGGACAGGTACTCCCGCACCATCTCCCACTCGCCGGTGTCCGGCGCCTTGATGACCGCGTGAAGCAACTCAGCGTCCTTGGCCTCGGCCCACCGTTCCTTCACCTCAGCCCGGTGCGTGGCCTTGGCGGCTGCGTCGACGATGGCCTGGCCTTCTGGGTGCGTGACGATGCACTCGGGGTCCACGACGAGCGTGCCCTTCGGCTGAGGCGCGGGGGCCGCCCAGGGGTCCTGCTCGCCCTGCTGCACGCGGCGCAGTTGCTGGACCTCGGCCTCGACGATCTCGCCGTCGGCGTTGACGTTCGCCCCGAGCTCCTCCGGCGTGTAGTGCATCCCGGACAGGGCCTCTTCACAGGCGTCGCGGGCCACCTCGGTGATCGCGCGGGCCTTGAGCATCGCGGCCGGGTAGTTCTTCCACACCGCCTTCCGTGCGAGGCCCGCCTGCTCGGCGCGGGCCATCGTCCACCGTGCCTCGAACGTGTAGTCCGGGTCGTCGGCGCGGATGATCTGCGCGACGGCTTCCTGGTCGTTGCCGCGGACCCGCAGCTTGTGGCCAGCGCGCCGCACCAGCGCGGAGATCAGCGCGGCCGACGCGGACGGCTTGCCCTCGATGACGTGGATACCGGTGATCGCGGCCATCGGGTGCAGGCCCAGCGACTCGGCGTACTCCAGGGCGTACAGCAGGTTCGCGGGCTGCTTGCGGTACTGGCCGGGCAGCATGCCGGACTCGGCAAGCGCCTTCGCGTACTGCATCTTCTCGGGCAGGGTCGCTGGCGTGGCGGGTTGGTACTTGACGATCTCGGTCATGAGCGGTGGTCCTTTCGGTGGCAGGGGCAGGGCAGCCAGGTGGATGCGCCGAGCCCGGCGAACAAGCCGCAGGTGACGTCGAGCGACCATGCGGTGGCCGGGTTGGTGATGGGGAGGAGGTCAGCGACAAGGACGGCGAGGCTCGCGATGGCGACGACCGTGACCGTGTGGGCGGCGACCGCGAGGCGGTAGCGGAGGCTCATTCGTCGTCCTCCTCGTCGTAGGCGGAGGCGACGGTCAGCGCGGTCACGATGTAGCCGGTCTCGGTCTCGCCATCGGCGGACTCGGCGACCAGCTCGGCGCCGCCGTCCTCCTCGTCCTCGATCCAGTCGAGGAGGCTATTCGGCCATTCGCGGCGCAGCTCGGTCTCGCAGTGCTTCCTTGCCTCGGCGGCCGTGGTGTACAGGCCCATCACGATCGAGTCGTGCGACGCCCGGTAGACGGTCAGCTCGGAAGCAGCGTCGGCCGTCGGCGCGAGCCAACCCGCCACCTTCGCGCGGGTCTCCTCGTCGAAGACCAGCGCCACCGGGCGCCCGTCCTCAGCGATCCCACCGACCGTCAGACCCGGCGTCTCCTCCGGGGCGTGCTCCATCGCCACGTCGAACCGGGACACGACCAGCGGCGTGACCTCGCGGCCGTCACCTTCCGCCAGTTGCGTGAGCGCGGAGACGACGTCGTCGATGGCCTGCCTGTAGCCCTGATCACCTGGGTGGTCGGTGTCGTCGACGAGTTGCTCGGCAGCGGCCGCCGTGCGGGCTTCGGCCAGCGCCTCGGCACGGATATGCGCGTCGTGCTCAGCCAGGAAACTCCGGGCATCGTCCTCGTAGTACATGGACCCGCTCTCGCGGATGCACTGCACGATGTACTCGGTGTGCTGGTCGGGCCTCATGCGGCAGCACCGCCCTCGCGGCGCTGCGCCGGAACCACAGCCGCCCGGGCCGGGACCGCCGCCCGCAGCCGGTCCGCGAGTTGCGCCAGCGCCTTCCCCCGCACTCGCACCTCGCAGCCGACGCCGGTGGCGAGCTTCTCCATCAGGAGACGCTCCGGCTCCCAACCGTCGTGCTTGTGCTCGCGGGCACTGGCCCGATCGTCAACCAGCTCCAGGAACTGGGCGAGGAGTTCCTCGTCGTCCGCGATCGTCGCGACGACGTACGCGAAGTACTCCTCCATGTCCAGCGCAACGCCGTCCGGGAGGCGGCGGGTGTAGATCCGCATCGGGTCGGTGATGACCGGGCGGCGGAACAGGCGGTGCAGGTACAGGCGGATGCGGTTCATCGCGCACCTTCCGGGGAGGCGGGAGAGAGGAGCATGAGGAGCGCGGCAGCCGACACAGCGGCCTCACGCAGGGACAGGCGGACGTCATGCCAGACGTTGGCCACGGCCACCAGCAGCGGGTCCAGACGGCCGGACTCCACCAGCCGCGACATGGCCGGGCGCGGGTCGAAGTCCGCGAGGTCGGCGTCGACGAGCAGGAAGTACGGGACGCTCAGCGCCGCATAGCCGCCGACACCGAGCGACAGGAACGCCACCCACTCGGCGGGGCTGTGCGCGCTCACTGGACACCGTCCAGCGGCGGCAGATCCCGACCCAGCCGATACGGGTGGCGCCGCTGGTAGTCGTACAGGTCCTCCACCGGCTCCCGCGGCGACACCATCACTGGCAGCGGCTCACCCGCGGCCCGCTGCTCCAGTCCGACGATCCGTTTCTGAGCCGCCCGCAGCGCCTGCACTGCGTCGTCAAGGGACTCGTTGGTCGAGTGCCGCTCCTCACGAAGCGCGGCCACCTCAACCCGCAGCCGCTCCAACTCGTCAGCCGTCTCAGGCGACATGTGCCGGCCTGCCGCGTCGATCGCGAACGCGATCCCCATCGGCGTCCGGTCCTGCCCCTGCGCCCGGCAGATCAAATCCGCCAGCGATACGAGTGCCTTCGTGTTCATGCCGCCACCTGCTCAGGCTGCGCGGCCACCTGCTGGATCGCGTAGACACGCACCAACGCACCGAACTTCGGCACCTCGAAGAACAGCTCTACGTCGCGGCCGATCGACTGCGACCGCACGGCCTCGGGGTCCGCCCCGAGCGCCTCGCGCCAGGTCTCGACCTCGGCCAGCGACGCGGCCTGCACACTCACCTCGTTCGGGAAGTGCGGGTGGAAGGTGAGGTACGCGCCGGCGAACTGTGGGAAGGCCTCGGCGAGCAGCGTCGCGGCGAGCAGCGCCTGTGCTTGTGTGCCCAGCGTCCGCGGAGTGGGCTCGATTCGGGCGAGGGGGGCGAGTTGGGTAGTCTCTGTGGCCATCGGAGGCCTCTCTTCCTGAGTTGTAGAGATCGCCGATCGGGGGTCGCCAGGCCGGGCAAAGTCGGGCGGCCCTTCGGCGTTTCTCGGGTCAGCCCCGCACGGAACGGCGGGACGGCAGCGGCACCAGGTGGCCCAGCGGGTGCGGACCGGTGGCCGGTGCGGCGCCCGGCGCGGAGGCCAAGGGGCCTACGGGGGGCTCGTGGTGGAACATCTGGTCGATGCGCTCGATGTCCGCGTCGGTGAAGTACACGGTCCGGCCGAGCTTCGTGTGGGGCAGCTGCTTGATGTGCCGGCGGAGCCACGACTCCTCGACGCCGAGTTCTTCGGCGGCCGCGGGGTACTGGAGGCGGCGGGTCATGCCGGTACCGCGGCGATGTGCGGGGGCTCGCAGGGAGCTTCGACGGTCCGGCCGGTGTGCTCCCAGAGGACGAGAAGGTCGACTCCCAGCCTTTTGGCAATTGCCATTGCCTCGGTCTGGGTGGCGGTTCGCCGCTCTCCGGAGCGCAGGTGGCCGATCTTGCTGTGGTGGCAACCGGCCGCGTCGGCGAGATCGCGGACGGTGACCTCGCGGCCGTCGCCGGTGCGCTTCATCAGCCTGACGAGGAGGTCGGGGTCCACGAGGACCATGGGGTTTTGCTGCGGACGCACGTGTTCACCTCCGTAGACGGGGTGTGCGTTTCCGTGAACAAGAACGACAGTACACACCCGTAGACGGCTTGTCTACGGAAGTGCACAGTGCAGTGAGATCCGGTCAACGCTCCCCGTGCGTATGGCGCGCGCGGGGCGTTTGCGTAGACACTTCGTGCAGGGCCGCGAATGGTTGCATGCCCTGACCTGGTATTTGCTCAGTGGCTAGAAGGTTTAACGTAGACAGCAGGCGTCACGTGGGGGAGTGAGAGGGCAGAATGCACGCCATGACTGAGCAGCGGACCCGGACAGACTTCGCCGACCTTGTACGACAGCGGCGCGCTGAACTCGGCATCAGCGTCCGCAAACTGGCGGAGCAGTCCGTTGACCAGGAGACGGGCGCTCAAGCGAAGTTCGGCTGGATCAGTAAACTGGAGCGCGGTGAGAGCACCGAAGCGCCGCCGGCCGCTATCCTGCGCGCTCTCTCGGTCGGGCTTGCGATCCCTTTGCGTGTGCTTCAGGAAGCCGCTGCTGCGCAGTACCTCGAGCTGGAGTCGTTCATCTGGAGCCGGGACCGCACGACGCGCGTGCTCGCCGCCCACATCGAAGAGATGTCGGAGGGGGAGCGGCAGCAGCTCGCCGACATCGCGGAGACCTTTGCCCGCAGGCGGACGCAGCGTGACGGCACGTCAGGGCGCAAGCCAGACTAATAGTACGACTTTCCATTACTCTGTGATTCACTCTGGTCACAGCCTGACCGGTATGACACAGTCGGTGATCCGCCTGGGGGGCGCAAACGGATCACTCTGCACACACGTTCGAACACGCGAACGAGTGTGCGCTTGTACCTGGGAGGCATGCGGTGGCGGACGAGGACGGCGCACAGCCGCGCGATGACGAGCCCACGGACCAGGACCAGTCACGGGAGAACGGCGAAGAGGCGCAGCCTCAAGCAGAATTCCGAATGGAGTTGGTAGACAGCCTGCCGGGGGGCCGCGCTGTCATCGGTGTCGAGCAATACGGCGAGTTCATGTGGCTCGCCTCCAAGGAGCACGTGAGCGAGCAGGCCCGGGACGAGCTCCTAGACCAGCTCCAGCGGATAGTCCGCGAAGGCTGGTGGATCCAGAACTGGCCCGGGCGCTAACCCAGTCACACCACGCGACGGATCCCAGAGGCGGCCGCGTGAGCGCCCATCGCAGCCTCCACGGCCGCCCGGATCTCACCATCCAGGGCCTGCACCAGATGCCCGTACCGGTCGACCGTCGTCGTGATCGACTCATGCCCTAGCCGCGCCTGAATCGCCGGCAGCGGAATCCGCTCAGCAATCAGCCAGGCCACATGCGTGTGCCGCAGATCGTGAATCCTCGGCCTCTTCGGCAAGCCCTTCGCGATCGCCGCCTCGACCGCGGGGATCCACCTGCGCCGCCAGAAGTTGTCGTGCCGCCACGACTTGCCGCGTGGCGTCTCGAAGAGGAGATCCTCCGGGCGCTTGCCCGCCATACGGCGTCGCAGCATCTCCATCTGCCCGTCCGTCAACGCGATCACGCGGCGTGCCTTCTTAGTCTTCGGCGGGCCGAGGAAGTACGACGGGCCGACCTCCCCGGGCGCCGCGCGCTTCCATGACCGGTGAACGCTCACCGCCTTCCGGGTCAGGTTCACGTCCCGCACCTGCAGCGCCGTCGCCTCGCCCCAGCGCATCCCGGTGCCGACGAGCCAGTCCGCGAGGTCCCGGGCGTGCGGGTCCTGGATCTCCGCGCTGATGCGGGCGTACTCCTCGTGCTCAAGGAAGCACATCTCATCGTCGATGCCGTCGTCCACCCGGGGCAGCCGCGTGCCGGTGCAGGCGTTCTTGGAACGCAACGGCGGGTCGGCTTCGACCGCGGCCTGGACGATGGAGCTGAGCAGGCCGTGCCGGTTGGCGATGCTCTTCGGGCTCGCCGGGCGCCGCTCCCACCCCTCGGGGTTGTCCAGGTCCCGCTCGCCGGCCTCCTGCGCACGTACCCAGTCCTGGACGTCGTCGGCGGTGATGTTCGCGATCGTGGCGGGCACGACGCGCCCGGACGCCTCGACGTGCCGGAATGAGGAGAAGTGGTTGGCGATGTCGCGACGGTAGTCCTGGCGGGTGCGCTCGTCGATGCCGGTGAGCCGGTCGACGTAGCGGTGCGCCCAGTCGATGAGCGGCATGTCGCCGTCGACCGTCGGCTCCTCGACGAAGCCCTTTCCCTTGACCCAGCCGGGCGGCCACTGCTGGCCGTGGATGTCGACGAGGGCTTTGAACTGGGCGGCGCCCGCTCGGTCGCCGAAGGTTTCTGTCTGCCAGCTGCCACCGCGTCCGCCTTGGAGCCAGCGGACCTGGTGGATGTGGGTTCCGTCCTTGCGTTCGCGCTGTCGGATGCTCGCCATGAGGGGAAGAGTAGGGGAGCAGGGACAGTTGTGTTAGGCCCATGTTTGGCCGGGCAGTCTGTACGTGCTGGTAGAAGGCGGAGGCGGACGGGAATCGAACCCGCCTGCCCGAGATCCTCGGGCACCTCGGTTTTGAAGACCGGGAGGGCCACCAGGCACCCACACGCCTCCACCGGCCGCCAGGCTACCGGAGGCCAACCCCAGGAGACCCGGATGACCACGCTCCCCGGAACACCCTTCCGGCTCACCCAGTTCGCCCACGGCGGCGGCTGCGCCTGCAAGATCCCGCCCGGGGAACTGGAGGAGGTGCTCGGCGCGCTCGCCGCGCCACCGCCCGCCCCGAGCGACACGCCGCTGCTGGTCGGCCTGGCCACCGGCGACGACGCGGCCGTGGTCGCGCTGCCCGCGCCGGGCGGGGACAGCGCGCAGGCGCTGGTGGCCACCGCCGACTTCTTCACCCCGGTCGTCGACGATCCGTACGACTGGGGGCGCATCGCAGCCGCCAACGCCCTCTCGGACGTCTACGCCATGGGCGGCCGCCCGGTCCTCGCCGTCAACCTCCTGTCCTGGCCCCGGGACGTCCTGCCCTTCGACCTGGCCCGCGAGGTCCTGCGCGGCGGCCTCGACATCGCCACCGAGGCGGGCTGTCACGTGGGCGGCGGGCACAGCGTGGACGACCCGGAACCCAAATACGGCATGGCAGTCACCGGACTCGCCGACCCCCGGCGGCTGCTGCGCAACGACGCCGGCCGCCCCGGCCTGCCCCTGTCGCTGACCAAACCCCTCGGCCTGGGAGTGCTGAACAACCGGCACAAGGCCACCGGCGAGCGCTTCGAGCAGGCGGTCGCCACCATGGTGGCGCTCAACCGGGACGCGTCCGCCGCCGCCCTGGCCGCCGGCGCCTCCTGCGCCACCGACGTCACCGGTTTCGGTTTCCTCGGCCATCTGCACAAGCTGGCGCGGGCGTCGGGTGTGACCGCGGTGGTGGACACCGCGGCCGTGCCGTACCTGGAGGGTGCCCGGGAGGCCGTACGCGAGGGGTACGTCAGCGGCGGCACCCGGCGCAACCTGGAGTGGGTGGCGCCGTTCACCGACTTCGGGGACACGGACGCCGACACGCGGCTGCTGCTGGCCGACGCCCAGACCTCGGGCGGGCTGCTCGTCGCGGGGGAGGTGCCCGGAGCGCCGGTGGTCGGGGAGCTGGTGCCACGCGGGCCGCACTCCGTCGTCCTTCGGTGAGCCGGCAGGCGGTCAGACCTCGGTGCCGGTCCGCTCGTCGATGCCCGCCCGCGCCCGGTAGGCGCGCACCAGCTCCACCGCGGCCGGACCCCGGGGGCGGCGCCCCGGCCTGATGTCGACGGCGAAGGCCTTCGTCTCCTGGATGTGGCTGTTGGGGTCGAGGGACAGGTGCACCAGTTCGTTGGCGGCGTCGCCGGTGCTGTAGCCGTTCGGCCCCCAGTGATAGGGCAGCCCCACCTGGTGCAGGGTCCGCCCGTGCACGGTCAGCGGCGGCACCCGGTCGGTGACCAGCACCCGCGCCTCGATGACGTTCCGCGCGCTGACGATCGTCGCCCAGCCGGTGTGCTCCAGGCCGCGTTCGGCGGCGAGTTCCGGAGACACCTCGCAGAAGAACTCCGGCTGCAGCTCCGCCAGATAGGGCTGCCAGCGGGACATGCCGCCCGCCGTGTGGTGCTCGGTGAGCCGGTAGGTGGTGGCGACGTACGGGAACACCTCCGAGCCGGGCTCGTCGGCGCTGGGCTGGTAGCGGTTGTCCGGGTGCGGCGGCAGCAACTGCCGTACGGGGTTGCGCTGCCGGCCGTACAGCAGGTTGGGGAACGGCGAGTCCTGCGGCTCGTAGTGCGTCGGCAGCGGGCCGTCGGTCAGCCCGGACGGCACGTACAGCCACGCCTTGCCGTCGGCCTGCATGATGAACGGGTCCGTGCCCGACAGCGCCTGGGGTCCCCGCGCGTCCGGCGGCGGCCGGTGGCCGGGGGACTTGTCCTTGCTGAAGTCGGGGACGTCGTGGCCGGTCCACTGCCCCCGGTCCGTGTCCCACCACACCAGCGCCTTGCGCTCGCTCCAGGGTCTGCCGTCCGGGTCGGCCGAGGCGCGGTTGTACAGGATCCGCCGGTTGGCGGGCCAGGCCCAGGCCCACTCGGCCGCGACCCAGTCCTGCTCCCGGCCGGGCTTGCGGCGAGCGGCCTGGTTGACACCGTCGGCGTACACCCCGCAGTAGATCCAGCAGCCGCAGGAGGTCGAGCCGTCGGGGCGCAGCTGCTCGTACGACGACAGCGGACTGCCGCCGGCGTCGTGGCCGTTGATCTCGGCGAGGACGGCCTCCGCGTCCGGTTCGGCGTGGCTGCCCTTGGTGGGGTAGTCCCAGGTCAGGTCGAGCACGGGCCGGTCCATCGGATCGGGGGACCCGGCGAGCTTCGCCCGGATGATCCGCCCCAGGTGGAACACGAACCACAGGTCGCTGCGCGCCTCGCCGGGCGGCTCGACCGCCTGGTGGTGCCACTGCAGCAGGCGCTGGGTGTTGGTGAAGGTGCCGTCCTTCTCGGTGTGCGCGGCGGCGGGCAGGAAGAACACCTCGGTGCGGATGTCCTCGGTGCGCAGCTCGCCCGTCTCGATCTCCGGGCCGTCCCGCCACCAGGTGGCCGACTCGATCAGGGAGAAGTCCCGGACGACGAGCCAGTCCAGGTTGGCCATGCCCAGCCGCTGCAGCTTGGAGTTGGCCGAGCCGACGGCCGGGTTCTCGCCCATGAGGAAGTAGCCCTTGCAGGTGCCCTCCAGCTGGGTCATGACCGTCTCGTAGGTCGAGTGCGAGCCCGTCAGGCGTGGCAGGTAGTCGAAGCAGAAGTCGTTGTCCGCAGTCGCGGCGTCGCCCCAGTACGCCTTGAGCAGGCTCACCAGGTAGGAGCGCATGTTGCCCCAGTAGCCCTTGTGCGCCGCCTCGGCCTGGACGAAGGCGTCCAGGTCCTGGTTCTGGTGCGCGTGCGGCATCGGGATGTAGCCGGGGAGGAGGTTGAACAGGGTGGAGATGTCCGTCGACCCCTGGATGGAGGCGTGTCCGCGCAGCGCGAGGATGCCGCCGCCCGGCCGGCCGATGTTGCCGAGCAGGCTCTGCAGGACGCAGGCCGCGCGGATGTACTGGACGCCCACCGTGTGCTGGGTCCAGCCGACCGCGTAGGCGAAGGCGGTGGTCCGCTCGCGTCCGGAGTTGTCCGTGACGAGTTCGCACACCTGCCGGAAGAGGTCCTGCGGCACGCCGCAGATCCGCTCGACCATCTCCGGCGTGTAGCGGGCGTAGTGCCGCTTGAGGACCTGGAAGACGCAGCGCGGGTGGGTCAGCGTCTCGTCCCGCTCCGGCTCCCCCTCACCGATGGCGGCGCCGCCGGAGCCGTGCGCCTCCCCGCGCGCGGCCTCGCTCACCGAACTGCCGCCGCCGGTGCGCTCCTCGTACTCCTGGTCGCGCTCGCCCGAGGCGGCCTGCACCTCCGTGCCCTCGTACTGCCAGCTGCCGTTGTCGTAGCTGCGGGTGCCGGTGTCGAGGCCGGAGAAGACGCCGTCGAGGTCCTCGGTGTCGCGGAAGTCCTCCCGCAGCACGACTGGCGCGTTGGTGTAGGCCACGACGTAGTCACGGAAGTACTTCCCGCTCTGCAGGACGTGGTTGATGATCCCGCCGAGGAAGGCGATGTCCGTACCGGCGCGCAGCGGCACGTGCACGTCGGCCAGCGCGCTGGTGCGGGTGAAGCGCGGGTCCACGTGGATCACCTTCGCGCCCCGGGCCTTGGCCTCCATCACCCACTGGAACCCGACCGGATGGCACTCGGCCATGTTCGAGCCCTGGATGACGATGCAGTCGGAGTTCTGCAGGTCCTGCTGGAAGGTGGTCGCGCCGCCGCGTCCGAACGAGGTTCCCAGACCGGGAACGGTGGAGGAGTGTCAAACACGGGCCTGGTTCTCGATCTGAATGGCCCCGAGCGCGGTGAACAGCTTCTTGATCAGGTAGTTCTCTTCGTCGTCGAGCGTCGCCCCGCCGAGGCTGGCGATGCCGAGCGTGCGCCGGGTGCGGGTCTCGTCGACCTCCCACTGCCAGCCGGCGCGGCGCGCCGCGATCACCCGGTCGGCGATCATGTCCATGGCCGTGTGGAGGTCGAGGCGCTCCCAGGCGGTACCGTGCGGGCGTCGGTAGAGCACCTGGTGTTCGCGGGCGTCACCGGTGGTCAGCTGGAGGCTGGCGGCACCCTTGGGGCACAGCCGCCCGCGCGAGACGGGGGAGTCGGGGTCGCCCTCGATCTGCGTGACCCGCCCGTCCTCGACGTAGACGTTCTGGCCGCAGCCCACGGCGCAGTACGGGCACACCGACTTCACCACCCGGTCGGCGGTGGCGACCCGCGGGGTGAGCCGCGCGCTGGTCCCGCTCATGGCGGCGGCGCCCCGGCCCAGCGGGTCCGTCCCCGTGAGCTGGCGGTACACCGGCCAGGAGTCGATCCATGTGCGTACGCCCATGACGTCCGCCCTCTCGGTGCCGGATGCCGTGATCGGCGGTTCCCGCTCCTTACAGGGAGATTGTCCCGCGGCAAGGCGGCCACGGCATCCGCGGGCAGGTACCCCGGGGGTGCGTGGCGAAACGGCCTGGCCCGGTGTCAGCGGTCGCGGGCCTCCAGCCGCTCCCGCTGCGGTACGACCGTGTACTTGGGGTCCTGCGTCGAGGCCACCCCGGCCTGGAAGACGCCGAGCCGCAGCGCGGCGGAACCCGTCAGCAGGGCGCCTCCGGCCGCCGCCGCGAGCCGCCGGTCCCGGTACCGCCCCGCCAAGGCCGCCAGGGCGGCACCGCCCGTCGTCAGCAGCTCCGCCGTACGCCGCAGCAGCACACGCGTCCGGCCCCGCTCGTAGGGCTCGGCCGCCGGCCCCATGCGCCGCTTCATCAGCTGGAAGGCGCCCAGTTCGAGCCCGGCCCCGAGGACCGCCATGCGGCGCGCGGGCCCCGCCTGGTCCGTCGGCGAGCAGACCAGCGCCAGCCCGGCCGCGGCGCACGCGCCGGATCCCGCGAAGACGAACGGCAGCTCCCGGAAGCCCTCGTGCCACGACGGCACGGCGGTGTCCGCGATCAGGACCGCGGTGTACGTGGCGACCGCCGGGCCGAGGACGGCGGCGCCCCCGGTGGCGACGGAGCCGGCCCGCCGGTAGCGGCCCGCGACGTCGGTGGCCGCGGCGGCCACCGTGAGCGGCGCGAAACCGGCCAGCAGCCACGACCCCACGCTCATCGGCGAGGTGGGTTTGAAGACGCGCAGCATGTTCAGGAAGCGGGCGGGCCGGCCCAGGTCGTGCACGAGCGCGCCCAGCGAGAGCATGATGGCGCCGGCCGCGCCCAGCTTCGCCGACCGGGCGAGCGCCGGCCGTCCGGTGGCCTGCGCCCCGGCGGCCAGCAGCGAGGAGGCACCCGCGAGACCGCCGAGATAGAGGTATCCGGCGATGTCGAGGGACTCCCACGTCGGCTTCTTCAGGATCGGCCGGCCGTAGTACGACGAGAACGCCGCGTCCGGCACCACGGGCTGCTCGCCGCGCCCCCGACGCCGTCGCCGGCGGCCGGCGTGGGCATCCGTCACGGCCTCCCGCCCGGGCCGCGCCCCCTCCACCCCGTCGCGGGTGACGTCCGAACCGGTCATCGCGGCCTCCTGGCGAAGCTGGCGGCGGCCATGGCCGCGAGCGAGAGGGCGGCGACGGCCGCGTGCCGCCACATGGCGGGCAGGTCGCGGGTGGTGACGACCGGGTCGGGCGGCAGACCGTAGACCTCCGGCTCGTCCAGCAGCAGGAAGAACGCCCCGTCGCCGCCGACGCCGTCGTCCGGGCTCGCGCCGTACAGCCGGGCATCGGTCTCCCCGGCCGCGTGCAACCGCGCCACCCGGGCCGCCGCCCGGTCCCGCAGCTCCTCCAGCGGACCGAACTGGATGGAGTCGGTCGGGCACGCCTTGGCGCAGGCCGGTTCCATGCCGACGCCGAGCCGGTCGTAGCACAGGGTGCACTTCCAGGCGCGCCCGTCGCCCTTCCGCTGGTCGATGACGCCGTACGGGCAGGCCGGTACGCAGTATCCGCAGCCGTTGCAGATGTCCTCCTGGACGACCACGGTCCCGAACTCGGTGCGGAACAGCGAACCGGTGGGACACACGTCGAGGCAGGCCGCGTGCGTGCAGTGCTTGCAGACGTCCGAGGACATCAGCCAGCGCAGCTCCGTGCGCCCGTCGGGGGCCACGGGCGAGATCTCCCCGGCCGGTGCGCCGAGACCGCGGGCGGCCTCGAACACGTCGACGTCCTCGTGGCCGGCCCCGGGCTCCTGGACGCCGACCGGCTTGCGCTGCTCGATGAAGGCGACGTGCCGCCAGGTGTCCGCGCCGAGCCCCTGCGTGTTGTCGTACGACATGCCGGTCAGCTCCAGGCCGTCCTCGGGCACGGCGTTCCACTCCTTGCAGGCCACCTCGCACGCCTTGCAGCCGATGCAGACGGAGGTGTCCGTGAAGAACCCCATGCGCGGCGGCGCGTCGGGATGGCCGGCGGCGCCGGCCACGTCCGGCTGCGGGCCGTACAACTGGTTGTCCTGGTCCATGCCGGAACCTCCTCGCTCACGGCTCGCGCACGGCCAAGTCCCGGCCCCTCACCCTCGTGCCCTGTTCCGAGCCTGGCACGGGTGCCCGCGCCGCGCTCGCCCGAAACGGTGGCGGAGGGGCAGCGTCCCGGGTCGGCCAGGTTCTGCCGGATGCGGTTCCGCGGAGTGTTACTGGTGCTGTTCCTGTTCACTGCCCGTACGTCTGCGTGGGCTCCGCGCGGCAGTGGATCCGGTAGCGGTCGAGGGCCAGTTTCAGTTCGGTGAGCATGGGTTCGGGAAGGGTGCCGCCCTGTCCGAAGTCGAGGATGCGTTCGGCGACGGTGCGCAGCTTGGTGTTCGTGCGCTGCGAGACGTCCCTGAGGACGCGCCAGCCCTCCTCCGGGGCGATCCGGCCCACGGCCACCACCACGCCGATCGCCTGGTCGATGACGGCGTGGGAGGTGACGGCCTGCCTGAGCTGCGCGCTCTCCTCCTCCAGCCGTTCGTGGTCCATGGCCAGGTCCGTGGAGGACAGCAATACCAGGGGACGATGCCTGGAAATGGTGAAGAACGCCATGATGTCCCCCTTCTTGTCGACCGCGTGGCAGGACCTTCAGCTTCCCCCGAACCGCCTGCTCACGCGACCACACGGATGTGCGCTACGTCTCGCCGACCGTGCCCGGCGACCTGAAGAGCGAGTTCCGGCACCGCACGCGCGTCGGGTCTGCTGGGCGGGCGGACGCAGATGTCGTCCAGGCCCAGCAGACGGCGCCGTCCGGCGGCCTCGGCGCGGTGGACTCCCTCGGGCTGGAGCGAGACGGAGACGACGGGATCGCTGCGGTGGTGGCGCACATGACGCTCCGTCCGCCGCACCACGAAGCCGGAACTTCGGGTGGCGAAGAGGTCCAGGTCCCCACCCGCCACAGTTCCATGCGCGCGTGGGTGCCCGCCTCGGACTCCTCGTGGACCACATCGTTGGGCGCCGAGTCGTCCGTCAGCGCGTGGTGGAACGCCTTCGCCCGCCCAGGCGGGACCACGGCGTCAAGATCGAGCAGCAGCACACAACCCACACAACCCCCCAGCAGAACCATCAGCAAGACACGTTCTGCACCATCGCCGCTACGTCCGGGTGTCTACTGAGTGACTTGTGGAGCCGACGTGGGAAAAGCGTGCCGAGTACCCATCCGCTCACCGTCCATGCCTGTCGCGGGCCGGTTGATTCCCCGGTGTGCGGAACTTGTCCCGATGCTTTGTCCGCCATCCGGAAGGTGGGTTAGCCTGCGGCGTATTTCTCATCGCGCACATCTGTGAACTGCGGAAATGTGCAGGCTGTCGACCGGGCCGCGGCGCGTCCCGGACATGGTTGCGAGCTCTCGGTCGCGAGGGCTCCCGGGGAGCGGAACGAGGGCACGCATGGGCGGCAAGGCGACCGAGGTGACCGAGGTGACCGAAGCGGTCCCGGGCGACCAGGAACTGAGACGGCTTCTCGCGGGTCTGACCGCCGTGCGGGACGGCGACTTCGGAACGCGGCTGCCCGACGACGGCGACGGTCTCATGGGCGACATCGCGACCGTGTTCAACGGCATGGTCGACCAGTTGTCGGTGTTCACCTCCGAGGTGACCCGGGTCGCCCGGGAGGTGGGCACCGAGGGCACGCTGGGCGGTCAGGCCGAAGTGCCGGGCGTGTCCGGAACCTGGGCCGATCTGACGGACTCCGTCAACGCCATGGCGGGCAACCTGACCACTCAGGTGCGAGATATCGCACAGGTGGCGACGGCGGTGGCCAAGGGCGACCTGTCCCAGAAGATCGACGTGCCCGCGCGCGGCGAGATCCTCCAGCTGAAGGAGACCGTCAACACGATGGTCGATCAGCTCTCGGCGTTCGCGGACGAGGTCACCCGGGTCGCCCGCGAGGTCGGCACCGAGGGGCGGCTCGGCGGGCAGGCCCAGGTGCCGGGGGTCGCCGGGGTCTGGCGCGACCTCACCGATTCGGTGAACTTCATGGCGGGCAACCTCACCAACCAGGTCCGCAACGTCGCCCAGGTCGCCACGGCCGTCGCCCAGGGCGACCTGTCGCAGAAGATCACCGTGGATGCGCGCGGGGAGATCCTGGAGCTGAAGAACACCATCAACACGATGGTGGACCAGCTGTCGGCGTTCGCGGACGAGGTCACCCGCGTCGCCCGCGAGGTCGGTACCGCCGGGAACCTCGGCGGGCAGGCGACCGTGCGGGGCGTGTCCGGCACCTGGAAGGACCTCACCGACAACGTCAACGTGATGGCCTCCAACCTGACCGGACAGGTGCGGTCCATCGCCCAGGTCGCGACCGCCGTGGCCAAGGGCGACCTCTCCCAGAAGATCACGGTCGAGGCCAAGGGCGAGGTCGCGGCGCTGGCCGACGTCATCAACACGATGGTCGACACCCTGTCGGCGTTCGCGGACGAGGTCACCCGGGTCGCCCGCGAGGTCGGCACCGAGGGCCGCCTCGGCGGCCAGGCCCATGTACCGAACGTGGCCGGCACCTGGAAGGACCTCACCGACAACGTCAACTCCATGGCCAACAACCTCACCGGCCAGGTGCGCAACATCGCCCTGGTGACGACCGCGGTGGCCCGCGGCGACCTGTCGAAGAAGATCGACGTCGACGCCCGCGGCGAGATCCTGGAACTCAAGACGACCATCAACACGATGGTCGACCAGCTCTCCGCCTTCGCCGACGAGGTCACCCGCGTCGCCCGCGAGGTCGGCACCGAGGGACGCCTCGGGGGACAGGCCGAGGTGGAGGGCGTCTCGGGCACCTGGAAGCGCCTCACCGAGAACGTCAACGAGCTGGCCGGCAACCTGACCCGGCAGGTGCGCGCCATCGCCGAGGTGGCCAGCGCCGTGGCCGAGGGCGACCTGACCCGCTCCATCACCGTGGACGCCTCCGGCGAGGTCGCCGAACTCAAGGACAACATCAACTCGATGGTGGAGTCCCTGCGCGAGACCACCCGCGCCAACCAGGAGCAGGACTGGCTCAAGACCAACCTCGCCCGGATCTCCGGCCTGATGCAGGGCCACCGCGACCTGCCCGTCGTCGCCGAGCTCATCATGGACGAGCTGGTGCCCCTGGTGTCCGCCCAGTACGGCGCCTTCTACCTCGCCGAGGACGGCGACGACGGGACCGAGCTGCGGCTCGTCGGCTCCTACGGCCGCCCCGAGGAGGACCCGCGGCCCACCCGCATCGCCTTCGGCCGCTCGCTGGTCGGCCAGGCGGCCCGCAGCCGCCGCACCATCGCCGTGGACGACCTGCCGCCCGGCTACGTCACCATCTCCTCCGGCCTCGGGCAGGTGGAGCCCAGCGCCCTGTTGCTGCTGCCCATCGTCTTCGAGGACCAGGTCCTCGGCGTCATCGAACTGGCCTCGGTCAGCGCCTTCGCCCAGATCCACCGGGACTTCCTGGAAATGCTGATGGAGACCATCGGCGTCAACGTCAACACCATCGTGGCCAACGCCCGCACCGACGAGCTGCTGGACGAGTCACAGCGCCTGACCTCCGAACTCCAGACCCGCTCAGCCGAGTTGCAGGCCCGGCAGGAGGAACTCCAGCGCTCCAACGCCGAACTGGAGGAGAAGGCGTCACTGCTGGCCGAGCAGAACCGGGACATCGAGGCGAAGAACCTGCAGATCGAACAGGCGCGGCAGGAACTGGAAGCCCGCGCACAGCAGTTGTCCCTGGCCTCGAAGTACAAGTCCGAGTTCCTGGCGAACATGAGCCACGAGCTGCGGACCCCGCTCAACAGCCTGCTCATCCTCGCCCAGTTGCTCGCCCAGAACCCCTCCCGCAACCTCACCCCGAAGCAGGTCGAGTACGCGGGCATCATCCACTCCGCGGGCTCCGACCTGCTCCAGCTGATCAACGACATCCTCGACCTGTCCAAGGTGGAGGCCGGCAAGATGGACGTGACGCCGGAGCGCGTCCCGCTGCGGCAGCTCATCGAGTACGTCGAGGCCACCTTCCGGCCCATGACGACGCAGAAGAGCCTCGACTTCACCGTCAGCACGGCCCCCGGCGCCCCCGCGGACCTGCTCACCGACGACTCCCGGCTGCGCCAGATCCTGCGCAACCTGCTGTCCAACGCGGTGAAGTTCACCGAGCAGGGCGGCGTCGAGCTGCGTATCGAACCGGCGCTGGACGACGAGGTGCCCCGAGGGGTGCTGCGCAGCGGCAGCGTCGTCGCCTTCCGGGTGAAGGACACCGGTATCGGCATTCCCGAACCGCAGCTGGAGACGATCTTCGGCGCCTTCCAGCAGGCGGACGGCACGACGAGCCGCAAGTACGGCGGCACGGGCCTGGGCCTGTCCATCACGCGGGAGATCGCGCACCTGCTCGGCGGCGCCGTCACCGTCGACAGCACCCCCGGCAAGGGCAGTACGTTCACGCTGTACCTGCCCGTGGCCCGGCCGGACTTCGAGGAGGCGGCGCGCGGCGGCCGCCCGCCGCAGCAGGCGCTGGAAACGCTCGCGTCCGAGACCGCCGCCGACCCCGCGCCCCTGGAGGGTGCGGCCCGGACCGTCCCGAAGCGGCGTCCGCGCCGGCTGCTGGTCGTCGAGGAGCGGCCGCGCGGACTGCTGACCCTCGTCGCCGAGAGCGTGGTCGGGGACCTGGCGCACGGCCGGGAGAGCGACCCCTCGTACGCCCCGGTCGACATCATCACCGCCGTCGGCGCCCAGGAGGCGGCCGGTGCGCTGGCCGCCGAGCCGTGCCACTGCGTCGTCGTCGGACTGGACACGCCGGAGGGCGAGTCGGCGCGCTTCCTTGACGCCCTGCAGGGCGACTCGGCGCTGGCCGGCGTTCCGGTCCTGGTGCACAGCGGTCACCGGGCCGGCCCCGTCGGGGAGGACCCCGTGCGCCCCGGGCCCGACGGGCGGTCGGTGGAGTACCTGTTCAGCCTGGACGAACTGCGCGAGCGCATCGCCCTGCACCTGTCCACCGAGGAGCCCGGAGAGGTGCTGACCCTGGTCCGGGCCGAGGAACCACAACAGCCGGCGCTCCCCCTCGCCGACGCCGACGCGACGGGCCGCACCGTCCTCGTCGTCGACGACGACGCGCGCAACCTCTTCGCGCTCAGCGGGATCCTCGAGGTCCAGGGCTTCCGGGTGCTGCACGCGGAGAACGGCCGCAAGGGCATCGAGACGCTGGTCAACAACCCGGACGTCGCCCTCGTCCTGATGGACGTGATGATGCCGGAGATGGACGGCTACACCGCGACCGCCGAGATCCGGAAGCTGCCGCAGTACGCCGACCTGCCCATCATCGCCGTGACCGCCAAGGCGATGCCCGGCGACCGGGAGAAGAGCCTGGCCTCCGGGGCCAGCGACTATGTCACCAAGCCGGTGGACACCCGGGACCTCATGGCATGCGTCCGACGCTGGCTCCCCGCATGAGGAGGACCGTGCCCGCCGCAACCCCGCGTCGCCACGCCCCGGGGCCGTCCGCCAGCCGAGGAGCCCGCACACCGTGACCACGTACGACTCGGCCCCCGAGCCGGCGAACGACCAGCCGCCCTGCGAAGGCACCGCACCCGTGCCGCCCCAGCCCGCCACGTCCACCACCGGATCGTTCCGACTCCCGTCCAGCGGCGAGGCTTCGGGTGCTGCGGGGTCGCGGGTCGCGTCCGGCACGGAAGCGTCGGGCGCGCCGGCGAGCCCAGCCCCGTCCGGCACCGACGCGTCCACCCCCGTCGTGCCCCGAGCCACGCCCGCATCCGACCCCTCAGCAGTAGTGATGGCCCACGAGCAGTTCGACGCCGACCCCTCCGCCTTCATCCCCGCCCAGTCCGCGGCGGAGGCCGACCTCACCGGGGTGCCGCGGACGTCGCCCGTGGGCAGGCTCGCCGCCACCGTGGAGCGGCTGCGCCGGGAGGTGCGGGCGGCACAGGCCGAGGCCGAGGGGCGGGCGCTGATCGAGCTCGCGAAGGGGATCCTCGTCGAGCGGCTGGGCTGCGGCCCGGCGCAGGCCGCACGCCAGCTCGCCGAACTCACCGAGCAGGCCCGGGTGACGCCCCTGGAATTCGCGGTGGAGGTCATCAACCAGGCCGCCCGGGACCGCATGTCCGAGGTGACCGACGCCTTTATCGCCGCCACCTCCGGATCGCCGGAACCGGCCGACGAGTCGGCCGCCGTACGGCTGCGCGCGGCCGAGAGCGGTGCCCTGGCGGCGGGCGACACCCAGGCCGTGGCCGACTCCCTGCTCCAGCACGCGCTGCGACCGCTCGGCGCCGTGGCCGTGGCCATCTGGGCCGCCGGCTCCGACGGTTCGCTGACCCTGGCCGGCAGCGCCGGGTTTCCGCCCGCCGAGGCGGCCCGCTGGCGCTACGTGCCGCCGGACGTGGCCACCGTGGCCCGGCGCGGCCTCACCGAGCGTTCGGGACAGTGGCTGCCGTCGCTCTCGGAGTCCGGACTGCCCACCATCGGCCGGCTCCTCCACCCGGACGGCGCGCGAGCCGCCGTACCCGCCGGAGCCGGCGGCCGCATCCACGGCGTCCTGGAGATCGCCTGGCCCAAGCCCGAGGGACCCCAGCCGCCGCAGGTCGTCCGGCAGATGGAGGCGCTGGCGGAGCTGTGCGCCCACACCCTGGAGACGTACACGCTCACGCACGGGCAGCCGTACGAACCCCGTGTCCTGCCGGACGCGGCGGAGCTGACCGACCTGGCCGACGGACTGCACGACCCCGCCCTGGTCCTCGTACCGCACCTCGACGGTGCCGGACAGCTCGTCGACTTCCGCATCCAGCACGTCAACAGCCGCTTCCTGGACCCGGCGGGCCGCCCGCGGGCCGTCGTCAACGGCGCGCTGCTGCTGGAGGCCTACCCCATGGCCGCCGGCGAGAGCGAGCTGTTCCAGAGCGTGGAGCGGGTCTACGCCACGGGCGAGCCGTTCCGGGCGCACC
The DNA here is from genome assembly GCF_044453765.1 of Streptomyces sp. NPDC051636. Taxonomy (NCBI): domain Bacteria; kingdom Bacillati; phylum Actinomycetota; class Actinomycetes; order Kitasatosporales; family Streptomycetaceae; genus Streptomyces; species Streptomyces sp. NPDC051636. Next base: position 6,125 of record NZ_JBITDA010000021.1, on the reverse strand, counting down.
GCATGAACCTCACCGCGCTCGTCGACCAGGTCCCGCTCGCGGCCGTCGCCGACATCAGCATCAGCCGCCACGGCTCCAGCGTGCTGCTCATCTGGCGCATCGAGGACGAGACCGCCCGCCTCGCCAGCCTGCTCCAGCACGCCCAGCGCCTGGGCCGCATCGGCGGCTTCGAGGAGAACCTGCTCACCGGGGAGATCACCTGGAACGGCCAGCTCTTCGACCTCTACGGCCGCCCGCCCACGAGTCCTCCGGTCGCGCTCGAAGAACTCCCGGCGCACGCGCATCCCGACGACACGGCCACCATCAGGCGGTTCCTGCGGACCCTGCTGCACCACCGGCGGCCGGCGTCCGCCGCCTTCCGTCTGCTGCGCCCCGACGGGGTCACCCGCCACATCCGCGTCGTCGCCGAACCGGTCCTCGACACCGACGGCCGGCTGTTCGTCGTACGCGGGGCCTATCAGGACATCTCCGCCCAGCACTGGACCGAGGTCGCCCTGGCCGCCACCCGCGACCAGCTGGCCCACACCGAGCAGCAGGCCGACGAACGCAACCGGCTGGCCCTGCAGCTGCAGCACGCGATCATGCCCCCGACGCAGGCCCCGCTGCAGGTGCCGGACCTCCAGGTCGCCGTCCGCTACCGCCCCGCCGAGACGGAGCAACTGGTCGGCGGTGACTGGTACGACGCGGTCGTGCTGCCCTCCGGCCTGGTGCTGCTGTGCGTGGGGGACGTGGCCGGGCACGGCATCGAGGCGGCCACCAGCATGGTCGTGCTGCGCAACGCGCTGCGCGGCCTCGCCGTCACGGGCGCGGGGCCGGCGCAGCTGCTGTCCTGGCTCAACATCGTGGCGCACCACCTGACGGGCGCCGTCACCGCGACCGCCGTCTGCGCGCTGTACGACGGTGAGAGCCGCACCCTGCGCTGGGCACGGGCGGGGCACCTGCCCCCGGTGCTCGTCCGGGACGCCGAGGCGACCGCGCTGCCCGTCATCAAGGGACTCCTGCTCGGCGCGGTGCCCGAGGCGGAGTACGAGGAGACGGAAGTCGAGCTGGAAGCCGAGGACACGCTGTTGCTGTACACCGACGGCCTGATCGAGCGCCGTGACCGGTCCGTGGAGGAGTCTCTGTCGCACCTGCTGTCCACCGCCCGGTCCGCGCCCCGCACGCTGGACCAGCAACTGGACCGGCTGCTCACCTACAGCAGGTCGGACACCGACGACGACACGTGCATCGTGGGCATCCGGGTCGCGTGACGCCGACGCGGCGGGCGGGCCTTCCGTGCCCGTCCGCCGCGCTGGGGTGCGGCCTCAGACCGCCGGGGCCGGGTACGTCGGGTACTCCACGCCGGAGACGTGCTGGACGACGCGGACGACCTGGCAGGAGTAGCCGAACTCGTTGTCGTACCACAGGTAGAGGATCGCGTTGTCGCCCTCGACCTTGGTGGCGCCGCCGTCGACGATCGAGGCGTGCCGCGAGCCGATGAAGTCGCTGGAGACCGCGTCGGGGGCGGTGGTGAAGTCGATCTGGCGCTTGAGCGGGGAGGTCAGCGACACCTTGCGCAGGTAGTCGAGGACCTCCTGGCGGTCGGCCTCGCGCGCGAGCTGGAGGTTGAGGATCGCGATCGACACGTCCGGCACGGGCACGCGGATCGAGCTGCCGGTGATCCTGGCCTTGAGGTCGGGCAGCGCCTTCGCGACGGCGGAGGCGGCACCCGTCTCGGTGATGACCATGTTGAGCGGCGCCGAACGGCCACGGCGGTCCGACTTGTGGTAGTTGTCCAGCAGGTTCTGGTCGTTGGTGAACGAGTGGACGGTCTCCACGTGTCCGCGCAGCACGCCGAACTCGTCGTCTATCGCCTTCAGCGGCGGCACGATCGCGTTGGTGGTGCAGGAGGCGCAGGACAGGATCTGCTCGTCCGGCTTGATCGTGTCGTGGTTGACGCCGTGCACGATGTTGGGGACGTCGCCCTTGCCCGGCGCGGTCAGGACCACCTTGTCGACGCCGGGGCGCAGGTGCTTCGACAGGCCCTCGCGGTCGCGCCACTTGCCGGTGTTGTCGATCAGGATGGCGTTGTCGATACCGTACGCCGTGTAGTCCACCGACGTCGGGTCGTCGGCGTAGATCACCTTGATCTCGTTGCCGTTGGCGGAGATCGTGCTGTTCGCCTCGTCGACGGTGATCGTGCCCTGGAACTGGCCGTGGACGGAGTCACGGCGCAGCAGCGAGGCGCGCTTGACCAGATCCTGGTCGCCGCCGCCGCGGACGACGATGGCCCGCAGCCGCAGGCCGTTGCCGGAGCCGGACTTCTCGATCAGCAGCCGGGCGACGAGACGGCCGATGCGGCCGAAGCCGTAGAGGACGACGTCGCGCGGCTCGCGGCGCTCGATCTTGTTGGCCCCCGTGGCGCCGGCGACGGCCTCGGCGGTGAACTCGGCCACCGTCAGGCCGCGGTCGTCGGCCTTGTAGGTGGCGGCGAGCATGCCGATGTCGATCTGGGAGGGGCCGAGGTCGAGCGTGGTGAGCGCCTGCAGGAACGGCAGCGTCTCGGTGACCGAGAGCTCCTCGCCGGCGATCTGCCGGGCGAACCGGTGGGTCTTGAGGATGCTGACCACCGACTTGTTCACCAAGGAGCGGCTGTGCAGCAGGACCGTGACGTCCTGCTCGCGGTGCAGCTTCCCGATGATCGGGATCATCGACTCCGCGATCTCCTCGCGGTTCTTCCAGTTGGTGAACGAGTCGTCGGTGACAGTCACAGGTTCTATCTTTCGAGCTAGGCGGCGCTCATATGGTAACCACACGATACTTCGATCTTTCGGGTGGTCGAACGCGGGGTGCTCTTGTGCGTGAGGCCATGCCGGAGAAGGAGCGGGCGGATGGAGCTGGAGCTGCGGCACCTGCGCGTGCTGTGCGCGATCGCCGACGCGGGGAGCGTGGGCCGGGCGGCGTCCGCGCTGGGGTATTCCCAGCCCGCCGTGAGCACCCAACTCCGGCGCATCGAGCGGCACTTCGGTGAGCCGTTGTTCGAGCGCCGGGCGACGGGGTGCGGCCGACCCCTTACGGCGCCGAGGTCCTGGCCCGGGCCCGTGACGTCCTGGCCCGCGCCGACGCGATCGGGCGCCGTCCGGCGCCCGGCGCGACGGGATGCCGCCGGACCCTGCGGGTGGCGGCGACCAACTCGCCGATGCTGTCGGGCACCGTCTCCGGGATGCGGGCCCGGCTGCCGGACGTCCCGCTCGCCGTGAGCCGCGTGTACGCCTCCTCGCGGATCGTCGAGCTCCTGGAGGAGGGCGCGGTGGACGCGGCCATCGCCGCGGACTATCCCGGCAGGGAGCTCAGGCATTCGGCGGCTGTGACGCACCGCGGGATCGTCACCGAGCCGGGCTTCGTGGCCCTGCCCTCGCGCCACCGGCTCGCCCGCCACGCCGAGGTCCCGCTCGCCGAGCTGGCCGGGGACGCGTGGTTCCTGACGCCGGACGACGGGGCGGGCTGGCCGGGCGTGTTCTACGCGGCCTGCGCGGCGGTCGGCTTCACACCGGTGACCGTGCACCAATTCCTCGGCGACCAGGGGCAGTTCAGAGCATGATCGCGGACGGCCTCGGCGTGTCGGTGGTCCAGGCGACCCTGCGGCCGATCCCGCGCGTGGCGGTCAGACCGCTGGCCGGTACGCCGCTGTGGTGCCGCTATGTGCTGGCCTGGCGGCACGACACGGTGCCCGAGGAGGTGGCGGAGACGCTCTTCCAGGCCGCCACCGCCGCCTACCGCGACCTCGTCGCAGGGTCCCCGCATCGACCCGGACATCGTCGAGACCCTCGGCACCTTCGCGCTCGACCACCTGGACCTGCTCGGCACCGACCGCGCCTACCTCGACACCAATGCCGGGATGAACCTCGCCCGCTACGTCGAGCACCCCGCCCTGCAATCCACGGTCCGGCCCCTGGCCAAGGATCTGCTGGACGCCTCGGGGATCACCGGCCCGGCGGCCGGGCTGTGGGTCGCGGTGGCGACCCAGGCCGACTCCTACGACCACCCCAACTGCTCCTACTACGACATCTGCGACCTGCCGGGCAGGCTGACCCGGGCGGCCCTGCCGATCACCCACAGCTGCGACGCCGCCCACACCATCCGGGCCCAGGCGCTGACCCCCGCCGAGCTGGAGGCGGTCTGCGCGAGCGTGCTGGGCCAGGACCCGTACGTCCACGACCTCGTCAAGGACGACGGCCCCATCCCCGGCCAGAACGTGTCGACCATCCACCTGGTGGTCTTCGCCGGCCGCACCGACTACCGGACCTACGCCGGGGCGATCTACGGCGTCAGCACGGACAACGGCGGCATCACCCTGGAAGGAGACCCGGCCGACCCCGCCAACCAGCCCCTCTCGATCATGTACCAGAAGGCCCAGGACGACGGCTTCCCGGCCCGGGTGTGGAACCTCAACCACGAGTACACGCACTTCATCGACGCCCGCGACGACATGAAGGGCGACTTCGCCCAGCAGACGACGGTGCCCGATGTGTGGTGGATCGAGGGCCTGGCCGAGTACGTCTCCTACGGCTACCGCCACCTCACCGACGACCAGGCGGACGCGGAGGCGGGCAGGCACACCTACCGGCTCAGTACGCTGTTCCAGAGCACCTACGCCAACAGCGACGTGACCCGCACCTACCCGTGGGGCTACCTCGCGGTCCGCTACATGTTCGAGCGGCATCCGGCCGACATCCAGCGGATGCTCGCCCGCTTCCGCGCCGGCGACTACCAGGGCGGCTACGCCGTCTACACCACCGGCATCGGCACCCGCTACGACACCGGCTTCGACCAGTGGCTCACGGCGTGCGCGGCCGGCGCCTGCTCCTCCCGGAGGTCAGCGGCCCCGCGGTGGCAGCCGTAGATCCGCGGTGACGCGTTTGCCCCCGTCCAGGGGCGCGACCCGCAGGTGCTCGCAGAGCAGGGAGACCAGCCGCAGCCCGTGACCACCGATCCGGCGACCGTCCCTGGGCTGGGGTTCGGGCAGTCGCGTGGAGGTGTCCCACACGGTGAGGTGCAGCACATCCGCGCCGGACGCCAGCTCCAGCAGCAGCCCGCACGGGCCGGCAGTGTGCCGCAGCGCGTTGGTGACCAGCTCGCTGACCACCAGCTGGGCGTCCTGGCTCACCCGCTGGTCGGGGAGGTACCCGAGGCGGGCCAGGAACGCCGACACCGCGCGTCGCGCGTCGACGCTGCGCAGGGTGTCGGTGTCCCAGGTGGCGCTGTAGCGCAGGGGGGTCGGCGCACGGGATCGCCGTTCTTCCGTCGCCTGCTTCCTGAGCGGCATGACCATGTTCCATGGGCCTTCGGGTGGGGTTCGTGTCGTTACGGCACGGGCGGCTGAGGTGCCATCGCAGTGTCGGCTACCCGAAGTCGCCGGGGTCATGAGCGCAACATGGGGTGATTCGGTGATGCCGTCCAGGTGGGCCGGAAGCGGAGGATCTCCGCGGTGGCCGCGCCGCTCGTGACGAACGGGTCCGAGGCCACGGCCGCCTCGATGGCCGCAGGCTCGCCCTCGGCGACGATCAGGCCCCCCGTGCGGGGCTCCAGCGGCCCGGCGAAGCGGACCATCCCGCGGGCGAACAGGCCGTGCGGAACGCGTCCATCGCCGCGGCGCGCTCGCTCCCGGGGACCGCGACCGTCGGCGTCTGCCGGGGCGCCGCGCGGCCGGTCATCGCCATGGCGGAACAGCTCATCACGGACGGTGGCGCACTACGGCTGACCTACGACCAGGTCGACTCCCACCGCCGGCCGGACCTCCTCCGCTCCGGGGCACTCGCCTTCGGCGTCCTGCGTCCGCCCGTGGACACCGCGGGCCTGCTGCTGCGCACCCTCACGGACGAACCGCTGGGCATCGTCCTGCGCCCGGACCACGCGCTCGCCCGCCACCCGGAACTCACCTGGGACCAGCTGACCGGACAGCGGCTCCTGTGGTTCCCCGCGCGCCGCGCCCCCGGGTACGCCGCCGCCGTCCTCGACCGCCTCCGCGAGCACGGCTGGACCCCTAAAGGGCAAGACCGGGAAGTTAAGCGGTGTTGTGGCTGGTCGGGTGGGTTGACATGGGAACGGAGCCCGGCGCGGACTGTGAGTGTCGAGGTCACGGTTCG